>JBBRZL010000118.1:0-11027 GCA_038236735.1 Holophagales bacterium | reverse complement strand
TTCGGGTTCACCCCCAAGCCCAATCCCTGAGCCGCAAGCAGAGGCTTGGGCAGGACGCGAACCCGCGCTATGCTTGCTTTTCCGCCTGGGGAGTAGCCAAGTGGTAAGGCAGCAGGTTTTGATCCTGCGTACCGAGGGTTCGAATCCTTCCTCCCCAACCAGAAGGGCCGCCGCAAGGCGGCCTTTTTGGTTGGGGAGCGCAGGAAGGATTCGAAATCACAGAATCGCTGGCAGCTAGGCGCTCGTGGAGGCAGTCCGGGGGACTGCCGGAACGGATCCGCGCCGTGCCAGCGATTCGTGCGGCCGGAACGTCACCCCGAGCCGCAGGCAAGTGGGTGACGGGGAGGGAATCCTTCCTTGCGCATGATAGATTCGAAATCAGGGATGGCGCACAGGTAGGGCCCGACCTACAGCGGAAAGCGCAAGCCCTTGTCACCATTCAGATCCACGGATTCGGTCTTGCTGCCTTTGGTTCCGCGGACAGTGACCGTATGGTGGCCGTGGGCCACCTGGATCGGGCTGCTGCCATCGCTTTCGACGCCGGTGTCCTGGCCATCCACGAAGACCTTGCCGGTGCCGGGGTAGGTCTCGACCGTGAGGGCGGCGAGGCCCGGCACCGTCAAAGTGGCGCTCTGGCCCGCGATGACGGTGACAGCCTTGGTCTCCTTGTAGAAATAGCGGGAGCTGGTGAGTTCCAGCTTATGCGTACCGGGGGCCAGCGGCAGTTTCCCTCCGGGACTGAGCTCGCCCATGGCCTTGCCATCGACCGCCAGGCGCACGCCGAATCCGCCTGCAAGCTTGAGGGCGCCCGGGGCCTTGGGGTCCAGGGGCGGTTCCGGCAGCGTGCTGGCGGTGGCGGCTTCCTTCAACTCAAAGACCTTGCCGGCCGGGATTTCGCCGGCCTCGAAATCCTTGGGGCAGACCAGCCGGTCCTTGGTCAAGGTAAGTTGGTGGGGCAGACCATGATTCCAGGAGACCTTCATGGGGGTGACCCCATCCAGCGGCTTCTGGTCCAGTACCACATGAGCGCCCTGGGGCACCGAGTCCAGCAGTTCCTGGGTGATGATGGGCTTCAACTCGAAGGTGGGCGGAGGCGCCCCGCCAGGCTTGAATTCATAGACAAAGGACTCGTAGCCCTTGGACTCCAGGCGCAGCTTATTGCCGGCCACCAGGAGCTGGTTCACCGGCGTCGAACCCACTTCCAGGTCGTCCACGAAAACCTTGGCACCCACGGGGCTGGACACGATCTTGAGGCGCGTTTCCTTGGGCCCCTTGAAGAAGAACCAGCCTCCGACAGTCACGGCGACCAGCGCCAATGCGACGAGCGCAAGTCGCCCAGCCTTCCTGGACTCGGGGCGGGCCACGACCATGGTCTCGTCAAAGGCAGTGGAGACGATTTCAGGCAAAGGGGACTCGCCGCTCATCTTCATCAGGCCCAGGAACTCCCGGCGGTCGTCCTTGCCCAGCTCCACCACCGTGTCGAGCAGGTCTCGCACGAAGGCTGTGCAGGTCGGGTAGCGCTCTTCCGGACGCTTCGACAGCACCTTGTCGAAGATGCGCCGCCAGCCTTCGGGCAGGATGCCCGTCACCGGCGGCTGCACCTCAACGGGTGGCTCATTCACGATGCGGTAGAGAATGGTGTTGATGGAGTTGCCTGGAAAGGGCGATTGCCCGCTCATGAGCTCAAAGACCAGCACCCCGAAGCTGAAGATATCGGAGCGGCTGTCCACCTTCCCTTCGCGGATTTGCTCGGGGCTGGCGTAGCTGGGAGTTCCCAGGAAGGTGCCCGTCTGGGTGAGGCTGGCATCCTCCAGTTTGGCGATGCCGAAATCCATGAGCTTGGTTCGGCCATCCTCGGCCACCATCACGTTTCCGGGCTTCACGTCCCGGTGGACGATGCCCTTGGCATGGGCGTGATCCAGCGATTCTGCAATGCCCACGGCGATCCGCAGCTTCTCCTTGGTGGCCAGGGCCGGCCCCGACTTGATGAGGGCATCCAGAGGTTTGCCGGGAACGAATTCCATGGCCAGGAAAGGACCGTGGCCCTCCACCTCACCCACATCGTAGATAGCCACGATGCCTGGATGGTTCAGCAGGCCGGACACCTCGGCTTCCCGCTGGAACCGCGCCAGATACTCGTGCTGGTCGGCTTCGGTGCGCACCGCATCCAGCTTCATCAGCTTGATGGCCACTTTGCGCTTGATTCTCGGATCCTCGGCCAGGACCACACTCCCCATGGCCCCGGACCCGAGCAGACGCAGTACCTGGTACCGACCGATCATGGTGGGGAAGTTGAAGTTGTCGAGGTCAGCCATGCTAGCCATCCTAGGAGCCTGTCCAAGTAATTGGAATGCCCCGCGCGCACGGCGCCGCGCGAGCCAGGCAAGGAAGGCGAGGTGAGCGTAGCAGGTACTACGCGATCCGAGCCTGACGCAGCATGGCGACGCGCGCCGCCGCACGCCCTCTGGGATGGGTCCAGGCGGGCGCCCCGCGGCGTCAGGGCCCTTGAACGATGCCACCACATCGCCCTGCGGGCCCTTCCTTGCCGTGCATCCCGCCTGGGCCCATCGCGGGGCGCTCGAATACTTGGACAGGCTCCTGGCTGAGCCACCGGAGATGGGGTGGGAGTTTGTTAGGAATTTCATGGATTTTCTCTGAACTACAGGGCACAATTAAGCCGGCGCGTTGACCCGGGCCATGGGGGGTTTATTCAGTGATGGACGTCGTCAAAACCATCGTGCTTGGCACCTATTTCACACTGCTCACCATTCTGAGCATCTATGGGGCGCACCGCCTCTGGATGCTGCTGCTCTATTACCGCCATAAAAAGGATGTGCCGCAGCCCCGGGGCGATGCGAACTACCTGCCCGTGGTCACGGTGCAGCTGGCCGTGTTCAACGAAATGAACGTCATCGAGCGGCTCATGGACTACGTCGTGAAGATGGACTGGCCCAAAGAGAAGCTCGAGATCCAGGTGCTGGATGATTCCACGGATGACACCGTGAAGATCGCCAGTGCCGTCGTGGACCGCTACAAGGCCCTGGGCTTCGACATCCACTACCTGCACCGGACGGACCGCACGGGCTTCAAGGCCGGGGCGCTGTCCGAGGGCCTCAAGGTCGCCAAGGGCGAACTGGTGGCCATGTTCGATGCCGACTTCCTGCCCACGGAGGACTTCCTCCGCAAGGCCGTGCCCCACTTCGCCGACGACAAGGTGGCCTTCGTCCAGGGCTGCTGGGCGCACTTGAACCGCGAATTCTCCCTGCTGACCCAGGTGCAAGCCATCCTGCTCGACGGGCACTTCGTCTTTGAGCACACTGCGCGCAACCGCTCCAAGGCCTTCTTCAATTTCAGCGGCACCGCCGGCATGTGGCGCGTGGCCGCCATCGCCGATGCCGGGGGTTGGGAGCACGACACCATCACCGAGGATGCGGACCTGTCCTACCGCGCCCAGCTCAAGGGCTGGAGCGGCGTCTACCTCAAGGACCTGGTGGTCCCCGCCGAGCTGCCCGTGGAGGTCAACGCCTTCAAGAGCCAGCAGCACCGCTGGGCCAAGGGCAACGCCCAGGTCATTCGCAAGCTCATGAAGACCATCTGGATGTCCAATGAGAGCCTGCACACCAAGCTGGAGTGCTGGTTCCACCTCACGGCCAACTGCAACTACATGTTGATGGTGGTCCTCTCCGTCATCATGGTGCCCGCCATGGTGTTCCGGGCCGGCACGCCCGTGCACATCCTGCTGCTCACGGATGGCCCCTTCTTCCTGCTTAACGCCGTCAGCGTGGGACTCTATTTTGGCCTCTCCCAGAAGGAACTGACCGATAACACTGGCTGGAAGTCCCGCCTGAAGTACATCCCCGGCCTCATGGGCCTTGGCATCGGCCTCGCCCTCAACCAGGCCAAGGCCGTGCTGGAAGGCTTCTTAACGGACGACAAGGAATTCAAGCGCACGCCCAAATACGGTGTGGATGCCAACGGCCAGACCGCCACCAAGCGGGCCTACAAAGTGCCCAAGAGCCTCATGACCTTTCTGGAACTGGGTTTCGCCATCTACTACTTCGGCGCGGTGCTGGTGGCCATCTACATCCGCAAGTGGGCCTCTGTGCCTTTCCTGTGGCTGTTCTTCAGCGGCTTCTCCTACATGAGCATCCTGTCCCTCGCGGACGTGAAATTGTTCCGCCGCCTGGCCATGGATGAGCCCGCCGATGATGCCCAGAGCGCCGCGAACTTCGTCCAGTAGCGCCAGCTTCCGATAAGGGCCCATGGCCCGACCTGGTTCCCACCGTCCCCGCGCCGCTGCCCTCCGGTATCGGCCAGAAGATCCCTTTCACGACACAGCCCCCCGACTCGTGGCCAAGGGCAAGGGGCTGCTCGCTGAGCGGATCCTGGCGCTGGCCAAGGAGCATGGGGTTGCTGTCACCCGGGATCCTGATCTACTGGCGGCCCTGGAACCCCTGGACCTGGACCGCCTGATCCCCCCAGAGCTTTTCCAGGCGGTGGCCCTCATGCTGGCCGCCCTCTATCGCGCCAACAAGAGCCTGCCCCGCCCCTTCCTGGAAGCGCCCCCCGGTGATTGATCTCCACTGCCACACCCTGCATTCCGACGGCACGGACACGCCGGAGCGTCTGGCCCTGCTTGGCGACGAAGCCCGGCTGACGGCCCTCTGCCTCACGGACCACGACACCCTGGGCGGCATCCCGGACTTTCTCGCGATGCAGCCGAGCGTGAAGACGCGGCTGCTGGTCGGCACCGAGCTCAGTTGCCGATTCCTGGGCCGCTCCCTCCACGTGCTTGGTCTGCTGGTGAACCCGGCGGATCAGCCATTCCAGGCTCGGCTGGTGGAACTTCGCGGGCGCCGCGAAGACCGGAACCGCCGCATGGTGATCCGCCTGGCTGAGTTGGGCTGTCCCGTGAGCTACGAAGAGGTGCGGGCCCAGTCGGATACGCCGCTGCTCTCCCGGGTCCATTTCGCCAAGGCCCTCGCCGCACGGGGCTTCGTCCGGCGGGCCCCGGAGGCCTTCGTCCGACTCATCGGCGACGACTGCCCCGGCTTTGTTCCCCGGGAGGAATTGAGTCCGGCGGAAGCCACCCGCTGGATCCGCGAGGCTGGCGGCGTGCCCGTGGTGGCCCATCCCGGCCGCTTCGCCGGCGGTGGCTTCAGCTGGGATGACGCCATGGCCGAATTGCAACGGCAAGGCCTCGAGGGGCTCGAGGGTTATTACGGGGAATACCGGGCCGCGGAACAGCACTACTTCGTGGCCCTGGCTGCGCGACTGGGGATGGTCGTCACGGGTGGCAGCGACTACCACGGCGCCCACAAGCCTGGCCTGCGCCTGGGCAGCGGACGGGGCGGTCTCAAGGTTCCGGACGAACTGCTGGGCCATTTGGAAACCCAGCAAATGCGTGGCGGTTATCGTTCATAGCCGATAGCCTGAAGACGCCGAGGCGTTCATGTCCAACCGGATCCTCCTGGTGGAGGACGACCCCATCAATGTGAAGTTCATCCAGACCGTCCTCGTGAAGAAGGGCGGTTATGAGGTGCTGGTGTCCGAGGAAGTGGAGGAAATCCTCCAGCTCGCCCGGGAGGGTGACCTCGTCGCCATCATCATGGACGTCAGCCTCTCGCGCTCCAGCTACGAAGGCCGGAAGGTGGATGGCATCTTCATCACCCAGCTCCTGAAGCAGGAGGTGCAGACGCGCCGCATCCCCGTGCTGCTGGCCACTGCGCATGCCATGTTCGGCGACCGCGAGAAGTACCTGGAACTCACGGGCGCCGAAGGCTACCTGGCCAAGCCCATCCATGATCCGGCGACACTGATTGACGCCGTGAAATCCATCATCGGGGCCTGAGCATGGCCCAGAAACCGATGCCCCTGGCCTCCTTCCGGCTGCTGATCGAATATGACGGCAGCCGTTTCCAGGGCTGGCAGAAACAAGGCGCCAAGCAGTCCCAGGAGGGCGTCCGGACTGTGGCCGGCAGTCTGGAACGCGTCTTCCACGATGCGGGCGTCCACCTTGTCCATCTCGGCGGAGCCGGGCGCACGGATGCGGGCGTCCACGCCCTCGGCCAGGTGGCCCACCTGCACCTCGAAAGCCAGGGCGCCCCCCGCCCCGGCGAGCTCAGGCGCATCCTGGATGCTGCCCTGCCCCACGACATCGCCCTCCGCGACCTCCGGGCTTGCCCACCCCGCTTCCATGCCCGGCACGACGCCGTGGACCGCACCTACCTGTACCAGATCAGCCGCCGCCGCAGTGCCTTCGGCAAGCCCTGGATCTGGTGGGTGAAACGCAACCTGGATCTGGATCGCCTTGCCCGGGCCTGGACCGCCTTCCAGGGAGATCAGGATGTCGCCGCCTTCGCCGACCTGGACGCCGAGGAGGATGGCCGGGTCCGCATCCTCCACTGCGAGGTGGCCGAGGCTGGAGCCCTGGTCCTCCTGCGCGTGCGCGCCACCCACTTCTACCGGCGTCTGGCCCGCCGCATGGTGGGTGCCGCCGTGGCCTGTGGCCTGGGCGAAGAAGAGCCCAGAAGGCTGCTGGAGGATCTGCAGAATCCCACGGAGGCCGCCAACCTCCACTGGGGCGCCAAGGCCGCTCCCGCCTCGGGCCTGTTCCTGGAATCCGTTCGCTATGCCGGTGATCCCGAGCCAGGACCGCCCCGGCCCACCTTCAACCTTCCCTGAGGCCACCACCATGCTCACCCGCGCTGAAGCCTGGCAGTTGCTCTGCGACTGGACGCCCTCAGAGAAACTGCGCACCCATGCCCGGGCCGTGGAACTGGTAATGCGGGACCTGGCCCAAGGCCAAGGCCAGGCTGTCGAACGCTTCGGCCTCGCGGGGTTGCTTCACGACGCCGACTACGACAGCTGGCCTGGTGAACACCCGCAGCGCATCGTGGCCTGGCTGCGGGAGCGGGGCGACGAGGAACTGGCCCACGCCATCAGCGCCCACTACACCCGCTGGGGTGTGCCCTACGACAGCCTGCTGGACAAGGCGCTGCTGGCTTCGGACGAGATCACGGGCTTCGTCATGGCTTGTGCCCTGGTGCGCCCCACGCGGACCGAGGGACTGGAGCCCAAAAGCGTCAAGAAGAAGCTGAAGGACAAGGCCTTCGCAGCAGGCGTGGATCGCTTCGAAGTGGCCGAGGGCCTGCGCATGCTCATGGAGGCCGTCGGCGGCACCGAGGATGAGCACCTCGCGCGGATCATCGCCGTGCTGCGCGAGCACCGCGAAGAGCTGGGGTTGGCCTAGCGTCCCACGAAGGCCTCGCCTACAACTTCCGCAACGCGCCGGCGGCGCAGGATGAGGGTCCGCAGGTATTCCTGGTGCTCCAGGATGGCCTTCTTCCGCAGCTTTTCATCTGGCGTCGCCTTGGGCCCCTGGACGGGATCCGAGAGCCCGTCCAGTTCCCTGCGTACCCGCGCCTCCGCGGCCGCCACACGGATGACGCGGAGCTGCCGGTGGGGCGTCGGGACGGCCCAGTTATTTTCGGTCCACAGCGGCTCCACGGCGGCCTCAACCAGTTGCGCTCGGTCCCGGCCATCGGGCCCGGGTCGCCGCTCGAAGCGCAGCTTCAGGGCCGCACCATCGCGGTTGTCGCCCCCGGCCACGGGAAACTGATCGGCCTTGTACATGCGGTCCTGGTTGCTGATGAAGTTGCCCAGGGAGTAGGCCACCAGGGCTTTGCGGCCCTCGGCTTCCAGCCATTCGACCGGCTGGAGCACGTGGGGATGGTGACCCAGGATCACGTCGCAGCCCGCCGCCACCAGGGCGTGGGCGATGTCCCGCTGCCGTTTCGTCGGCAGGTGCTGGTACTCGTTGCCCCAGTGGAGGCTCACCACCACCAGGTCGGCCCGGCTGCGCGCCTCGTGCACGGCCTGGAGGGCGGGCTCGAGTTCCAGCGGACGCACCCAGGGCTCCGTGGCCCGGCGGTTCAGATCAATGTTGAAGAGGTCCGTGAACCCCAAAAACGCGATGCGGAAACCTTGGCACTCGAGCACCTGAAGCGTTTCGGCCTGGGCTCGATCCGTGCCGGTCCCGATGGCCACCAGCCGCTCCGCCCGCAGCCGTTCCAGCGTTTCGCGCACGCCCCTGGGGCCCTGGTCATAGGCGTGGTTGTTGGCCGTGGCCAGCACCGTGAAGCCACTGGCACGAAGCGCCGCGGGCAGCGTCGCCGGCGCGTTGAACTGGAAAGGCACACCTGGCCGACCCGTGGTGGGAGCCACCGGCGTCTCCAGGTTCCCGAAGGCCAGATCCGCCCCCTGGAACAGCGGCACCAGATCCGCCCAGAGGGCCGCAAAACCACCGGGATCCAGGGCTGCGGCGGCCTTGACATCCTGGTGCATGAGAATGTCCCCCACGGCCACCAGGCTAAGGCTCAGCGGAGCCGGAGCCATGGGCTGCGGGGGGTGGTCGCGGCATCCGGTCAGGCCGAGCGCCAGGGTCAGGGCCAGCGTCACCGTGGAAGGGAACCGACCCATCAGGCCCATTCCTCCGGACCGTAGTAGACCTCCATGGGTAGACCCGGCAGGCGGCCCCGGAGACTGGCAACGATGGCATCCATTTCGAGGCGCCGCAGCGGGCGGGCCTCGGCTTCAGGTGTGGGCCGGGCCACCGTATAGAGCTGAAGTGCCTGGAGTTGGCCACCCTGGGCCAGGATGTGTTCCAGGCGCCCGCAGTAGGCCTCCAGTTCCGCCTCGCTGGGACCCTGCCCTTTCCAGTCGAGAAAGAGCGTCTGGATCAGGATGGGCCAGCGGCGCGCCGTCTGCAGCAGGTTGTCGAGGATGCGCTCGAAGGGCACCTGGCTGCGGCAGATCTCCTGGTAGTAGGCCTCCGTTCCGGCATCCAGCTTGGCCCAGACCTCGCCTTGGTGGGCCATGAGCGTCTCCAGCCCGAGCACCACGCCTGGGGCCTGGAGGCGGCTGGAATCCGTGATGAGCACCAGCTTCACCAGGTCGAGGCCGCGCTGATCCTTGAGCCGGGCCACCCTTGCCACCACCTCGGCAAATAGGGGCGACGTGGTGGGCTCGCCATCCCCACTGAAGGCGATGTCGTTGAGCCGCCGGTGCTCGGGACGGGCCGAGTCGAAGGGGGGGATCTGGTAGATCTCCCCGCTGGTGGCCAGGTCCAGCAGCAGACCCAGTTCCTGCGCCAGCAGATCGAGATCCAGATCCTTGCGTCTGGCCGGCGTTTGGCGGTCCACCTCGCAATAGACACAATTGAAATTGCAGACCTTGTCGGGGTTGAGGTTCACCCCAAGGCTCACACCCCGGCTGCGCCTGGAGATCACGGGATAGCAGTAGTCGAAATCCCGCCACAGACGCCGGTGATCCAGGTGGGCTGAAATGAGTTCTGTCATGCCGTCAGTACATCACGGACTTGGACCCGTTCCACCAAAAAGGGCGCCGGAAAAGCACCCGAGCCCTTTTCGATAGCGATCGAAGAGGTTGCTCAGCTGTTCTTGCGCCGGAGTTGCGCCTCAGCCACAGACAGAAGCATGTCCGGCTTCCAGAGAATGGATTCCGGATGCTGGTCCTCATCCACGGCCACCATCACGAACTCGCCGCTGGTAACGTCCCGGCGCTGCTCCGAGACCGGTTCATAGACCTGGACCTCGATCCGGAGGGTAAGGCTCGTGTTGCCCTGACGGACGATGGCAATGAAGAACTCGATGATTTCCCCGGCCCGCACAGGGCTGTGGAAGAGCAATTCCGACACCTTGACCGTGAGGAAGCGCCGATTGCGGGACATCAGTGAGGCCGCGATGCCCGCGACCTTGTCCATGCGGGCCATCATGTCACCGCCGAATAGCGTGGCGTTAAGGCCGATGTCCTGGTCCAGGACCATTTCTCTTGAAATCAACATGCCTCAGTACAGCACAGGCCTGGGGGCTTGACAGCAAAAAGGGCACCGGGAGAACCCCGGTGCCCTTTTTGATAAGAAAAGAACTGGCTACTTCAGCCGTTCCGCCAGGGCCTTGCCCATGTCAGCGGGGCTCTGCACGACGGTGATGCCGGCGGCGGTAAGGGCCTTCATCTTCTCGGCGGCGGTGCCCTTACCGCCGGAAATGATGGCACCGGCGTGGCCCATGCGGCGCCCGGGCGGGGCGGTCTGGCCGGCGATGAAGGCCACCACGGGCTTGGTGACATACGCCTTCACGAACTCGGCGGCATCCTCCTCGGCGCTGCCGCCGATTTCGCCGATCATGATGATGGCGTGGGTGTCCGGGTCATCCTGGAACAGGCGCAGCGCATCGATGTGGCTGGTGCCGTTGACGGGGTCGCCGCCGATGCCGATGCAGGTGCTCTGCCCGATGCCGAGGGCCGTGAGCTGGCCCACCGCCTCGTAGGTGAGGGTGCCGGAGCGGCTGACCACGCCCACGTGGCCCTGCTTGTGGATGCGGCCAGGCATGATGCCAATCTTGGCCAGGCCTGGGCTGATGATGCCGGGGCAGTTGGGACCGATGAGCCGGCTCTTGGGGTAGTCCGCCAGCACGCGCTTGACCTTCACCATGTCGAGGACCGGAATGCCCTCGGTGATGCAGACCACCAGCTCGATGCCCGCGTCCAGGGCCTCGAGGATGGCGTCGGCGGCGCCCACGGGGGGCACGAAGATCATGGTGGCGTTGGCGCCGGTCTTGGCCACGGCCTGCTGCACGGTGTTGAAGACGGGGAAGCCGTCGATCTCGGTGCCGCCCTTGCCGGGCGTGACGCCCCCCACCACGTTGGTGCCATAGTCTCGGCAGCCCTTGGCGTGGAAGAGCCCTTCCCGGCCCGTGATGCCCTGGACGATGAGTTTGGTGTGGTTGCCCACGAGAACAGCCATGTCATACCTCTCTAGATTCGATTTCCGGTTCCGGGGATGGGATGAGTGTGCGGGTCTCCCGCGCACTCGGCGGGGGCCCGGGGGGACATCGCGAGCGAAGCGAGCAGGCGGTCCCCCCGGACTACCTTGCCTACTTGATGGAGGCGACGACCTTCTCGGCGGCGTCCTTCAGGTCGGCGGCGACGATGAGGTTCAGGCCGCT
>JBBRZL010000117.1:0-11083 GCA_038236735.1 Holophagales bacterium | reverse complement strand
GACCCATGCCAACGGCCCGGCACATCGAAACCCACTTCACCGCCAGCGAGACCGTACGGGACATCGTGATCGGGATGGCGGACGGGTTGACGGTGCCCTTCGCCCTCGCCGCGGGGCTCTCGGGAGCCGCGGTGGCGACGCGAGTCGTCGTCACCGCCGGTTTTGCCGAAATATCCGCCGGGGCCATCGCCATGGGCCTGGGCGGCTACCTCGCCGCGCGGAGTGACGCTGAACACTATGTCAGCGAACGGAAACGCGAAGTGGAGGAGACGAAGACGGTCCCGGCGGTGGAGTCCATGGAGATCACCACGATCTTCGAGGGCTATGGCATCTCCGCAGCAGAGAGCGCCTCGGTGGTCGCCGCCTTGCGGAAGAACCGGAAGGCCTGGGTGGACTTCATGATGCGCTTCGAGTTGGGGCTCGAAAGGCCCGAGCCGAAGCGGGCCATGCAGAGCGCCTTGACCATTGGCGGCGCCTACATCGCCGGAGGGTTGATTCCGCTCCTGCCGTACATGCTGCTGGGCACGCTGTCGGCGGCCCTGAAGGTGTCGGTCCTGGCGACGCTGGCGGCCCTGCTCGTGTTCGGCTTCGTCAAGGCCCGATTCACCGGCTCCCCCCCCGTGCGCAGCGCCCTGCAGACCCTTCTGGTGGGCGGGATGGCAGCGGCGGCAGCCTTCCTCATCGCCCGGGCTATTTCCTGATCAGCAGCCGCCCCCGGGGTTCCATTACGCTCAGATAGGTCCATGGGATCGTTCCCGGGCGAACCAGGCCAGGGACCGGGCCGACATCGCAAGGGGAGGCCAGATGACCAGCTCCACCAACCCGCCAGAAGCCGTCCCACCCAACCCACAGCTGGTTAGTGGCGACGCGGCCCAGGATTCCGCCCAGCTCTTGAAGATGGCCCGGGCCGAGGGCGATGCGGTTTTGAAGGAGCTGGGGTCGAAGCTGGTCGGGCTGGGCGCGGCGGAGGCCGCGGCCCGCCTGAAACAGTACGGACTGAACGAGCTGGCCCGGGAGCAGCGCCAATCCATCCTCATGCGGCTCTTCAACAACATCAAGAACCCCCTGGTCCTCCTGCTCTCGGCCCTGGGTGTGCTGTCCTGGCTGACCGGGGACCATCGGGCCTCAGCCGTCATTTTCGTCATGGTGATCCTGGGCATCGTGCTGCGCTTCTTCCAGGAGATGAAGGCCGATCATGCCGCCGAGAAACTCCAGGCCATGGTGAGCAGCAAGGCGACGGTGGTGCGGGAGGGCAAGGATGCAGAGATCCCGCTCAAGCTGCTGGTGCCAGGCGACATCATCCGGCTGGCCGCGGGCGACATGGTACCGGCTGACGTGCGCATCCTCGCTGCCAAGGACTTGTTCCTGAATCAGGCGGCCCTGACGGGAGAGGCCCTGCCCGTGGAACGGAAGGCCGTTGTCGCGGCGGCCGGGGTCGACAGTCCCCTGGATCAGCCGAATCTCTGCTTCCTTGGTTCCAACGTGGAGAGCGGTACCGCCTCCGCCGTGGTCATCTGCACGGGCAACCGGACTTATTTCGGCTCGCTGGCGGCCAGCATCGTGGGTCAGCGGGCACCGACCAGCTTCGACAAGGGCATCAATAAATTCACCTGGCTGATGATCTGCTTCATCGCCGTCATGGTTCCGGCGGTGTTCCTCATCAACGGGCTGAGCAAGCACAACTGGATGGAGGCCTTCCTGTTCGCCATGGCCGTGGCCGTGGGCTTGACTCCCGAAATGCTGCCCATGATCGTGACCGTGAACCTGTCCAAGGGCGCCCTGGCCATGGCCCGCAAACAGGTGATCGTCAAGCGCCTGAATGCCATCCAGAACTTCGGGGCCATGGACGTGCTGTGCACCGACAAGACTGGCACCTTGACCCAGGGCAAGATCGTGCTGGAAAAGCACCTGGACGTGTACGGCAATCCCAGCGAGAAAGTGCTGCACTTCGGCTACCTGAACAGCTTCCACCAGACCGGGCTGAAGAACCTGCTGGACAAGGCCATCCTCGAACATGAGGAGCTGAAGGAGCACCTCAAGGCGGATGAGAAGTACCGCAAGATCGACGAGATCCCCTTCGACTTCGTGCGTCGGCGGCTGTCCGTGGTGGTGGAGGACGAGACCGGCCTGAACACGCTGATCTGCAAGGGCGCCGTGGACGAGGTGCTGAACCTGTGTACCCGGGTGCAAGTCAAGGACGAAGTCATCGAGGTGCTGCCCGAACATGATGCCAAGCGCCGGCAGCTGGCGGATGAGCTCAATGGCCAGGGCTTCCGCGTCATCGCCTTGGCCTACAAGCAGATGCCAGGGGCTCCGGATGAGCCGGTCTACTCGGTCAAGGACGAGTCGGACCTGATCCTGCTCGGCTTCCTGGCCTTCCTGGATCCACCCAAGGATTCGGCCACCGAGGCCATCAAGCGGCTGCTCGGGTTGAGCGTGGCCGTGAAAGTGCTCACCGGGGACAACGAGATCATCACCACCTACATCTGCAAGGAAGTGGGGATGCCGGTGGAGCCACTCCTGCTCGGCTCCCAGATCGAGCAGATGAGCGAGGCCGAACTGGCCGAGGCCGCCGATAAGACCAGCGTTTTCGCCAGGCTGGTGCCGGCCCACAAAGAGCGCATCATCCATGCCCTTCAGAGCAAAGGCCACGTGGTGGGCTTCATGGGTGATGGCATCAACGATGCCCCCGCCCTGAAGGCCGCCGACGTGGGAATCTCCGTCAACAGCGCCGTGGACATCGCCAAGGAGTCCTCGGACATCATCCTGCTGGAGAACAGCCTGCTGGTGCTGGAGCAGGGCGTACTCGAAGGCCGACGCGTATTCGGCAACATCATCAAGTACATCAAGATGGCGGCCAGCTCCAACTTCGGCAACATGTTCAGCGTGGTGGGAGCCAGTGCCTTCCTGCCCTTCCTGCCCATGCTGCCCATCCAGGTGCTCACCAACAACCTGCTGTACGACTTCTCACAGACCACCATCCCCACCGATCAGGTGGACCCTGAATGGCTGGTCAAGCCCCGGGAGTGGACCATCGGCAAGATCCTGCGCTTCATCCTGTTCCTGGGGCCCATCAGCTCGATCTTCGACTATGCGACCTTTTTCATCATGCTCTACGTGTTCAACTGCTGGCATAACGCGCCCCTGTTCCGCACGGCCTGGTTCGTGGAGTCGCTGTTCACGCAGACACTCATCATCCATGTCATCCGGACCAACAAGATCCCCTTCCTGGAAAGCCGGGCCAGCTGGCAGCTCATGCTGAGTTCGCTCCTGGTCCTCCTGCTTGGCACCTGGCTGACCGTTTCCCCGCTGGCCAGCACCCTCGGCTTCGTGCCGCTGCCAGGGCTGTTCTGGCTGTTCCTGGCGATCATGCTGCTCTGCTACGCGGGGCTCACCCAGCTGGTGAAGACCTGGTTCGTGCACCGGTTTGGCGAATGATGTGGCTGCTATGACTAACGGGCCAGGGAAACCCCGACCAGCCAGCCTCTCCTTCGAGGGCCTCCGGGGCCTGACGGACCTGGAAGCGGCGGCCCGGCTGAGCCGCGAGGGCCCCAATGAGCTGCCCTCCCGCGAAGACCGCAGCCTCCTGGCCATCGCCTGGGAAGTGGTCCGGGAGCCCATGTTCCTGCTGCTGGTGGCGGCGGGTTCGTTGTACCTGATCATGGGATCCCCGCAGGACGCCCTGTTGCTGCTCGGCTTCGTGTTCGTGGTCATGGGCATCACCATCGTCCAGGAACGGCGGACAGAACACGCCCTGGAGGCCCTGCGGGATCTGTCCAGCCCCCGGGCTCTGGTCATCCGGGATGGCGCGCAGCGCCGCATCGCGGGCCGGGAGGTGGTCCTGGGCGACTTCCTGGTGGTGGCCGAAGGGGATCGGATTCCGGCGGACGCCCTCCTCCGGCTGGGCACCAACCTGTCCGTGGACGAATCCCTCCTCAGTGGGGAATCCGTGCCCGTGCGCAAGGTGGCCTCCGTCGAAGCCAAGACGCTCGAGTTGCCCGGCGGCGACGATTTGCCCTCCCTCTACTCGGGCACGCTGGTGACGGCGGGGCAGGGGGTGGCCGAGGTCATGGCCACGGGCCTCCGCACGGAACTGGGCAAGATCGGCAAGGCCCTGCAGGAGGTGGAGCCCGAGACCACTTTCCTCCAGCGGGAAACGAGCCGACTGGTCAAGGTCCTGGCACTGGTGGGGCTGGGGGCCTGTGCCTTGATGGTGATCGTCTATGCCATCACCCGGGGCGGCGGCCTCCTGGCCTGGAAGCAGGGCCTGCTGGCCGGCATCACCCTGGCCATGGCGATCCTGCCTGAGGAATTCCCCGTCATCCTCACCGTCTTCATGGCCCTGGGCGCCTGGCGCATCTCCCGCAGCCGCGTGCTCACCCGGCGCCTGCCCGCCATCGAGAGCCTCGGCTCGGCCACGGTGCTCTGCGTGGACAAGACCGGCACCCTGACCCTCAACCAGATGACGCTCAAGTGGCTGGAGGTGGAGGGTCATTGCCAGGATCTCGCCGAGTCTGAGGCGACCTTGCCGTTACCCCTCCTCGAGCTGCTGGAATGCGCCATCCTGGCCAGCCGGGCGGATCCCTTCGATCCCATGGAGCTGGCCCTGCACCAGGCGGGTGAACGCTGGCTCAAAGGAACGGAGCGCCTCCATCCCGACTGGTCCCTGGCCCGGGAATACCCGCTGGCCCCGGAGCTCCTGGCGGTCACCCAGGCCTGGACCAGCGATCCTCAGCGCGTGACGGTGGCGACCAAGGGCGCGCCGGAGGCGGTGGTGGACCTCTGCCACCTGCCCGCCGACCAGCGGGACCGGATCGACAAGCAGGTGGAGGCCCTGGCCTCCCAGGGGCTGCGCGTGCTCGGCGTGGCGCGGGGCCAGTATGCCGCCGCCGAGTTGCCGGAGGCCCACCATGATCTGGAGCTGGAATTCCTCGGCTTAATTGGTCTGGAAGATCCAGTCCGTCCGGCGGTGCCGGCAGCGGTGGCGGAGTGTCACACCGCCGGTATCCGCGTCCTCATGATCACGGGGGATTATCCGGCCACCGCCATGAGCATCGCCCGCCAGGCCGGGATCGCCGAGCCTGGAACAGTGCTCACGGGGCCTGAGCTCAACGCCATGAGCGACGCCGCCCTGGCGGAACGGATCCGGACCATCAATGTCTTCGCCCGCGTGGTGCCGGAACAGAAACTCCGCCTCGTCACGGCGCTCAAGGCCAACGGAGATGTGGTGGCCATGACGGGGGACGGTGTGAACGATGCGCCGGCCCTGAAGGCCGCCCACATCGGCATCGCCATGGGCGGTCGGGGCACGGATGTGGCGCGGGAAGCCGCCGCCCTGGTGCTGCTGGATGACGATTTCACCTCCATCGTGGTGGCCATCAAGCTGGGACGCCGCATCTTCGACAACATCCGCAAGGCCGTGGCCTTCACCTTCGCGGTGCATGTCCCCATCGCCGGGTTGTCCCTGCTGCCGGTGTTCGTCCCCGGCTGGCCTCTCCTCCTCCTGCCGATCCACATCGTCTTCCTGGAACTGGTGATCGATCCCTCCTGCTCGCTCATCTTCGAAGCCGAGGGGGCCGAGGCCGATGTCATGCGGCGTCCGCCCCGGGCCGCCGACGAACGACTGTTCAGTCTGAAGTCCATTGGCCTGGCCCTGCTGCAGGGCTTCACGGCCCTGGTCGTCTGTGTCTCGGTGTACCTGGTTGCCTGGAATGTCCGGGGTGACGGCGCGGCCCGCGCCCTGACCTTCGCGGCGTTGGTGGTGTCCTTCTTCGCCATAATCCTGGTCAACCGCTCCTGGACCCTGAGCCTCCTGGCGAGCCTGAAGAAGCCCAATGCCGCGCTCTGGTGGGTGCTGGGCGGTACAACGGCCTTCCTGGCCCTGGTGCTCACCTGGCCTGTGACCCAGCGGCTGTTCCACTTCGCCCCGGTGCTGGCGCGGGACATCCTGTGGGCCAGCGCCGCGGGGTTCAGCAGCGTGCTCTGGTTCGAACTCGTCAAGCGGTTTCGCCGGCGGAGGCCCACCCCGGCTTGAAGCATCCCGGCGAAGTCCCCTGCCACTGTGCCGCGCCAGCCGGCTGAGCACCTCCGTCGAATTGAGGGCCAGGGTAGGTCATCTTGATGGAATATCCCAGGCGAGTCCGGTAGTGAGGTTCTCTAACAGAAGGAGCGGTTGCCGTTAAGGGCTGGCACAAATCGCGCATTCCTTCTGGGTTCATCCGGTGCCAGGGCTTCAGGGCCTAGCCGGACATTCCCTTGTCACCCAGGTCGCTGTCGCATGAAGACAGGCCAGAGGAGGTCGGTACCATGAAGGCATTCGGACTCATCAACATGGGCGTCTTGCCGTTGCTGTTGGAGGCCATGACTCCGGCCTACGCACAGCATGATCAGCGCGAACAGGAAGCGCGGCGCCCGAATCAGGAACAGCAGGCCAGGCCCGAGCGCCAGCAGCAGCCGAGCCCCGCCCGCCAGGAATCCCAGGCGCGGCCGCAGCGCCCTGAGGCGCGGCCACAGCAGCAGGAGGCCAGGCACCCGCAGCCAGCGCCCCCGCAAGCCCAGGAGCGGGACCGGGGTCAGAGGGAGCGGCAGCAACCACAGCAGAGGGCCCAGGGTCAGCCGGACCATCGAGCACAACAGCAGAAGACCCAGGTCCAGCAGGAGCAGCAGCGGCAGCGGCAAGCCCGAACCCAACCGGAGAAGAACCCGAGAGAACAACCCCGCCAACAATCGGCCAGGCGGCCCGTCCAGCAGGCCCAGCGCGACTATGCGAACCAGCATGGGACCGCCTGGTCTGAGCATCGCGCGCAGAACTGGAAGGCCCAGCACCGGACCTGGCAGGATCGTGGAGGCTACACGGGCTTCCGGATTCCGATGGCCAGTTACCGCAGCCATTTCGGGCCCAGGCACGGCTTCAGGATGTCCCGATATCCCCTGATGGTCGTCGACGGTTTCCCGCGCTTCCAGTTTGGCGGGCTCTGGTTCGGCGTCATCGACCCCTGGCCGGAATACTGGTCGGCCGGCTGGTACGGTGACGATGACGTGTACATCGAGTCCTGGGGCGGCGGTTACTACCTGCTCAACCGCAGGTACCCCTCCGACCGGATCGCCATCATGGTCTATCAGAACTGACCGGGCCAGGCCAAAGCCGGCTTGCCCATTTTGAAAGAACAGGCCCCAGCCGCAGCGGCCGGAGAATCGAGTCTGGCCTCTCCACCTGGGAGCTTCAGCCAAGGCAGACAGGAAACCACATGAACAAGCACGGGGAACACGCAGGGCAGGAGAATCGCAACAAGCGGGTGGCCGTCATCGTGGCCCATCCGGATGACGAGACCCTCTGGGCCGGCGGTCTGCTCTTGAGCCATCCTGAATGGTCGCCCTTCGTCGTGGCCCTCTGCCGGGGCAACGATCCGGACCGGGCGCCCAAATTCAGGAAGGCCCTCGAAAGCCTCGGCGCCGAGGGCGTCATGGGTACCCTGGATGACGGCCCTGACCAGTTCCCTTTGTCGGCGAAGCGGGTCCAGGAAGCCATCATGGCTCTGCTGCCGGAGCGGGATTACGACCTCCTGCTCACCCACGCGCCCCAGGGGGAATACACCTGGCACCGGCGTCACGGGGAAGTCTCCCTGGCGGTTCGGGACCTGTGGCACGAAGGGGAGCTCCAGGCCCGGAGCCTGTGGCAGTTCGCCTACGAGGATGGGGGCGGCGCCTACGCGCCCCGGCCCCAGACGGAGGCCTCCCTGCATCTCCCCCTGTCGGTCGACATCTGGACCATGAAGAAACGGATCATCGCTGACGTGTATGGCTTCGACGAGGCCAGCTGGGAATGCCGGGCCATCACTCAGGCTGAGGCCTTCACCTGCTTCAGTGAACAGGAGATCGTGCGCCCGGCGGTCGAACAGGCCCGAACGCTCAGCCGATGAAGGTCCTGGTCCTCTATACCTACCCGCCGGCTCCTGGTGGACTGGCCACCCAGGGGGACCTGCTCTACCGGGGGCTCCTGGAGATCGGTGTGGACGCCCACGCTGCGCATCTCCAGTCGGATCTCGAGAAGGAGTGGTACTACCACTGGTTCAAGCCTGATGTGGTGGTGGGCGTGGGCTTCTGGGGCGACGTGCCCGACATCGTCCTGCATCCGCAGCGCTTCGGGATCCGGGCCGTCCCCTGGATCCTGGCGGACGGCTACGTGGCCAACTACCGCGACGTCCTGGACGGGATGCCCCTCATGCTCGTGACCTCGGACTGGGTGCGGGAGCGCTATGTGCGGGACGGCATCCGGGGCGATCACATCGTGACGCTGCCAGTGGGCTGCGATACGGATGGCTTCATCCCGCGCAGCCCGGAAGAACCCAAGGTACGCGCGGCAAGGGAGGCCCTGGGCGTCAGTTCCGATGAGCTGCTGATCCTGACGGTGGGCGGAGATGCCGCCTCCAAGGGCGGGCGGGAGGTCATGGCCGCGCTGGCCACCCTGGGCGACACCGTGCCGCCCTGGCGCTACGTCTGCAAGGTGTGGCCCCAGGAACGCACGAACACCCAGAACCGCCTCGATCTTGAGCTGGCCCGTTCCCTGGGCATCCAGGACCGGGTGAGCTTCCAGATGCATCAGGTGTCGCGGAACCTCATGCCCTACCTCCTGGCGGCCTGCGATGTCTACGCGGGGCCCTCCCGACTGGAGGGCTTCGGCATGCCCCAGGTGGAGGCCGGTGCCTGCGGCAAGCCCGTCATCGGCATCCGGGCCATGGCCATGCTGGACACGCTGGTGCACGGGGAGACGGCCTTCCTGGCCCGGGTGGCCGAGGAGATTCACATCACCGAAATCACCCTGGGGCCGGAATCCGGCTTCGAGCCGGGCCATCGGGTGGTGTTCGATCAGCCGCGTCTGGCGGACTACCGCGCCAGCGTGCCGGACATCGCCGAGTACCTGCAGATGCTGCTCAACGATGCCGGGCTCCGGCAGCGGATGGGCGCGGCGGGTCGGCAACGGGCGGTGGACCACTACGACTACCGCCGGGTGGCACGACGCCTCATGGCGATTCTCCAGGAAGGGCCCTGACGTGGATACCAGCATTCAAGCCACCCGGCGCGCCGCCCTGGAAGTGCTACGGCACAACGCCACGGGCCCTTTCGAGGGCCTGCCGCGGACGGCGGGCTGGGGCTACCCGGAGCCCTACACCCGGGACCTCCTCATCTCCGCCCTGGGTATTTTCGCTGCTGGTGACGAGAGGCTGCTGCAGTCCCTGCGCCGGGTGCTGGAGACCCTGGCCTGGAACCAGAGCCCGCGCGGGCAGATCCCCTCCCTGGTGCATGATCGGGAGAACCGCGGCGCCAGTGACACGACCCCGCTGTTCCTGTTGGTCCTGGGCCTGTTCCGGCGCTACACGGGGGAAACCTGCTTCCTGGACGCGGCCGGCGCCAAGGCTCTCGAGTGGATGGACCGCCAGTCCATCGACGACCGGGAACTGGTGGGCCAGCAGCCCACCAGTGACTGGCGGGACGAGCAGTGGGTCCTGGGGCACGGCCTCTTCGTCAACGCCCTCGTGCACGGTTATCTGCAAGTCCTCGGGCTGCGCGACCGGGCGGAAGCGCTGCGAAGCGCGGCCACACAGGCAGGTGGCCACGGCTTCCCCACCGAGGGGCAGCCCACCTATGCGCTGTGGTTCTACAAGGGGTTCCGGAATGATCGCTGCGACCTCCTTGGCAACAGCCTCGCCATCCTCACGGGCCTCGCTGAGCCCGCGCGCGCGGGGGCCATGGTGGCTTGGATCGAAGGCCAAAGCGCCGAGCTGCGGGCCCGGGGTGAACTGGCCCTGGAGCTGCCACCCTGCCTCTTCCCCTTCATCCAACCCACGGATTCCGACTGGCATCCCCGGTACGGCCTCTACAATCCGCCCGGCCACTACCACAACGGGGGCGTGTGGCCCTTCGTCTGCGGCTTCTACGTCGCGGCCCTCGTGGCCGCGGGGGAACAGCGGCTCGCGGCAGAGAAGCTCCTGGCCTTGACGGCCCTCGTGCAGGTTTCCCGCAAGCTGCCGCCCACGCATGCGGGGGCCTTCGGTTTCAACGAGTGGTTCCGCGCCCAGGATGGCGGCCCTGCCGGTGAGGATTGGCAGACCTGGTCGGCGTCCATGTACCTCTATGCGGCGGCCTGCGTCGAGGCCGGCCGGGCCCTGTATTTCTGAGCGCATGCATGCACCTCCTACGCACGCCCCGGGAAGCCCAGGCCGCGGTCCTCGCCGCGGAACTCATTGCCCGGGAGCTCGTCCTCAATCCACGCCTGGTGCTGGGGCTGGCCACGGGCCGCACCATGGAGCCGGTCTATGCCCATCTGGTGCGCCTTCATCGCGAGACGGGCCTCGACTTCTCCCGCTGCCGGACCTTCAACCTGGATGAATACGTGGGCCTGCCCTTCAGCCATCCGGGGTCTTACCACCACTACATGGAAGAACGCCTGTTCATGCCGGTGAACCTCCGCCCCGAGCAGGTGGCCCTGCCGGATGGACTGGCCGCGGATCTGCCAGCGGCATGCCGGCGTTACGAGGCGCTGATCGAGGCAGCTGGGGGCATCGATCTTCTGTTGCTGGGCCTGGGGCAGACGGGGCACATCGGGTTCAACGAACCACCCGCGGCCTTCGAGGCCAGAACCCATGAAGCGCAGCTCCTGCCGCTCACCCGGAAACAGAACGCGGACCCGTTCGGTGGGAGTGCCCGGGCGGTTCCCGCGACGGCCCTCACCATGGGCATCGGGACCATCCTGGAGGCGCGGCGCTGCCTCCTGCTCGTCACTGGCGCGAGGAAGGCCGCGGTGCTGGCCCAGGTTCTGGAGGGCCCGGTCACCCCGCTGCTGCCCGGTTCGGCCTTGCAGCGGCATCCCGACTGCCAGGTGGTCGTGGATGAAGCGGCCGTTGCTCAGATACGGCAGCCTGGTGACGCCGGCCCATCCTGAGCCGGCGCCCTTCGGGCCGTCGCCGTTGGCGCCGGTCCTATTTGCCAATCCTGGCAAATGGTGGTCCCGGCGGGAATTGAACCCACGACCTACCGCTTAGGAGGCGGTTGCTCTATCCGCTGAGCTACCAGGGCGCCGTGCCAG
>JBBRZL010000116.1:0-11310 GCA_038236735.1 Holophagales bacterium | reverse complement strand
CTCGAGCAGGGGTTCGATCTGGAGAATCTCGGCGGCCTTCTGTACCGCCGCCGCGATCTCCACTTTGGATTCCCCGGCCAGCTTGAGGCCGAAGGCCATGTTCTCCGCCACGGTCATGTGCGGGTACAGGGCGTAGCTCTGGAACACCATGGCGATGCCGCGCTTGGAGGGGGGCACGTCGTTCATGGGCTGGCCGCCGATGAACAGCTCGCCGCTGGTGATCTCCTCCAGGCCGGCGATGCAGCGCAGCAGCGTGGACTTGCCGCAGCCCGAGGGCCCCACGAATACGATGAATTCGCCATCCTCGATCTCCAGGTCGATGCCGTGAAGGATCTCCACGTCACCGAAGGATTTGCGCAGTGCTTTGAACTGTAGATTGGCCATGGGTGGGTCCAGGAAAAGGCGGAAGGGGAACGATCAGGACAAGCTCAGGGCAGATCGCCGTGCAGAGTACTCTGGAAGCTGGAACCCGCCAGATACAGCACCCGTACGCCGTAAGGGGGGAGGCTGGTGGCGGTGTAGGTGCCGCCCGTCAGGGCGGTCACTCCCTTGAGATCGCCCAGGATGGCCTGCACGGGGCCGCTGGCAGGCACGCCGTGGCTGGTCAGCCCGGCAACGACGACGGTCTGGGTCGTGGCGCCCAGGTTGGCCACCACCAGCACGCGCTCGCTGCCGGCGTCGCGCAGGTAGGCGATGGCCTTGCTCGCGCCGACGTCCGTGGGCAGGGTGGCGTAGCCACCGCGCAGGGCTGGATAAGCCTTGCGCGCCGAGATGAGGTACCGGCACCAGCTGAGAAGGGAATCCGGCTGGCTGGTCTGGGTGGCTACGGCGCTCCAGTCCATGGGCTGGCGCAGGTTGAGATCCGTGCCGGATTGGCCGGTCATCCCCACCTCGTTCCCGTAGTAGAGGATTGGCGTGCCGGGCGACAGCAGGGTCATGGCCTCGGCCAGGATCAGCTTGGGCTTGCTGCCGGCGTACTGGGTGCCGGGCCGCGAGATCAGGTTGTCATGGTTGGAATCGAAGGTGGCTGATCGGTACCCGGCTGGATAGGTCTGCTGCTCGAATTCCCAGAGCGAGGTCAGCTGCGTGGCATCGCCCTGGGAGAGCATGTTGGCGATGGCCCAGGGCGCGCTGAAGTCCAGGCACAGGTGGAACTCGTTGCTGCCGTTGCCGTAGTAGGGCGCGACGCCGGCGGCGTCGTTGGTCCAGGCCTCGGCGATCATGGCCTTGGCGCTGTGCTTGCTGAGGTCGCCGCCAGGGTGCGGGTGGAGGTCGCCTGTGCTGTATTCATCCAGGAGGCTGCGGAAGGCCTGCAACTGGGTGTGGGTGTCCGGCTGATCCGCCTGTTGGCCGGGGCCCGATTCGCAGAGGTAGCGCGCGGCATCCACGCGCATGCCATCGAAGCCGCGGTCCAGCCAGTAGGCCTGGACCTTGCGCATCTCGGCCTGCACAGCCGGGTTGTAGTAGTTCAGATCGGCGAGGGTGTCCGTGGCGAAGGAGGTGTAGTAGTAGCTTCCTCCGTCATAGCGCCAGACATCCGCGGTTGAGCCCCCGCCCCAGGGGAGGCCCCAACCCGCGGGCTGGCTGGGCTTCCAAAGGTACCAGCTGCTCCGGGTGGCACTGTTGGTGAACCAGGGGTTCTTAGTGGAAGTGTGGTTCGGCACGCAGTCGAAGAGGATCCGCATGCCCCGGGCATGGACGGCGTCGATGAGGTTCTTCAGGTCGGCCCGGGTGCCGAAGCGGTTGTTCACGGCGTAGTAGTCCGTCGTGTCGTAGCCGTGCATGTTGTCGCCCTTGTAGTCGCACTCGAAGATCGGCGACAACCAGAGGGTGTTCACGCCCAGGGTCTGGAGGTAGTCCAGCTTGCCCTGGATGCCGGGCAGGTCGCCGATGCCGTCGGAGTAGGCGCCGTCGGCAAAGGCCTTCACCCAGATCTGGTAGATCACGGCGTCGCCGTACCAGCCGGGGGCGCTCTCCAATTGTTGGCCGGGTCCGATGGTCGTGGCATCCACGGGGTAGGGACTGGGGGTGCTGGCATTCGGCCCCTGGCAGCCCAGCCCACCCACCAGGAGGTAGGCGAGCAGGGCTGCGGTAAGAACGGGCCGGAACGTCACATTAGGTCCTTCAAGAAAGGGAGCGAGGCAACGGCCCGTCCCGATGGACGGGCCGTTGGATCAGGCAAGGCCTACCACCAGGCCTCGACCTGGGCACCGAAGGTGGTGCCCGCCTGGGCTGGATTGAAGATGCCGATGCCGCTGGGGGTGCCCCAGGCAGTGGCGTACGAGTTCCAGTTGGCCTTGGTGACGAAGAGGCGCAGAACCGGGCGGGACCACCAGCTGGACTGGGGGCTGAACTGCAGCGCCAGGGTCTTCTTGATCATGCTGCGGGTCTGGCCGTCGGCGGAGGAACCGTCGCCGCTGACCTTGAAGTGATCGAGGCCAACTTCAGCCGCGAGGCTGATGTGGTTGGTAAAGAACCAGGTGGGACGGGCGCCGAGTGAATCCCAGACCATGTCCCGGTGGCCGGGCTGGGTGTTGTCCTCATTCTGCACACGGTGGACGGCCACCACGCCCATGCCGAACTGCTTGGTGGGCTGGATGAAGAGGTTGTCGATCACCATCCACCAGTTGTTCCTGGTGTTCATTTCGGGGTTGTACCAGTTCCAGAAGGTGGAACCGTCGCCCTTGGTGAAGTACAGTTTGTTGTCGCCACCGAGGATGCCGGACTGCTGGTATTCGAAGTGATACCGGCGGCCGACGTTGTTGTTGGAGCTGTTGACGCTGCCCTTGCGGACGCTGGGCTCGTTGTACTGGAAGCCGAGGCTGAAGGAGGAACCCGTCCAGGCGGACAGGTCGGTCCAGCGGAGGTCATGGGAGCCCACAACCACCTTGCCGTTGAAGTTGTAGACGTCGGAATTGACCGTGCCGGGGAAGTGGGCCCAGCCATTGACGCCACCGTCCCAGCCACCGTTCAGGTTGTTGCGGTCAGCCTGGATGTAGGCATAGCTGAATTTGCCGAGGCCCACGTTGATGTTCTCGAGACCGAAGCCATCGCCGCTGTTGTTCCAGTAATAGAAGTCCAGCATGTGCACGTCGTGGCGCTGGTAGAAGCGGCGGCCCGCCCAGAGGGTGGCGTCCTTCAGCAGCAGGGAATTGCCGAGCATGCCGTTCGCTTCGCCCCAGGCTTCCCGGAGGTAGAGCATCTGGTTCTGGCCGGCCTGGTGGGAGCCGTCCACATTGCCGCCCGCATCCGCACTGGCATCCCGCGAACCGTTGTACTGGCGGAAGGCCTCGCGGAAATGGAGCTTGAAGTTGGAGGATCCCTTTTCGTAGGCCTTCACATCCATGGCCAATTCGAGGTAGTTGTCCTCCTCGTTGCCGAGGCGGTAGCCGGGGCCGTTCGATGGGCTGGCCTGGGTTCCGGGCAGGTAGAAGCTCCCCTGCTCGCCGCCGTTGGAGGAACGGCCGACGCCCATGCGGGTGTAGCCGTGGAATTCGACCACGTCCTGGGCCAGGAGCGGTCCGCAGACCAGTGCCAGGGGGAGCGCGGCCTTGAGGATGGAAAGACGCTTCATGGTATTGCCTCCAGTGAGAGATGCCGCTTTGCGGCAGGGTGAGTGGCTGAAAAAGGGAGGGCGGGGCGCATGGGGTTCAGAGCATGCGGCCGAAGAATCCTCCCCAGGGGGGGAGCTGGATGTCCTGGCCTTCCCAGGGGCAAGCCGCGAGGCCGTGCCCATCGAGGCACAGGACCGGGGCGGGAAGGGTGTACCGGACGGATTCGGGACTGAGGTTGAACACCGCGAGGACGCGTTCCGAACCGCTCTCCCGGCGGAGCGCCAGGAGGGGTTCGGGGGTTTTGTAGAAATGGATGGCGCCCCGGCAAAGAGCCTCCGATGCTGCCGAGCCCTTTCTCCAGGCGAGGAAGCGCTGGTAGAATGCCAGCACAGAATCCGGATCAGCCGACTGGACGGAGACGGCGCGGCCCAGATGTCCCGGCGACATGGGCAGCCAGGGCTCCACGGTGGAAAAGCCGCCGCGCGGAGAATCCGATGTCCAGGGCATGGGTGTGCGGCAGCCGTCCCGGCCCTTGTAATCGGGCCAGAAGGCGATGCCGTAGGGGTCGATGAGCCGGTCGAAGGGCACTTCGCCTTCGGGCAGGCCCAGTTCCTCACCCTGGTAGATGCAGAAGCTCCCGCGGAGGGAACCCAGCATGGCCAGCAGCAGCTTGGGGAAGCGGGGATCATTCACGCCCTTGCCCCAGCGGGTGACTACCCGCACGCAGTCGTGGTTGGATAGGGACCAGCAGCCCCAGCCGTGGCCCTTGCGGATGTGCTTCTCGAATTCCTGCACCGTGCCGCGGATCCGCGCGGCGCTGAACTCGTCGGTGAACAGGCTGAAGCCGTAGGCCATGTTCAGCTTGTCGCCATTGGCGGTGTACTCGGCCATGGTGGCCAAGGCCCCCTCGTCGCCCACCTCGCCCACGCTGACGGCCCCGAACTCGTCCATGAGGCTGCGCAGGCGCTTGAGGAAGGGCAGGTTCTCGGGCCGGCTCTTGTCGTAGCGGTGGATCTGGCAGCCGTAGGGATTGCCCTCCCGGACCGAGGTCAGTTCCACCTTGCCGGGCGGGGCGGGCGGATTGTTCCGGAGCTGCTTGTCGTGGAAATGGAAGTTGCAGGCATCGAACCGGAAGCCATCGACACCGCGCGCCATCCAGAACTGGACTTCCTGGAGCATCTCGGTCTGGACGGGCTCGTGGAAGAAGTTGAGATCAGGCTGGGACTCGAGGAAGTTGTGCAGGAAGTACTGGCGGCGGCGCGGCTCCCAGGACCAGGCAGAACCGCCGAACACCGACTGCCAGTTGTTGGGGGGCGTGCCATCGGGTCGGGCCTCGGCCCAGACATACCAGTCGGCCTTGGGGTTGGTCCGGTTGGTGCGGCTCTCCTTGAACCAGGGATGCTGGTCCGAGGAGTGGGACAGCACCTGGTCGATGAGGACCTTCAGGCCCAGGCGGTGTGCTGCTTTCACCAGGCGATCGAAATCCGCCAGGGTGCCGAAGATGGGGTCCACATCGCGGTAGTTGGAGACGTCGTAGCCGAAATCCTTCATGGGCGAGGTGAAGAAGGGTGAAATCCAGATGGCATCCACCCCCAGGTCGGCCACGTAGGAGAGGTGCTCCGTGATGCCAGGCAGGTCGCCGATGCCGTTGCCGCTGGTGTCCTGGAAACTCCTGGGATAGATCTGATAGATCGCCGCGCCGCGCCACCATTCGGCATCCTTGCGGTGATCGTCAAGGTCCAAGAGGGACATGGCCTGGGTTCCTTTGGCGGGCGGGAGTAGCGACATGGGGAGAGAGGTCCGGGAAGTGGTTCTGCCAGGCAGGAGTGGCCGGTGCGCGGGCAAGAGGGGCGGATTCATTGGATGTAACCGGTTACATTTTTTGAGCCCGAAGCAAAAACCTGCTTGATCGAGAGCGTGAATCGGTTGGTCAGGGGGCGGGGCTGGCATCGAATGTAAGCGGTTACAAGCGAGTCGCAGGTATGGTCGATCGGCGTTACAAGTCTGTCAAGCGAGTATTCCAAACCTTTGGGAACTTTTCACAAAGGACTAGATAACTTTAATAATAAATTCAATAAGAATAAAATATTGACCCCTGACGAGTGCTATTATCGCTGGGAAGCCCATGGGAGCCAGTGGACGCCGGCCCCTGGACCAGGGACCATCACTCTCAGCGGGAGCCATCTTGGATGGCCGATCCGCCCAGGGGCTCGGGTTGGCCTTGTCGAGGTGATGTTCCAGTGATTGCAAGCGTTGACAATACGATTCTGGTCGCCGACGTGGGCGGCACCAACCTCAATCTGGCCCTGCTGGCGCCGGAGGGAGCTCGCTACCGCCTCCTCCGCAAGGCGCGGTTCAGCACCCAGGAAGAAGAGTCCCTCCTGGGCCCCATCCAGCGCTTCCTGGCCTTGGAACCTGCTCTGCGTCCAAGCCGGGCCTGTTTTTCCGGCGCAGGCCCGGTGCTGGATCGCCGCATCCACCTCACCAATGCGCCCTGGGACATCGATGGCCCCGGGTTGGAGCGGACCCTCGGCATCCCGGTGCATCTGGTCAACGATTTCATCGCCCTGTCCTGCGGCGTGCTCCAACTCGACCTGGCGGATCCCGATCAGGTGACGGCCCTGCCCCATGGCGATGGCAGCCTGCCCGCGGCGGATCCCCAGGGCCTGGCCCTGGTGGTGGGGGCCGGCACCGGTCTCGGCGTGGGCTTTGTCGTGCACACGCCCCAGGGAGCCCACGCCTTCCCCAGCGAGGGCGGGCACATCGGTCTGCCCATTTTCGACGAGGACACTCTCGCGCTTTGGCGGCAACTCCAGACGGGTCTGGCCGGGCCACCCGGAGCCGAGATGGCGGTCTCGGGCATGGGCATCGGCCACATTTTCCGTTTTCTGTTGGATTCTCGGCGGGTGCCCTGGAGTGCCGAAGCCTCGGCCATTCTGGCCTTGCCCAACGCCGATCAACCCTCGGCCATTTCCGCCCTGGCCGCCGCCAATCCCGCCTGCGGCCGCGCCATGGCCATGTTCGTGGATCTCTACGCGCGGGTCTGTGCCGAGCTGTGCGCGGTCTTCCTGCCCACGGGTGGGCTGTTCCTGGCCGGGGGCATCACCGCCAAGAATGCGGAGCACTTCCTGGCGGATGGCCGGTTCATGGCCCGCTTCGAGCGGAACTACCGTACCCATCTGAATCTGCTCACCCGGGCCACGCCCATCTATCTCGTGCACGACTACGACCTGAGCCTCTACGGCGCGGCCCACGCTCCCGCGTGCACCAACGGCAGCGGCCGGATCGCATGAATTCGTCGCGGAGCCTCCCATCGCGCATTGACAGCTTTGTCGACCGAACGGTATTCATGGGGAGTCGCTTCCTTCCTTTCGCTCCACAACCCATGCAGCCTGCCCAATGAAGATCACCCTCGGTGAGATCGCCCAGCAGGCCGGTGTCTCCACGGCCACGGTGAGTCGCGTCATCAACGGGAAATCCACCGTGGCGGAAGAGACGCGCGGCACCGTGCTCGCCGTCATGAAGAAGCTGGGTTACGAACCCGATCCCGTGGCCCGGGAACTCTCGCGACGCACGAAGCACACGCTGGGCATCTGGGTGGGCGCCGGCGAGAACCGGCTGTCGCCCTATTTCAATGTCATCTGGCGTGCCCTCATGAGAGAGATGCAGCTGCACGCCACCCAGTTCGTGGAACTGCCCGTGGACATCACCCAGGTACGCCGGCGCATGGACGCGGTGCTGATGTTCCACTGCGCCGACATCGACCAGCGCCTGGCCACTCTTTGGCGGCGCGGGGTACCCGGCGCCCTCATCGGCCACCACCCCGGCGTCTCCTGCGTGGCCCCGGATGATGCGGGCGGCGGCCGACTGGCGGCCGCCCGGCTGCTCGCCCTGGGCCACCGGGAGTTGCTGCACCTCACCGGTTCCGATGAGCATCAGTGGGCCATCGATCGCGCGGCAGGCTTCACGGCCGCTCTGGCTGAAGGCGCCGGCTCCGAGCCCGTCATCCTCCGGGGCGGCGTTTCCGTGCTGGGGGGCTATCGCCTCATGCGCGATGCCTGGCAGCAGGGCCACCGGCCCACCGGGATCTTCTGTGGCACGGACGAGATGGCCGTGGGCGCCCTGGGGGCCCTGGCCGATCTTGGTGTGGCCGTGCCGGGCCAGGTGTCCGTGCTGGGTTATGACGGTCTGGTGGATCTCTACCCGGGCTTGGCCTCCGTGGCCCAGGACATTCCCACCATCGCCCACGAAGCCGTGACTCTCGCCCTCGGCGCCATCGAACGCGATACCGTCCGCCACACCATCGTGCCCGTGGAGATCATCGAGGGCGCCACTCTGGGGCCCGCGCCCCGAAAGGCCTGACCATGTCCACCTTCAACACGGTTCGTGCTGCCCTCGCCAGCACTTTCTTCCTGGCCCTGCTGCCAGGTCATGCAGGGACCCCCGTGCCTCCTTCCGCTCAAACACCAGCCATGTTGTCGCCCTGGAAGGGCCCCTACGGTGGCGTTCCGGCGTGGTCGGAGATCCAGCCGGCAGCCTTTCCCGCCGCCTTCGCCACGGCCATGCAGGCCCAGCGGGAAGCGCTCCAGCGCATCACCGCCAACCCCAGGCCTGCCACCTTTGCCAACACCATCCTGGCCCTGGAACAGTCGAGCGAGCTGCTGGACCGGGTGAACATTCTCTTCGGGGTCCACGCCAGCACGTTGAATCTGGGCATCATTCCCAAGGTGGAGCAGGAAATGGCACCCAAGTTGGCGGCCTTCAGCGATGAAATCACCCAGAACAGGCCGCTCTTCAAGCGCATCGAGCAGGTGCACCTCAACATCGGCAAGGAGCAACTGACAGCCGAGCAGCAGCGCCTGACCTGGCTCTTCTACACCAACTTCGTGCGCAGCGGGGCTAAGCTCGACGCCCAGCAGAAGGTGCGGCTCGGCGTGCTGAACCAGCGCCTGGCCTCCCTGGCCACCCAGTTCAGCCAGAACCTGCTGGCCGATGAAACGGGCCCCTACACCGTCATCGAAACGGCAGCGGGTCTCGCGGGGCTGTCTGAGGATCTGAAGGGAGCCGCCGCCCGGGCTGCCGAGAAGCGTGGCCTGAAGGGCAAGTGGGTGGTCAACAACACGCGCTCCTCCGCCGACCCCTTTCTGGCCTATGCCGATGACCGGGGCCTCCGGGAAAAAGTGTGGCGGACCTATGTGAGCCGGGGCGACAACGGCGGCAGCACCGACAACAAGGGCATCGCCGCCGAGATGCTGAAGCTGCGCTTCGAGCGGGCCCGGCTGCTGGGCTATGCGACCCACGCCAACTGGGCCGTGGAGCAGGCCATGGCCGGCACACCCGAAAGGGCCGTGGCGCTCATGGAAGCCGTCTGGCAGCCCTGCGTGGCCCAGGTCCGCGTCGACGTGGCCAACATGCAGGCCCTGGCGGATCAGGCGGGCACCACCTTCAAGATCGCCCCCTGGGATTACCGGTACTACGCCGAGAAGGTGCGCAAGGCCAAGTACGACCTAAACCTGGACGAGGTCATGCCCTACCTGCAGCTGGACAAGCTGCGCGAAGGGATGTTCTGGTCCGCCGGCGAGCTCTACGGCCTCCATTTCAAGCGCATCGACACGGTGGAAGTCCAGCACCCGGACGTCAGCGTCTACGAGGTGACCAACGCCAAGGGCGGCCACGTGGGCCTCTGGTACTTCGATCCCTTCGCCCGCGAAGGGAAGCGCTCCGGCGCCTGGATGAGCGAGTACCGCACCCAGAACCGCATGGGCAAGCCGGTCACCCCCATCGTGAGCAACAATTCCAATTTCGTGAAGGGCGCCCCCGGCCAGCCGGTCCTCATCTCCTGGGATGACACGCGCACCCTCTTCCACGAGTTCGGCCATGCCCTGCACGGGCTCCTGTCGGATTCGACCTACAAGAGCCTGTCCGGCACCAGCACCGCCGCTGACTTCGGGGAATTTCCGTCGCAGATCAACGAGCACTGGTTCCCCACGCCCGAGGTACTGAACCGCTTCGCCCTGCATTACCAGACGGGCCAACCCATTCCGCAGGCCCTGCTCGACAAAATCAAGAAGGCCGGCACTTTCAACGAAGGTTTCCACACCATGGAGTATCTGGCCTCGGCGGTCATCGACATGAAGCTGCACATGGCGGGCGGCAAGAACATCAACGTGGCGGCCTTCGAACGGGAGGAACTGGCCAAGCTGGGTATGCCCAGCGAGATCGTCATGCGCCACCGAATCCCCCAGTTCGGCCACATTTTTTCCAGTGCGGTCGGGGGCTACGATGCGGGCTACTACGCCTACCTCTGGAGCGATGCGCTCACGGCCGATGCCTGGGAGGCCTTCCTGGAAGGGCAGGGCCCCTGGGACAAAACCATCGCCGAGCGCTTCCGGAGGGAAGTGCTGGCCGTGGGCAACACCAAGGATCCCTCCGTGGCCTTCCGCGCCTTCCGCGGCCGGGACGTGAACACCGACGCCCTCATGCGCAAGCGGGGCTTCCTGGCGCCGCTCGCCCTACCGGCTGCCAAAGCGCAACACTGATGCCTGGTCGCTAGTCCCCGTCCACCTTGCGCCCGATGTAGGCCGTGTAGTCGGTGAGCGCCGGTTCGTAGACCCGCTTCATGAGCGGGGAGGAGATCAGGAAATCCGCGGTGCTGCGGGTGCAGGCGATCGGGATGTTGTAGACCACCGCGATGCGCAGCAGGGCCTTCACGTCCACGTCGTGGGGCTGGGGCTCCATGGGATCCCAGAAGAAGATCACCACGTCGATCTTGCCCTCGGCGATGAGGGCCCCGAGCTGCTGGTCCCCGCCCAGGGGGCCCGACTTGAGCTTGCGGACGGCTGGCGTGGGGATGGGTTCCGGGGCTTCTGCCGACTTCTGGGCCAGGGCCTCCTCCACCAGGCGGCCGGTGGTGCCGGTGCAGACGAGCCGGTGCTCGGCCAGGATGGCGTGGTTCCAGGACACCCACTCGATGAGATCCCGCTTGCGGTTGTCGTGGGCGACCAGGGCGACGACCTTCTGGTGCTTCATGGGTACCCCCACCCATCCTTCCAGAAACCGGGCCCGGGCAGGGTGAAGGAAGCGTAACTTGGAGAACCGTTCACCGGCCCTGCCCCGCGAGCGGTGAAGGAGTCGTCATGGCGAAGTCCCTTTCGTTCACCCTGAATGGCCGGAAGGTGTCCGTGGAAGCCGCTGGCACCCGGATGCTGGCCTACGTCCTGCGCAGTGACCTGGGCCTCACGGGCACCAAGATCGGTTGTGGCGAGGGCCTCTGTGGGGCCTGTACCGTCCTCGTCGATGGCGAGGCCGTGCGCTCATGCGCCACGCCCCTGGCCGCCGTCGCCGGCAAGACCGTGACGACCATCGAGGGCCTGGAGCAGGGCGGCGCCCTCCATCCCGTGCAGGAGGCCTTCCTCACCCACCAAGCCTTCCAGTGCGGGTTCTGTACGCCGGGCATGATCCTCGGGGCCTGCGCCCTGTTGAAGAAGACGCCGAAACCGGATGGCCACCAGGTGGCCGAGGGCCTGGAAGGGCACCTCTGCCGCTGCGGCACTCACGGGCGGATCCTCGCCGCGGTCCAGGAAGCGGCCGGGAAGGGAGGTGCCCGATGAGCCCAAAGCAGGAGCGGAGGGCCACGGGCCGAAGGCCCGCCCCGAAGAGGTTGGGCGCAGAAGGTGCCCAATGAGCCCGAAGCAGGAGCGGAGGGCCACGGGCCGAAGGCCCGCCCCGAAGAGGTTGGGCGCAGGAGGTGCCCAAT
>JBBRZL010000115.1:0-11357 GCA_038236735.1 Holophagales bacterium | reverse complement strand
TTCAGTTCGCGCCAGTCAGTGGCGCGCTTGAAGGCGGTGCGGAACTGTTCGGAGACGCTGCGGCTGCGGCGGTAGAGCAGGGCCTTGCGGATGATCACCACCCAGCTCAGGAGGGAGAAGGTCATCAGGATCACCAGCACGGTCTTGGAGACCGGACCTGCATGGAGCATGACTTCCAGCAGGTTGACCTCGTTGCCCGTGGGTGCTGCCAGTATCGCCATGCGACCTCCGTTCCAGGCATGATACCAAGCGAAGAAGCCGTTAGACTGGTTGCTTTGCGCGAGGGTTTCATGCAGGTGCTGGTCATCGGTTCGGGGTACGTGGGGCTGGTCGCCGCCGCCTGTTTCGCGGAGGCGGGCCATCGCATCCTCGGGGTGGACGTGGACGCGGCCAAGGTGGCCACCCTGGCTCGTGGGGAATCCCCCATCTTTGAACCCGGCCTGGAGGAACTTCTCAAGAAGCACTTGGCCTCGGGCGCCCTGCGCTTCACCACGGACCTCAAGGCCGGCATCCCGGACGCGGACGCGGCCTTCATCTGCGTGGGCACGCCCCAGAGCGAGGATGGCAGCGCCGACATGAAGTACGTGCTGGCGGTGGCGGGCCAGCTCGGCGACGCCATGGCCCTGCGCTCCAAGGCGGCGAAGCCGCTCATCGTGGTGGATAAGAGCACCGTGCCCGTGGGCACGGCGGCTCGGGTCCACGCCGAGATCGCGGCGCATACGGATCGCGCTTTCGAGGTGGTTAGCAACCCCGAGTTCCTGCGTGAGGGCTCGGCCCTCGGCGACTTCCTGGAGCCGGATCGCGTGGTGGTGGGCTGCCGCACGGACCACGCCGAAACCGTGATGAAGGCCCTCTACCAGCCCTTCCTGGATCGCCGCGGCGGCAAGTGGTTCCGCATGGATCCCCCCAGCGCCGAGCTCACCAAATATGCGGCCAACGCCATGCTGGCCCTGCGCATCAGCTTCATCAACGAGATCGCCAACCTGGCAGAAGCCGTGGGCGCGGACGTGGACCACGTGAAGGCCGCCATCGGCGCCGATCACCGCATCGGCCCCGCCTTCCTCAACCCGGGCCCGGGCTTCGGCGGTTCCTGCTTCCCCAAGGACCTGCAGGCCCTGCTCAAGGTGGGTCGTGAGCAGGGCCAGCCCCTGCTCACCCTGGCCGCCACCGTGGAGGCCAACCGCCACCAGAAGCAGGTGCTCCTGCGGAAGGTGAAAGCCCATTTCGGCGTGCAGGCCGGAGTCCCCGCACCCCTCAAGGGCCGCCGCTTCGCCCTCTGGGGCCTGGCCTTCAAGGCTGATACCGACGACATCCGGGAGAGCATGGCCCTCGAGCTGATCGAAGGGCTGCTGAACCTGGGGGCCGACGTGGTGGTCCACGATTTCGCCGCCATGGAGGCCGTGAGGGCGAGGCTCGGCGTCAAGGTGCGCTATGCCGAAACACCTCTCGCCGCCTGTGAAGGCGCGGATGCCCTGCTCATTGCCACCGAGTGGGCCGCCTACCGCGAGGCCGACCTTGAGGCCGTGGGCAGAGCCCTCAAAACCCGCAGAATATTCGATGGCCGCAACCTGTTCCGTCCCGAGGCCATGGCTGCCGCAGGTTGGACCTACCTTTCCCTGGGTCGCCAGGCCGTAGTGCCCGCATGACCCGCATCCGTCTGGCGGACATCGCCCATGCCCGCAGCGGCGACAAGGGGGATGGTTCCAACGTGGGCGTCATTGCCTACACCGAGGCCGGGTTTCGCCTGCTGCAGCGGGAACTCACGGCGGCCCTCGTGAAGGCTCACTTTGCCACCATCTGTAAAGGCCCCGTGGAACGTTTCGAAGTGTCGAATCTCCGGGCCCTCAACTTCCTCCTGCACGACTCCCTGGGCGGGGGTGGCAGCGAAAGCGTGAAAACCGACGCCCAGGGGAAGACCCACGGGCTGGGTCTGCTTAGAATGGAACTGGACCTTCCCGGCGATGTGTCGCTGGCTGATTTGCAACCCTGAAACCGACCTTCGACACGGAGCGCAGCATGGGCAATCTGGGCATGATGGAAATTCTGCTGATCGGCATCGCGCTGCTGATCTTCTTCGGGCCCTCCCGACTCCCCGAATTGGGCAAGAGCCTGGGCAAGGGCATCCAGGAATTCAAGAAGGCCAGCCGCGAGCTGACGGATGCCGTCAAGGAAGACGTCTCCGTGGACAAGGATAAGGACAAGGACAAGAAGTAGGCCCGCCCGTCCGGCTTCGACCGGCCTCCTTCGGGAGGCCGGTCGGTTTCAACCCAAGAGGACCATGGCCATTCCCGCCACGCCGCCCGAGAAAATGAGCTTCTGGGAGCACCTGCAGGAGCTGCGGGTGCGCATCGTACGCTCGCTGTTGATCGTGGCGGTGGGTTTCGCCTTTACCTATTATTTCCGATTCAAGCTCTGGGCCTGGGCGCAGAAACCTTTCCTGGAGGCCATGTCCCGGCAGACGGGCAAGGCCATTTCGGCCCTGGATCCCTTCGCCTTCACGGATCTCACCGAGCCCTTCTTCAGCATGATGCGGCTCTCGCTCTGGGCCGCCGCCTTCCTGTGCGCGCCCTTCCTCTTCTACCAGGTCTGGGCCTTCATCCGGCCGGGCCTCCTGCCCAAGGAACGCCGCCTGGTCATCCCCTTCGTGGTGGTGACCTCGGGCTGCTTCCTGGCTGGTTCCGCCTTCGCCTATAAGCAGGCCTTCAAATTCCTGGGCGACATCCTCTTCCAGGAGGCCGCTTCCGCGGGTCTGCGCGCCAATCTGCACGCCTCCGATTACCTGGACCTGTTCATCTCCACCACGCTCATCACCGGCGTGATGTTCGAGCTGCCGGTCCTGTTCTTCTTCCTCGCCCGGTTCCGCATCGTGACCGCCCGCTGGATGCTGAAGTACTGGCGCCACGCCACCATGGTGATCCTCATCTTCAGCGCCTTTTTCACGCCCGGTGACGTGGTGGTGACCACCATCTTCTTCAGCGTGGTGCTGCTGGGCCTCTACTTCATTTCCATCATCGTGGCCTGGCTCGCCGAGCCCCGTCAGCCGAAGTAGCCAGGCTCAGCCGAGAGAGCCCGCCAGGTCATCCAGGCACAGCTGCACCGCCTGGTTGGGCTCCGGGGCTTTGGACAAGGATTGTCGCGCCACAGCCTCGGCCAGCAGGGGCTGGATGGCCGCCTCCAGGCGCGCAGGCAGATCCGCGGTCTGTTCCAGGACCAGGGCTCTGCCCTCCGCCGCCAGCGCCTGGGCGTTCCGGAGCTGATGATCGTTGGCGCTGGTGGGCAGGGGCACCAGGATACCGCCTCGCCCCGCGGCCTTCAGCTCGGCGCAGGTACTGGCGCCGGCGCGACTGATCACCAGGCTGGCGGCTTCCATGGCCTCATCCATGCGGGCGATGAAGGGCACCAGTGCATGGCGCAGATGGCGCGGTCGTTCCTGCAGCCGCTCCAGATCCATGGGCCCGGCCTGGTGCAGAATCTCCCACTCGGGCAGGCGGTCCAGCAGGGCCGGAGCCAATTCCAGAACGGCCTCGTTGATGGCCCGGGCGCCGCCGCTGCCGCCCAGCACCAGGAGACGGAAAGGTGGCCCCAATTCTCCGGCAGGACGGAATTCGCGGAGGAAGGCGCCCCGCACCGGTGTGCCCACCACGCGGCACTGGGCGCCCGGCAGCAGGGGCCGTACGGCCTCCATGCCGCACCACACGCGCCGCGCCTTCGGCGCCACCAGCTTCACCAGGGCACCGGGCGCCGCGTTGCTCTCATGCAGGAAGTACGGGATCCCCAGGGCCCGGGCGGCCATCAGCGCCGGCGCGGCACCGTAGCCGCCGGTGCCGATGACGGCCCAGGGTCGTTCCCGGCGCCACCGGGCTTTCAACTGGCCCACGGCCCGCCAGAGCTTCCAGCCGGAACGGGCCATGCGGAGCGGCGAGCGGCCGACCAGCCCCTCCACGTCCCATAGGAGGTGCGGCCAGGGGCTGAGCGGCAACTCCCGGGCCTCAATGCCGCGCTGGGCGCCGACGAACACGATGGGACGGTCAGGCCACCGGGCCCGGGCCCCCTCGGCCAAGGCGATGGCCGGGAAGAAATGGCCCCCGGTCCCGCCGCCCGTGAGGACCAGTGCATCCAGGAAGTTCGGAGGTGTGTCAGTCATGCTTCGTCCACCTTACCGGAACTGCCCGGACCTGCCTCTGGCCAGCCCTGCGTCCTACCCTGAGACAAGCGTGATTCCTGGCAAAGCCACGAAAACCACCATGGGATCTGGGGTTTCCTCAGGCTAAACTCTTCCTTTTGGGTCGGCTACCTGCCGACCCGTCTAACACGCATCAGGGAGCGCCCATGAAGATCCTCGTCGCCCTCAAGCAGGTCCCCGACACCGAGACCAGGATCAAGGTCGCGGCCGATGGGCGTTCGCTCGATCCCGCCGACGTGAAGTGGATCATGAGCCCCTACGACGAGTACGCCCTCGAGGAGGCCATCCGCATCAAGGAGGCCAAGGGCGCCGAAGTGCTCGCTCTCACCGTCGGTGGCGAAGCCGGGAAGGACGTGCTCAAGAACGCGCTGGCCCTGGGCGCCGACGCCGCCGTGCTACTCAAGGGCGACGGCCATGGCGATGCCTTCGCCGTGGCGCAAATGATCGCCGCCTTTGCCCAGGACAAGGGTTTCGATCTCATCCTCTGCGGCAACAAGGGCCTGGGTGGCGACAATGCCGCCATGGGGCCCATGCTGGCCGAACTGCTGGGGGTGGCCCAGGCCAACGTCATCGTCAAGCTGGAACTGGGCGAGGGCACCTTCAAGGCCGAGCGCGAAGTCGAAGGCGGCTCCGAGATCGTGGAAGGCGCTCTGCCCGCCGTGATCACCGCTCAGAAAGGGCTCAACGAGCCCCGCTACGCCAGCCTCAAGGGCATCATGGCCGCCAAGAAGAAGACCATCGAGGAAGTGGAGGCCGCCATTGTGACCAGCGGCGCCCAGGTCAGCGCCCTGCTGCTGCCCCCGGAGCGCCCCGCCGGCCGCAAGCTGGAAGGCGATGCCGCCGCCCAAGCGCTGGCCCTGTTCCAGGCCCTCAAGGATGAAGCCAAGGTCTTCTAGCCCATCCCTGCCGCTGACTGCCGTTTCGAAAGGATGACTTCCATGATTCTCGTGTTCTGTGAACTGAAGGATGGCCAGATCCGCAAGCCCAGCGCCGAGGCCCTCAGCGAGGGCCGACGCTTGGCCGACGCTGCCGGGCTGAAGCTGGGCGCCCTCTTCGCCGGTGCCTCTTGCGCCGGTTCGGCGGAAGCCGCCAGGTATGGCGCCGACCTGATCCTCACGGCCGAAGGCCCCACCCTGGCCTCGTACTCCAGCGATGCCTTCGCCAAAGTGCTCGCGGACGCGGTCCAGGCCAAGGGCGCCACGGTGCTGCTCGCCGCCGCCACCGCCGCAGGCAAGGACGTGGCCCCCCGCGCCGCCGCCCGCCTCAGCGCCGGTTATGCCTCCGACGTCACCGGTCTCGCCATGGTGGACGGCAAGTTGCAGGCGGTCCGTCCGGTCTACGCCGGCAAGGCCTTCGCCACCACCAGCTTCGCCAGTGCCGTCCAGGTGGCCACCACGCGGCCCAATGTGTTCCCCGTCGCCGAGAAGGCTGGTGCGGGTGCCACCGAGGCTCTGGCCGCGCCCACCGGGGACTTCAAGTCCGTGGTGAAGGAGATCCTCGCCAAGGCCGGTGGCAAGGTGGATCTGGCGGAAGCCAACGTCATCGTAAGCGGTGGCCGCGGCATGAAGGACGGTGCCAACTTCAAGATCCTCGAGGAGCTTGCCGACGCCATCGGTGGTGTGGTGGGCGCCTCGCGCGCGGCCGTGGACGCGGGCTGGGGCCTGCCCCACAGCATGCAGGTGGGCCAGACCGGCAAGGTCGTGAGCCCCACTCTCTATATCGCCTGCGGCATCAGCGGCGCCATCCAGCACATTGCCGGCATGAGCGGCTCGAAGTTCATCGTGGCCGTCAACAAGGATCCCGAAGCCCCTATTTTCAAGCTGGCGGACTACGGCATCGTCGGTGATTTGTTCGAAGTGGTTCCCGAGCTGACGAAGGCGGCGAAGGCCTTAGGCATCGGTTCCAACTGAAAGCAGTTCCCGACTGCAAAAACGCCCGGCTTTGCCGGGCGTTTTTGCAGATAGGAAAAGACTAGACGCCGAACTGCCGCAGATGATGGTCGAGGTGCTTGTAGACCAGACAGCCCCATTGGTTGCCACTGAGGCGGCCGAAGAAGGGATGGACCAGGCCCTCGGTTTTCGCCGCACCGCGCTGCACCATCCGGTCGATGAGTGTGGCTAGGCGGGAAAGCTCGGCCTCGAAGTCCGGCACGCCGGACACCTTGTAGGTGGGATCGGTGGGTGTACCGCGGCGGAACGGCTTGTCTCCGAAGACCTGGCTCCGGATGAAGGGCGTGACCAGCTTCCCCAGGAAGACCTGCTTAACCGGGCGGGTGCCCAGAGCGTCCTCCAGGGCGATGGCGCAGTGCCGGATCATCTGGGCGGCTTCCATCCGGCCCCACTGCCGCTGGGTGACCGGCTCCAGGGTGGCAAAGCGGCAGGACAGCGCATCACGGTCGGCGGGGTTGAACAGCGAATGCATGGACACGCTCCTTGGCAGGCAAACCTAGACGGGCTCGAACCCCTCGTCCAAGAGAAAATCCCGGCCATCAGCCGGGTCGCCGAAGCGCGCGATGACAGTGTCGCCCTCGTTGCCATCGCCATCCAGGGCATCGAGGTTATTCCGTTCCCGGATGATGCAAGCCCCGCCCACTTCATCCAGGCCGAACTGCACCAATTCCCGGACGGCACCATACTCATCCCGCCACAGCTCTACCCTAAGATCCGTTCCCATGCATTTCCTCCTTAGCTTTTTTGCGCAGCGAAAAAGCTAAGTCTTCTCGAAGAACAGCACCACCATGCCGAAGCCCACCCGGTCGCCGGATTTCAACTCCCGGGGCTCGCCGGACTGGATGCGCTCGCCGCGCACGAAGGTGCCGTTGGCCACGCCGGGCTCTTCCAGGAGGAAATAGCGGCCATGCTCGCAGAGGATGCGGGCATGGCGGCGGGAGACGCTCAGGTTGTGATCCTCCTCCGTCAGATCGATATCCGGATGGATGCCCGTGTTGGGATCGAAACGGCCGATGAGGGAGCCGTGGGACAGGATCGGGTGGGGTTTGCCACTGAGCACGGAAACCAGGCTGGCCACGGGGCCCCCGGCCGCCTTGACGGGGCGGTTGGCCTCCAGCGCCTCCACCTTCTCGCCGATCTCCCGATGCCGCTGGGAGAGCCGTTGCATCATTTTCACGGACACTTCCGGATTCTGCCGGATCATGCGCAGGAAGGTGCCCCGGTTGATGGCAATGAGATCCGAATCCTCCAGGGCCAGGGCCGTCTGCTGGCGTGGCAAGGCCTCCAGCAGGCTGCCCACGCCGAAGAAATCGCCCTTGGTGAGTTCCTCAATCCATTCGCCCTGGGGCTCCTCTGACACGTAGAGCCGCACCGTGCCGGAGATGATGATGTACATCTGCTGGCCCATCTCCCCTTTGCGAAAGATGACTTCCCCTTCGTGGAAGCGCAGCTTGCTTTGATCGATGAAGCTGGGTTCGGCCATGAGGTTCCCGGGGAGTCCCCTAGATTAACCCAGGGCCCACCCAGGATGGAAATTCAACCCTGCTGGACAGGGATGAAACAGCGGGCCAGCAGTTCCTCCAGGAGCCGGGCCTCGGCCGCGCAGAAGCCTGCCAGATGGGGGGAATCCAGGTCGAGCACGGCCACCAGCCGGCCCTGGACCTGGACCGGGACCACCAGCTCGCTGCGGGTGGCGCCATCGCAGGCGATGTGGCCCGGGAAGGCCTGGACGTCGGGCACCAGCTGGGTGAGGCTCGTCCGGGCGCAGGCCCCGCAGACGCCCCGGTCGAAGGGGATGCGAAGACAGCCCATGCCGCCCTGGTAAGGGCCCACGGCCAGCAGCCGCGCCTCGATGCGGCGGTAGAAGCCGCACCAGTTGGTCTGGGGCAGGGTCTCCCAGAGCAGGCAGGCCAGGGTGGCCTGGATGGCCACTTCATCCGTCTCGCCTTCCAGGGCCGCCTCGATCTGGGGCAGGGCTTCCTGGAGTCGCACCACGCGGTCGGCCTCCGGCAGCAGGGTGCCCCGCCCCACCTTCGCCAGCAGGATGCCCTCGCTCATGATTCCTCCGCTACCCTTGGTGCATGTCCATTCTGCGCTACCTGGCGGCTCCGTTGGCTCCCCTCTACGGGGCCGTGGTGCGCGCCCGCAACCGCAGTTTCGATGCCCACCCCGAGCGGGCGGCCCGCGCGGCGGTGCCAGTGATCTCCGTGGGCAACCTCAGTGCCGGCGGCACCGGGAAGACGCCCCTCACGCTGTTCCTGGCCGAAGGCCTGGAGGCCGCGGGCTGGCCCAACGCCGTGCTGTCCAGGGGCTATGGGGGTCGGCGCGACGTCGATCCCATGAGTGTGGAAGCGAACTCGAACCCCCGCCAGACCGGGGACGAACCCCTGCTCATGGCCCGGCGCCTGGGTCCGCGGCGCGTGGTGGTGGGGCGGCAGCGCCAGGCCGCCGCGCTGCGCGCCCTGGCCCAGCGGCCGGAGCTCCGCTGCCTGCTGCTGGACGACGGCTTCCAGCACCGGGCCCTGCATCGCGATCTCGATCTGCTCGTGCTCGACGGTGTGCGCCGCTGGGGCGATGGGCGCCTGCTGCCCCTGGGCGATCTGCGCGAGCCCATGACCAGCGCCCGGCGCGCCCACGCCCTGGTGGTCACCCGCGCCGCCCGGGTGCCCGACCGAGCCGAAGTAGAGGCCTGGTGGGCCGCGCAAGGATCGGGCGGTCCCATCTTCTGGGTGGACTTCGTCCTGGGTGGTCTGCATTGCTGGGAGGCCGGCCCCGTGCCTCTCGACACCGAAGGTCCCGCCTTTGCCTGGTGCGGCCTCGGCCATCCCGAGGCCTTCTATGCGGATCTGCTGCTGGCTGGCCACAACTGGGTCGGGACGCACAGTTTTCCCGACCACGGCAGCCCTTCGCCGGCGGACCTCCGGCGCCTACAGGTCCTGGCCCAGGCCGAAGGGGCCACCTGGCTGGTCTGCACCGAGAAGGACGCCGTGAAGCTGGGCCCCGACCACGCCCGCGTCCTGGAGCTGCCGCTCTGCGTGGCGGAGCAGCGGGTCACCGGCGGCGAGGCGCTGCTGGCCTGGGTGCAGGCGCAACTGGGCTGATTCCCCACCTGGAGGGAATCTTCACATCTTCCAGGATGCGCCCAGGGCCGCTATGCTTGCGGCGACCCACCCACTCCAACCCATCGCCTCCAAGGAGGACATCATGTTCAAGCCGATCGTCTACGGATCCCTGCTGTTTACAGCCCTGGGCCTGGTAGCCGGGGACACCGTCAAGATCGCCCTCACCGGCCCTTTCTCCGGCGGCTCGGCGCCCATGGGCACCTCGGCCCGGGACGGCTCCAAGCTGGCCGTCGCCGAGATCAACGCCGCCGGCGGTCTCCAGGTGGGCGCGAAGAAACTGAAGATCGAGATCATTGAGCGTGATGACGAGGCCAAGAATGAGCGCGGCGCCCTCATCGCCCAGGAGCTGGCCGCCATGAGCGACCTGGCCGGCGTCATCGGCACCGTCAACACCGGCGTCTGCATCGCCGGCGACAAGCATCTGCAGGAGAAGGGCATCACCAAGATCATCTGCCCCGCCGCAGGGTCGGCCTCCATGACCCAGTGGAGCAAGGCCGGTGTGAAGGACAACTCCATCTTCCGCTTCGCGGCCTACGACGGCATCCAGGCGGCCATGGTCGTCGAGGAGGCCACCAACCGCAAGTTCACCAAGGTGGCCGTCATCTTCGACTCCACCAACTACGGCGTCTCGGGCCGCGACGACATGCTGGACCAGATCAAGAAACAGGGCGACAAGCTGCAGGTGGTGGCCCAGGAAAAGTTCAACATCGGCGACAAGGATATGACCGCCCAGCTGCTGCGCGCCAAGTCTGCTGGGGCTCAGGCCATCCTCATCTGGGCCATCGGCCCGGAACTGGCGGCCGTGTCCAACGGCGAGGCCAAGATCGGCATGAAGGCCCCCCTCATCGGCGGCTGGACGCTTTCGATGTCCAACTACATCGACAATGCCGGCAAGAACGGGAACGGCACCCTCATGCCCCAGACCTTCATCGAGGAGGCCATCACGCCCAAGGCCAAGGCCTTCATCGATGGCTACCACAAGGCCTACAAGGTGGACCGCATCCCCTCCGCCGTGGCTGCGGCCCAGGGCTATGACGCGCTCTACATCCTGGCCGCCGCCATCAAGCAGGCGGGCACTACGGACACCCACAAGGTCAAGGAGGCCCTGGAGGATCTGAAGGAGCCCGTGAAGGGCGTCATCGCCACCTGGAACCACCCCTACACCAAGTGGGATCCCGTGGATGTAACCACCCACGAGGCCTTCCGGCGCGAGCAGGTGGTCATGGGCATGGTGAAGGATGGCCACGTGGTCTTCGGCAACGACTCCGACCGCGCCCGCCTCAAGGCCCTGGCCAACACCGCCACGCCTGGCAAGGCCGCCAAGACCAAGAAGAAGTAGCTTCCACACCCGCGCACCGGGGGGCTTCGGCCCCCCGCTTTTTCCCGCCCATTCAGAGACAGGCCCGGCATGAACGCAGCAATCATCGGACAGATGGCGGTCAGCGGCGCGCTGATGGGGCTGGTTTACGCCCTCATCGCCTACGGCTTCCAGCTCACCTATGCCACCAGCAAGAGCATCAACTTCGGCCAGGGCGAACTGGTGATGGTCTCGGCCTTCTTCAGCCTCACCCTCATCAACTTCGGCCTCGCCCACGGCCTCAGCCTGGCCTGGTCTTATGGCCTGATGGTGCCCGGCGGCCTGCTCTTCGGCGCCCTGCTGGGCCTGGTGGTCGAGCGCGCCGGCGTGCGCCTGGCGCTGGAGCAGAAGAGCGAGGGCTGGATCCTGCTCAGCATCATCATCGGCCTCTTCTTCTTCTCCGCCGCCGAGAACATCTGGGGCCGGGACGACCGCCCCTTCCCCACGCCCATCTCGGCGGATCCCATCCACGTGCTGGGGGTGGACGTGACGCGCCAGGAACTGGCCGTGGCAGTGGGTGTGCTGGGCATCATGGGCCTGGTGGAACTCTTCAAGCGCCGTACCCTGCTGGGCAAGGCCTTCGAGGCGGTGTCCGCGGATCGCGACGCCGCCGAACTCATGGGCATTTCCGCCACCCGCACCGTGATGCTGTCCTACGGCCTGTCCGGCGCTGTGGCCGCCGTGGCCGGCATCCTGGTGTCGCCCATCACCACCGTGGGTCCGACGATGGCCTCGGCGCTCATCCT
>JBBRZL010000114.1:0-11377 GCA_038236735.1 Holophagales bacterium | reverse complement strand
GCCAGGTCCACCTGGAAGATCGCCTCGCCAAGGAGGGCGAAACCCTGCTGGCTGGACAGTGCCTCATGTGGGAGCGCCCACCCTGGCGCGAACCCGACGTGCCCCTGGGCACGGCCATCCTGTTCGAGGACGATGCCCTGCTCGCCGTCGCCAAACCCAGTGGCCTGCCCACCCTGCCCGGGGGCGGCGACTTTGTCGAACACACGCTCCTGGCCTTGGTGCGGCGGCGGCATCCCGAGGCCAGCCCCATGCATCGCCTGGGTCGAGGCACCTCGGGCCTGGTGCTCTTTGCGCCCACCTCCGGGGCCGCCAAGCCGCTCCAGACGGCCTTTCGCGAGCCCGGAACTCGCAAGGTCTACCGGACCCTCTGCACTGGCCACCCGGACCAGGCTGCCTTCGAGATCACGGCTCCTATCGGCGCGATCCCCTACGCGCCCCTGGGCACTCTCCACGCGGCGAACACGGGGGGGCGCCCTGCCCAGAGCCGCGTGACCGTGCTGGAACGGCGGGCGGGCGCCACCCTCGTGGACGTGGAAATCTTCACCGGCCGCCCCCACCAGATCCGCATCCACCTGGCCTTCGCGGGCCATCCGCTGGTGGGCGATCCGCTCTATGGGCCCGGAGGGACACCACTACCCGGTACCACGGCCGTGCCCGGGGACCTGGGCTACCTGTTGCATGCCCATCGACTGGAACTGGTGCATCCGCGCACTGGCGCCTGGCTTACCCTCACTTGCCAGCCGCCGCCGCTGTTGCGCACCAACCAGTGAAACAGCTCAGTTGTGCACGCCAGGTGCCTCGCGGCCCATGCGCTCCACGTATTCCTTGTACGAACCCCCGAATACCACAGGCCCTTCGTGCTCCTCGCCGCCCAGTTCCAGCACGCGGTTCGCCAGGCCGCGCAGGAAGGCGCGATCGTGCGACACGAAGAGCATGGTGCCCTCGAAGTCCCTGAGGGCCTCGATGAGCATCTCCTTGGTGGCCAGGTCCAGGTGGTTGGTGGGCTCGTCCAGCACCAGAAAATTGGGCGGATCGAAGAGCATCCGCGCCATCACGAGCCGGGACTTTTCGCCCCCGGAAAGGGCGCGGACCTTCTTGTCCACATCGTCGCCGGAGAACTGGAAGGCACCCAGCAGGTTCCGGACCACGCCGAGGCCCTCCATGGGGAAGTCCTGCTGGAGCTGCTCGAGCACGGTGAGGTCGGGGTTGAGCAGGTCCAGGGCCTGCTGGGAAAAGTAGCCCACCCGGAGGCTGGCCCCCAGGCGCACGGTGCCCGTGTCTGGCTCGATGGCCCCGGCCACCATCTTCAGGAGGGTGGACTTGCCGGCGCCATTCTTGCCCATGACGCACCAGCGCTCACCGCGCCGGATGTGGAAGGCGAAGTCTTGGTAGATGCGGCGCGCGCCGTAGGCCTTGGAAACGCCTTCGAGCATGAGCACGTCGTCACCGGAGCGGCCCGGGATGCGGAAATCCCACTTCACGATGCGCCGCTTCTTGGGCGGCTCCACGCGCTCGATCTTGTCCAGAGCCTTCACGCGGCTCTGCACCTGGGCGGCCTTGGCGGCGTTGGCGGAGAAGCGATCGATGAAGCGCTGCTCCTTGGCCAGCTTGGCCTGTTGTCGGGCGTAGGCGGCCTCCTGGTTGGCCTCCCGGGTCTCCTGCTCCTTGACATAGAAATCGTAGTTGCCGGAGTAGGTGACGATGTCGCCGCCGTCGATCTCCAGCACCTTGGTGACCACGCGATTCATGAAGTCGCGGTCGTGGCTGGTCATGAGCAGGGTGGCGGGCACCGCCTTGAGGAAGTTCTCCAGCCAGAGGATGGATTCGATATCGAGGTGGTTGGTGGGCTCATCCATGAGCAGCACGTCGAAGTCGCCCAGCAGCACCTTGGCCATGGACACGCGCATCTTCCAGCCGCCGGACAGGGCGCCCACGTCCCCATCGATCTGGTCATCCTCGAAGCCCAGACCAAGGAGGCAGGCCCGGGCCTTGGCCTCCAACTCGTAGCCGCCCAGGTGCTGATACTCCTCCTGCACATGGCCGAAGCGGTCGAGGATCGCCTCCAGTTCATCGCCCCGCTCGGGATCGGCCATGGCGTGTTCCAGGTCGATGAGTTCGTGGTGCAGGTCGCCCAGGCGCCCGCTGCCGGCGATGGCCTCGTCCAGCACGGGGCGTCCGGACATCTCGTCCACTTCCTGCCGGAAATAGCCGAGAGTGAGCTTCTTCGGCAGAGAGATCGTGCCTTCATCCGGGGCTTCCTCGCCCATGATCATGCGGAAGAGAGTGGATTTTCCGGCCCCGTTCGGGCCCACCAGACCCACCTTCTCGCCGGGGTTGAGCTGAAAATCCGCCTCGATGAACAGGACCTGCCGGCCGTACTGCTTGCTGACGTTCGAGAACGAGATCATGGGAATCCGATGCGCAGAATGTGTCGCCCGGCATGCAAGGGCGGCGGAAGATCCAGAGACAGGGGATCGAGGTCGCGGAAAGCAGGATCCTCAAGCCTACGGCGCTTTCAGGGTACCACAGGCACCCCGCCTCGCCCCGGAACCGCAAAACCACTCGTCTGCGCTGCTGTCGTCGCGCCCTTTCGCGGGTTTCGGGGCTTCAGGCCGGCGCCTCCGTCCGCGGGCCATGCATCAGTTTGAGCACCGCCTGGTTCAATCGCAGGCGGGTCTCGTGCCGCTCGAAGGCCCGGGTGATATATCGGGCGCGGACTTCCATGCCGTTGGGCCCAGGCACCACCTGGACGCCGGGTACGGCCGAGAAGGCCTTGACCCGATATCGGGCGGCGGTCTCCTGCCATTCGGCCTCGGCCAGCTTCGCGTTGGACTCGGTCTGCGCTTCCACCAGCTTCTGGACGCCGTCGATGACCAGGTAGGGATCCTGGCCCGCGGGGACGACCACGTTGAGCTCATCCCACATCCATTTGCCGGATGTGGAGAAGTTGAAGAAATGGCCCTCAATGGCGAAGCTGTTCACGAAGGAAACCCGGCGGCCTGTGGGATGGCCCGCATCGCTCCAGTTGCCGGTTTCCAAAATAACGGTGCGAAACAGGCCGATCTCGACCACTTCGCCACCCACGCCCCGGATCTCCACCCAGTCGCCCAGACGGATGCCGTTGCGGCCCATGAGGATGAACCAGCCGAAGAAGGCCACGATGAAATCCTTGAGGGCCACGGTGAGGCCGGCACCGGCGAGGCCAAAGACGGTGGTGGCCTGGGCAGGCATGCCCACGATCAGGAACCCGACGACAAGGACGACAACCACTCGGATGATCACCTTCGCCACCGAGTTCGAAGCGCCCGCGGAAACCCGCTCAGCCGAGGCCTTGCGATGGCGGGACCAGTCGATGAGCAGGATGAGCAGATAGGCGGTCAGCACCACACAGAGAATTGTCAGCCCCTGGGCCAGCAGCTTGTGGAGCGCGTTATTCCGGTAGCCGTCCGCGAGGACAAGCCAGGAGCCGTATGTTTCTCCAAGGCCCTGCTGGTCCTGGATGCGCCGGGCCATGGTGGCCAGCCGGCGCTGGGCGTCACCGAACTGCTTGAGGGTAGTCACGGCGGCCTTCACCTCGTCCCGGTCCAGCCCCTTCCGGCTCGAGGCCCCCTTCATCAGGTTGACGGCCGCGCTGCGCGCGGCCTCACGATCTTCCTTCTCCTTGTTGGCCTGGGCCTCGACCTCGGCACGACGCTTGGCCATGGCCTGTTCCTTGACCTGGGCTTCGGCCTGGGCCTGCCCCAGTCGGGTGCATTTGTCGTGCTGCGCGCGCCACTCCAGTACCCGTCCGAGCAGACTGCCGGGCTGGAAGGCAGACGCCGGCTTGGCAGTGACTAAGGCCTGGGAAGACTCCCGATCGGCCGCTTCGTGGGCTTCCTTCAGGCGCTTGATCTTGGCCTGGGGATCCCCGCCGGCTTGCGCCAAGTCATTCGCAGCCGTCTCCAGCTCGTCCTTGTCCAGTTCCAACTGGGCCTTGACGATTTCGATCTGGTCTTCCAGTGGATCCTTGCTGGATTCCGGGGCTGCGGCGAATTGCCTGGTCAGTCGGGCCACCTGTTGCTGTCCAGCCTCCACGGCCGCCTGGGCCTTCCGCTTGGCCTCAGCTAATTCCTGCAACTCTGGGGTCTTGGGGACTGTGGAGAAGGCTGCCCGGCGGAGGGCATACGAGAAGGCGAGGTCCACCGAATGGTTGCCAAGCCGCTCAGCCTGCAGGGCCAACTCTTTTTCCTCGGAGGTCGTGGCCAGTGGGATCAGGCTCCGTGCCGTGAGCATGGGAGACTGGTCGATGAGCCGCACCGGCACGGGCGCGCTCCGGCGCAGCCCCCGCTTCTGGGCATGAGGCGGAGCGGCTTCCTGGCCCTGGGCAACCGGCGGTACCTCCCGGGTCCAGATCCAGCCAACACCTGCGGTGGCGGTCAAGGCGAGCAGGAGCGTTGCAGGGATCCAGGCGCGGGCGTTCATGAATTCCAGGGAACCATGAAACTCGCGCCGTTAGGAAGGGGTCTGGCCATGAAAAACCCTCCAGGAGCGGGCCCTGGAGGGTGGCATAGCAGGTTTTTGAAGGTGTCGTTCAGCCCTTCTTGGGCGCTTCCTTCTTGGGGGTGTCCTTCTTCTTGCCACAGTCCTTGCAGTCCTTGCAGGACGCGGCCTGGTTCTTTTCACAGCAGGCCATGCCACAGGACGATTTCTTCGGTTCAGGTTTCTTCTCGTCGGCCGCGAAGGCCACCAGGGCGAAGGAACTCACCAGGGCGAGGGCAAACAGCTTCTTCATGCAGTACTCCGGACAGACGGGACACGGTCCCAAGTCAGCACCATAACCCGGGCGAATGGAATTCCCAACTGCAAAGTCAACTGCCGAACAGGTTTTTCATGACCATCAGGGCCATGGCGGGGTTGGCGGCCAGACGGCGTTTCATATAGTGCACAGCGTATTTCCAGTCCTCGGCGAAAGGCACGTAGAGCCGCACGATCTGGCCGCGCTTGACGATTTCCCGCTGGAGTTCCTGGCGGGGTACTCCCAGCAGCATTTGGAATTCGTAGGCCGATTTCGGTACGCCCTGCTGGTCCAGGTGCTCGATACAGCGGCGGATCAGGGGCTCGTCATGGGTGGCGATCTCGGGATAGTGGCCATGGTCCAACAGGAGCTGGACGTACTCGAAAAGCTTGGCCTTCATAGCCGGCTTGTCCTGCAGAGCCGCCTCGATGGGCTCCCGGTAGATGCCGATGCAGATCCGCACCTTGCAGGGCTTAGCATGCAGGGCCCTGATGTCCTCCGGGGTCCGGAACAGGCGGGCCTGCAGGACGATGCCGAAGTTGTCAAACTCCTCGCGGATGGCCTTGAACATCCTCAAGGTGACGTCTGTGAAGTGGCGATCTTCCATGTCCAGGGTGATATGAAGCCCGTGGATGGCGGCCGCGGCCACAATGCGGTGCAGGTTCTCCTGACAGTAGGCTTCGCTTTCGTGGATGCCGAGCGAGGTGGGCTTGAGGCTGATGCTGGCGAAGGGGCGGTCCTTCAGGGCCTCGATCATGCGCAGGTAGATCTGGACTGTGGCTTCCACCTCGTCCCGCAGGAAGACCTCTTCGGCCAGGAGATCCACGGTGGAATAGAGACCCTGCTTCGCATGAAGCTCATCAGCCTTCGCCACGCCGCTAGCGATCCCCTTGCCGGCGCAGTAGGGAGCGGCGAAGATGCGGACCAGTGGTGCCGGCATGAGGTCGATGAGGGCGTTCTTGAAATCCACGGTGATCCTCCCGTCATTGCTGCGTTACGCGAGTCCTCGATGGCGATTCCTCGGCCTTTCGAATATACCGCCCTGACCCACTCTGGATTCACCGCGAGCTGGAGATGTGACCGGCGAGACTCAACGAAAAAGCCCGCAGGCATTAAGTCTGCGGGCTCCTGTGTCTGGTGGTCCCTCCCGGACTCGAACCGGGGACCCTCTGATTAAGAGTCAGATGCTCTAACCAGCTGAGCTAAGGGACCATCGAGAAAGAAAGTCTACCAGGGGTGTCCAGGAACGCAAGAGTGCCTTCGCCACCGGTTCTCAGAGGGTCGGCATCTTCATGGCATCCCGCACGTCAGCCATGGTGTCAGCTGCCACCGACCGGGCCCGATCACTGCCCGCCCGGAGCACATCCTGAAGGTGGCCGGGACGGGCGAGGTTGTCCTCGATCTTCTCCCGCACCGGCTCGATGCGGCGGGTCATGGCCTCGGCCACCCGCTGCTTGCAGTCGAAGCAGCCGATGCCCGCCCGCCGGCACTCGGTGTCCACCAGTTGCACCGTGGCGACATCGCTGAACAGCTTGTGGAACTCGAAGACGGGGCAGATGTCAGGGTTGCCGGGATCGGTCCGGCGCAACCGGGCCGGGTCCGAGGCCATCTGCCGGGTGCACTTCTCGAGGATCTCAGCATTGGTGTCCCGCAGGTAGATGCAGTTCCCGTAGCTCTTCGACATCTTCCGGCCATCCAGGCCCGGCACCTTGGGCGTCTTGGTGAGCACCGCCTCGGGCTCGGGGAAGACTTCCCGCTGGAAGAGGAAGTTGAACCGGCGGACCACTTCCCGGGCCAGCTCCAGGTGGAAGAGCTGGTCCTCGCCCACGGGCACTTTGTTTGCGCGGTAGATGATGATGTCGGCGGTCTGCAGCAGCGGGTAGCCCAGGAAGCCGTAGCTGCCCAGATCTGCCACGGAGTTCTGCAGCTTCTCCTTGTAGGTGGGCACCCGCTCCAGCCAGGAGAGGGGGGTCACCATGGACAGCAGCAGGTGCAGCTCGGCGTGCTCCTTCACCAGGCTCTGTACGAAGATCGTGGCCCGGTCCGGATCCAGTCCGGCAGCCAGGTAGGTGGCCGTGAGTTCCTGGGTGGCCGGCCAGATCTCCTCGACGGATTCGTACTTCGAGGTGAGCGCATGCCAGTCCGCGATCATGTAGAAAGCCTCGCCCTCACCCTGGAGGCGCGTGAAGTTGTCCAGGGCCCCCACCAGGTGGCCGATGTGCTGGGAACCCGAGGGCTGGATGCCTGAAAGGACGCGGGACGGCATGACTCAGACTCCGAGAAGGGTCGGGGCAGCCCACCCCAGGAAATGGATGAAGAGTGCGAAAACAGGTCCGAAGATGTACTTCATCCCCCCGAGAAAGACCAGGGCGAGCAAGACGATATACATATGCTGGCGGTATTTATCAAAAAGCTGGGCCGCCCGGTGGGAAAGGAACCCCTTGAGTACTCCGCCTCCGTCCAAGGGCCCGATGGGCAGCATGTTGAACACGGCGAGACCGAAATTGATAAAAATGAGACGCCCCACCAAGGCGAGCAACAGCGAGCTGGTGGGAGAAGCACCCATGACGCCGAGGCTCTCAAAACCATTCAACGAACCCACGAAGTAGGCCCACCGATCTTCGTGTCCTGGTATGAACAATCTCAACCCCAGGGTGAGTCCAACCAGGGCAATGAGGCACAGCGTCAAATTTGATACTGGACCAGCCGCAGAAACCAGGGCGTCGCTCGTACGCATGGTGAATCGCCGGGTGTAATTCCTTGGATCCACAGGCACCGGTTTGGCCCAGCCGATCATGGGGATCCCAGTGGTCATCCCGATCAGGGGGAAAATGACCGTGCCGATGGGATCAATGTGGGCCAGCGGGTTGAGCGTCATCCGTCCCAGGCGACGGGCCGTGTCGTCTTCCAGGTAGTAGGCCGCCGTGGCATGGCAGGCTTCGTGCACGCTGAGGCTGAATAACAGCGCCACATAGCTCACGAGGATGGTGGGGATGGAGATGTGGTCGAACACCCGGGCTCCAGCAATTCTCCAGTGTACAGGGCAGCGGCCGATGAATGAAGGGTGGCTTCCAGTTGGGCGGCCTGTCCTGGAAATGGTTGAACCATCCCGCTTCGGAGCAAGGCATGTATCTCAAAGCCAACTCGCCTCACGCCGCTGCTGCGGGACCCAGCATGATCGGGTTCAACCTCATCAATGGCAAGGAGGTAGAGGGTGACCTGTCGCTGATCCAGGCCAAATCCGCCGTGGATAGCCGGGATCTGGTGGGCATGTTTCCCGACAGCGGCGAGAAGGACGTTGCCCGGGCCGCCAAGGCCGCCGCCGACGCTTTTCGCTCCTGGTCCGCCACGCCCGCCCAGGAGCGCCAAGCGGTCGTCGAGCGCACCGCCGGCCTCCTGACCGCGCACCAGGACAAACTCGCGCGCATCGTCACGCGGGAAGTGGGTATGACGCCCCGGGAGGCCCTGGAGGAGGTCCAGGATGCCATCGATGCCTGCGCCTTTTTCACTGTGGAGGCCCGACTCCTCCAGGACAGGGCCCTCCCTTCCGGGGCCGCGATCCACCGCCGGCCCGTGGGCGTGTGCGGCCTCCTCGCCACCGGCAGTTCCCCCCTGGCCGCGCCCGCCCGGAAGATCCTCCCGGCCATCCTCTGCGGCAATACGGTGGTGTGGAAGCCCAGTGACAACGCCCCCACCGCTGCCTACCTGTTCCTGCGGGCCCTCCTGGAGGCGGGCCTGCCGCCCGGCGTGGTGAACTCCGTCAATGGTCGTGGGCGCGCGGGCTGCGGCAAGCACTTCCTCGCAGGCATCGATAAGGGGCTGTTCCAATCCTTCAGCTTCGTGGGGTCCACGGCTCTGGGCCGCCACGTGGGTGAGCTCTGCGGTCGCAACCTGCTACTACCAGTACTGGATCTGGTGGGCAGGGGCGCCATGGTGGTCATGCCGGACGCGGACCTGGACCGGGCTGCCCAGGGCGCCATGAGTGCCGCCTTCGCCCAGGCGGGGCAGCGCACCCTTGGCCTCGTCAATCTCATCGTGCACGAGGCCTGCGCGGCCGACTTCAAGCAGCACTTCCTGGACCGCGTGGCCGCACTCGAGATCGGCAATCCCATGACCCATCCTGATGTGGCCTACGGGCCCCTGATCAATGCCCGCGCCGCCACGACCTTCCGTGAACACTGGGATCTGGGCCGGGAGGAGGGGGCCACGCTGCTCTGCGGCGGCGAGCAGTGGACCGAGGCCAATCGCACCAACCAGGTGCAGGGGAACATCAGCCATGGCGCCTACCTGCAACCCTGCGTGTGGGAGGACGTGACGCCTGTCATGGCGCTGTTCCGGAACCAGGTCCAGGGCCCCACGGTGAACCTGTCCACCTGCAAGGACTTCGACGAGGCCATGGCCTGGACTAACGGTGCTCCAGCCATCAGCCTCTATGCCCAGGACCGCACCTGGATCAAGCGCTTCCAGCTTGAATCTCAGGCGGACATCCTACGGCTCAACAGCACCACCGATGCCCCGGAGACCCGGTTGGCCTTCACGGGCCAGGGCGTACGCCCAGGCAGCCGGCTCGCCATCGATGGGTACCTCCGCTGGCAGGCTGGAGTCAGCCAGTCGCTGGGGGGCGGGCCCTCCAGCACCGATCTCGCCAGCCTCGCGGGGTCCTTCAAGACTGACTGGGCCAGTCTGTAAGTCACAGCTCCAATGCGGAAAGCTCAGCGTCCAGGTCGCCGGCTGCCCGGCCCAGGGCCAGGTATAGAAGGAATTCGGTGTTGCCCTCGCCGCCTTTGATGGGGCTCATGGCCAGGGCCTGTGGACGCAATTCCGTCTGGGCGAAGAAGGCCCAGATCTCCACCAGGACACGACGGTGCACGGCCGCATCACGCACGATGCCGCCCGGGCCCACGTCGTTGCGGCCCGCCTCGAATTGGGGCTTCACCAGGAGCACGGCCTTGGCCCCGGGCACCAGGCTGGGCAACACCGGCGGGATGGCGAGACGCAGCGAGATGAAGCTCAGGTCTGCCACCAGCAGGTGGCAGCGTTCGGGAATGGCGGCCGGATCCCAGGTCCGGAGGTTCACCTGCTCCATGGAGATCACGCGGGGATCACTGCGCAATTTCCAGTGGAGCTGGTTGGTCCCCACATCCACGGCATAGACCTTCAACGCTCCGCGCTGCAGCAGGCAGTCCGTGAAGCCGCCGGTGCTGGAGCCCGCGTCGAAGCAGGTGAGCCCAGCCGGATCAAGGTTCCAACGGTCCAGGGCCTCCACCAGCTTCAGCCCGCCCCGGCTCACGAAGGGTAGCGCCTCGCCCCGCAGGCGGATGATGGCGGCCTCATCCACGGCTGTGCCCGCCTTGGTGACGGGGCGGTCGCCCACCAGCACCTCGCCCGCCAGGATCCGCGCCTGGGCCTTAGCCCGCGTCTCGCACAGACCGAGCTGGACCAGCAGCAGATCCAGCCGTTGCTTAGCCACGGGCGGCCTTCTTCTGGCGGATGATTTCCTTGCGGAAGGCACCCACGTTGCGATTGTGGTCGCTGAGGCTGGGCGCGAAGGTGTGGCCCCCCAGGCCAGTGGCCACGAAGTAGAGGTCCTTCCCTTTCGCCGGCGCCTTGGCTGCCTCAATGGCCCCGGGGCTGGGGATGGCGATGGGCGTCGGGGGCAGACCCTTCACGGCATAGGTGTTGAACCGGTGGAACCGGTGGATGTCGGCGACCAACGGTGCCGTGAACCGGAGATCGCCCTCGAGCCAGCGGGAGTAGAGGCTTGTGGGATCGCACTGCAGGCGCATGCCGATGTCGAGACGATGCTTGTAGACGCCAGCCACCAGGGGCTGCTCCTCAGCCAGCCGGGTCTCCTTCTCCACCAGACTGGCCAGGATGAGGGTTTCGTAGGGCGGTAGCACGCCACCTTCCAACTTCGGCCGCACGTGGTGCCGGAAGGCCTCCACCAGCATGAGCATGACCTCCTCGGGCTCCATGGCGTGATGCAGCTTGTAGGTGGCCGGGGCCACCAGGCCCTCCAGGCTCTCCGCCTCCTCGAAGCCTGCAGTCCGCGCCAGGCGCGGACTCTTCCAGAGGGTCCAGAAGATCTCCTCCGGTACGAATTCCTTCAGGCGCTTCTGCACGGACCAGGCATGGGCTCCCTCAGGAATGGCGATGGGGGTGTAGTGGATCTCGGCGCGGTGGAGCTTGCCTGCCACCTCCGCCAGGCTGGCCTGGGGAGTGAAGGTGTACTCGCCGCGGATGAGCTGCAGCTTGCGCGCCCGGGCCCAAAGTTTGAAGAGCGAGGCGGACCGGATGACGCCATCGCGCTCCAACTGCTCGGCTACCTGGTTGATGCTCGTGCCCCGTTTCACCAGGACCGTCGCGTCCTGCCGCAAGGGTCCATGGCCCGACCAGGCCCACCAGCCCCCGAGCACCGGCAGAGCGGCCAGGCAGAGGGTGGCCAGGAAGAGCCGGAGGGACACTGAGCGATGCGCCATTAAAGAGATCCTAGCGGGGCCCCACGTCGCCGCGCGAGGGGTGCCGGGCGAGCGAGGCGAGGAAGGCGAGTCCAAGCGTAGCAGGCACTACGCGCGACGGAGGCTCCTGCTCTGCGAACCAGAG
>JBBRZL010000113.1:0-11392 GCA_038236735.1 Holophagales bacterium | reverse complement strand
CCTCATAGCCCCGCTGGCTGAGGATGAGCTTGGTGAACTCTCCGGCCACGTCCACATTGGACAGTTCGAGGTTCGCCCCGAGGATGCTGCCCCGGCCACCCTGGTTGGCGAGGCCGATGGTGGGCGCCCCGGAGGCGAGACTCTGGGCCCAGTGGTTGTTGCCGTTCTGCACCAGTCCATTCTCGTTGTTGAAGGAGGACAGAGCCACCTGGGCGAGGGAGACCACCTGGCCATTGGTGAAGGTGCCGCTGATGATGCCGTTCTGGTCGACGGTCAGATCCTGCAGGGTGCCGGCCCCGTAGCCGTCCTGGTAGCTGCTGCTGGTGGTGCTGGCGGCGCTGAACTGGGTGATGTTGGCAGTGCCGTCAACGTTCACCAGGTTGAAGTCGATGGTGCTCGCGGCGGCGCCATTGCCCCAGGTGATGGCCAGGGCAGGGTTGTTCGCGGCCGTGGCCGGGTTGCCATTGATATCCAAGAGCGTGCCAGTCGCGGAGAAGTCGATGGTCCCTGCTCCCCCTGCGACAGTGGAGCCGGCAGGGCCGGTGATGGCGTAGCTCCAGGAGTTGGTGCCGGTCTTGGTGTAGGTCGCGATGAGGGTCTGGGTGTTCCCCTGGCTGTCATACACCTGGATGGGGGCAGTCAGGACCGAGGTGGGGCCGGCTGCAGACGAGGCGTTGAGGTTCACGCCGGTGCGGATGTTCGCCGTGGCGAAGGCGCTGGCCGTGCTGCCGGAATCAATGCGGACCGGAGACAGCGCGGCAGTGGTGTTCACCTTGCCGCTGGCGTCCTTGTTCCAGCCCATGACGGAAGCGCCATCGCTGGCCACCAGGTAGCCATCGCTATTGCGGGTGAAGTTGCCAGCCCGACTGAAGACCTGCTTGCCGTCCGGGGTCCGCAGGGTGAAGAACCCGTTGCCCTGAAGGGCCATGTCGAGGGCGTTGCCCGTGCTCTGGAAGGAGGACTGAGCAAAGTCCTGGCTCACGCTATTGGTCTGCACGCCCAGGCCGAACTGGATGGGATTGCCGTTGCCCTGGGTGGAAACGCCGCCAAGGCTGGCGCTAAAGATGTCCCGGAAGGTCATGGACGAACCCTTGAAGCCCACCGTGTTGATGTTCGACAGGTTGTTGCCGATGACGTTGAGTGCATTGGCGTTGGTGGACAGGCCCGAGAGGCCGGAGTAGAAGGCGGAGTAGAGGCTCATGGGGATCTCCTAGGGGTTGGAAGCGGGATCAAGCGTGGATTTCGAGGACATCGGCCAGGGAGAACACGTTGCTTCCCGAACCCAAGTAGGTGCCGTCACTTCTGAAGGTCACGGAGTCCACCTTCATGGTCATGCTGGTCTTGAAGGGCACGGCCGTACCGCCAGTGTTGTTGGCGGCGATCACGACCTTGTAGGAGCCGTCTGCCATGGGGACGCCGTTGTCATCGCGCCCATTCCAGTTGAGGGTGTTCGCGCCGCTGTTGAGGTTGCCCTGGGGCAGGGTCGCGACCACGTTGCCATTCGCGTCCTTCACGGTGACGGTGACGTTCGCCGCGGCGCTCAGGTTGAGGTTCATGGCGGAGGTCCCGGATTTCAGGATGAAGCCCGAGCCGTCCACCTCGACGCTCTTGCCCACGAGGGCGCCCATCTGGGCCTGGAAGAGGCCGGCAGTCTGAGTCTGCAAACCCCCGAGCAGAGTATTGGTCTGCTGGGCCTGTTCCAGGGTGGAGAAGCTGGTCAGCTGCTGCACCATGGCATTCGGGTCCTGGCCGGCCGAAGTCGGATCCTGGTTCTTGAGTTGGGCCACCAGCAACTGCAGAAAGCCGTTCTTGTCGATGGTGTTGCTGGCAACGGGCTTGGTCGTGGTCGTAGTGGCAGTGGTCGCGCCAATCAGGCCGGTTTGCATCGGAACCTCCAGGAAAGGGGAAACAGGAATCGTGCCTATCAGGCGTAGAGCTCGACGTGGCGGGCGTTCAGGATGGCTGTGGCCGGCAAGAAGGGAGCTTCTTGCCCAGCAGGCGTGACCGCCTGGATGGCCTGTTCAGGATAGGTTGGGGTGGCGGGCGCATCCTGGAAGGGACGGTGGCCCTGCTGAAGATCGAAACTGCCCAACTGGAGTCCCTGTTCTTTGAGTGACGCCTCCAACTGGGGACGACCGTCCTGCACGGCCTGGACGGAAGACGCTTCCGTGACCCAGAGACGGGCGTGGACCTCACCCCCTTCCACCCGGAGGTGGATGGTGACCTGGCCCAGGGAATCGGGGTGCAGTTGGAGTTGGGCCTCCTGAGAACCGCCCTGCAACATCCAGCGCACACCGCCTGCCACCTGCGTCACCAGGGGGCTTGACTGGGCCGGGGTGTTTGGAGGCGGGGCCGTGGGAGTGGAGCCTGCGACAGGGGTGGTAGCCCGGGGCAGGGCGGCGATGGCGGCCATAGCGCTGCTGTCGGCGTTCTGAGGCATGGGGTTCGCAGCGGGCGCAGGCAAGGCCTCCGCAGGGACACCTTCCATGGCGCGGGGGAAGAACGGCAACTTGGGCGCTCCAGCGTCCACTTGGCTCGGTGCGAATTCCGGGTCGGTCCCAATGGCCGGAGCGCTGGCCTTGGTGGGGGTCGCAGCCGGTGTTCCCTGGGGGACCGGGGGCAGCGGAAGGTCGAGCCCCTGCTTCGTGGCTGCAGGAGCAGCCATGGGTGGCGTGGCTGGCAGGGCCTCCAGAGCCGCTTGCAACTCCCGGGTCGATGCCTTGCCCTTGGTCTGAGAGGGGTCTTCGGCAAGGACTGCCTGGGCCTTCGGGGTGGGCGGGGGCGCCACCGGATCCAGGTTCAGGTCCGTGGTGCCAGGAACGGCTGGTGACTTCGCTGCTTCAGGGGGGACAGCAACCGAAGACGAGGGCCGGGGGCTGCTCGGTGAACCGGCCTGGAGGACACTCAGCGCCTGTGCGGCCAGGGCGGCCATGAGCTGATCCGGAGCCGGCGTCATGGAAGCTGGATCAGGTGAGTCAGCGGTCGCAGCAGGCAACGCTGTAACGGGCAACGCGGCCACGGGCGTCCCCGCGAAGAGGGCCACAGCCGCGGGCAGGTTGTCGGAAGCCGCCGGGCCATTGGCCGATGGCGCAGAGTCGTTCCCAGGAGCCGCAACATCGCCGGCCGGGGCCGAAGCATTGATGATGGGGGCTGAAGCATTGTCTGCGGCGACCGAGGCGTCGCCGGCCAGGGCCGAAGCAGGATCAGTCAGGGCCGAAGCGGAAGCCGCTGGCTGGGCAGGCGCGGCTGTGGGTGCAGGGGTCTTGGGTGATCGAGGCTTGAGTGCGGATCTTGCCTCATGGGTGACAGGCGGTGCAGCTGGCGTGGCTGAAGGACTTCCCGAGCCGGCTTTGGAACCGAAGGTTTTGCGCGGGCTGGGTTCGGAGCTGCCACTTGGGGCTTTCTCAGGTGGTTTGACCACCACCTGGGGTTGGAACCAATGGGCCATGAGCCCGGCAAACGGGCTGCCCGAGGCGCCGGACTCCCTGGCTTCAGGGCGCTCGGCCACCTGGCGGTTGGCCACCTCCGTGACTGCTGCATTGCCCGTGGCAAGCATGGGAACCTCGCGTCTGGGTCATCCAGATGGGTTTCCTGCGCGAGGACCGTGCCGCCACCAATGGGCAGAAAAGATCAGGCTGGGGGAGCCTTGGGCTTGCTCATCCCGACCTTTTCCGAAAGGCGTCCGGCGAGCTTGGCATCCAGGGGGGCCAGCTGGTCCATCAACTTGGCGGCCTTCTTCGGAGCCATGCCGGCCAGCAGGGCCACGGCGACCTCCATGTTCTGTCCGGCGAGCTCCTTCATGGCCTGGGCCCCGGCGGCGGGTTCCATGGCCTCGTAGGTGCGGATAATTTGCGCATCGATGGCGGGCCGGTCCTTCAGGTTCGCCACCTTCACCAAGGCTTCCTGGACGGCCTTCTCCCGGGTCGCAAGCTCACCGCGGTCCTTGTCTAAAGTGGCCTGCAGCGTATTGAGCCGCTGCTCCAGCTGGCGCAATTCAGCCTCTTTCTGGGTCATGGCCTTCTCACGATTCTGGAGTTGGGAGGCCAAAGCGGCGACCTTCACGCCTTCGCTGGCGGTCTTGGTCTCGCCCTTGGGTTCCTGGGCCGAGAGCCACAGGACGCCGGCGGACAGCGCGATCGGTGCCGAGATCCAAAGCAGGTAGCGGGCGTTCATGGGGACTCCTGTCGGCTAGGCGGTCTGATGGTGATGGCGAAGGACGGCCAACTCGTCCATCTCGATGGCCTCGCGCAGTTCCTGCTCCTTCGCGTGCTGCAGGGCGCGGCGTTCCTTGAGGCGGACGAGCATCAGATGGTTCCTGTGGGCGACGATCAGCGCTTCGCGGGCGGTGGCCACCGCGGCTGCGGCCACTCGGAGACGCTCGTAGCCCTCGACCTGATGGCGCTCCAGGACCACGAGGAACCGCTCACCCGCGCGCCATAGCTCCAGATCGAGGGTCTGGCCCGGCGCAAGGCGGCGGGCTTCGAAGATGGCGTGTCGCTGGACGGACAGGGATTCGAGGTGGGCCCGGACCTCACGTTCGGCCTGGAGGGCCCGCGCGAGGGCGCGTTCGGCTTCGCGCTCCAGGGCCTCCCGCAGCTTGCGCAGGGGCTCCAGTCGAAAATGAAAGCGGGCGGCCATCAGCTCTGGACTTTCAGGAACGGCGCCAGATCAATGCCGAAGATCTGGCCCAGGGCCAGTATGGCCTGACGATGATCGGAGGCCTCGGCCGTGGCCTGGCGCAGGTAGGACTGGATGGCGGGCTGGAACTGAATGGCCTGGTCGATGGCGGAGCTGGAACCTTTCGTGTAGGCGCCGATCTGGATCAGGTCTTCCGCGTCCTGGTAGGTGGCCATCAGATCCCGCACCTTGCTGGCCAGCTGTTTCTGTTCCGGCGGGGCCAGGGCGCTGAAGAGCCTGGACAGGCTGGCCAGCACGTCGATCGCCGGAAAGTGGTTCTTCGAAGCCAGCTTGCGGGAGAGCACCACATGGCCGTCCAGGATGCCGCGCACGGCATCGCTGATGGGCTCGTTCATGTCATCGCCCTCCACCAGCACCGTGTAGATGCCCGTGATGGAACCCATGCCCTCGAAGGTGCCGGCCCGTTCCATGAGGCGCGGCAGCAGGGCGAACACGGAAGGCGTATAGCCGCGGGAGCTGGGCGGTTCGCCGGCGCTGAGCCCCACTTCACGCTGGGCCATGGCGAAGCGGGTGACGCTGTCCATCATGAGCAGCACGTCCTTGCCCTGGCGCATGAAGTATTCGGCCACCGTGGTGCCCGCCATGGCGCAACGGAGCCGCAGCAGGGGACTCTGGTCGCTGGTGGATACGACGACCACGCTGCGGCGGAGGCCCTCCACGCCCAGGTCATTCTCAATGAATTCCCGCAGCTCGCGGCCGCGCTCGCCCACGAGCGTGATCACGTTCACCTCGGCGGAGGTGTTCCGCGCCACCATGCCCAGCAGGGTGGATTTGCCCACGCCCGAGCCGGAGAAGATGCCCACCCGCTGGCCCTTGCCCAGGGTCAGCAGGCCGTCGATGGCGCGCACGCCGGTGGACAGTACCTGGTCGATGCGCTTTCGCCGCATGGGATTGGGGGGCGGCCCCTGGAGGGGCAAGTGGGCCGTGGCCTCGATGGGGGGGCCACCATCCAGGGGGCGTCCCAGCGGGTCGATCACGCGGCCCAGCAGGGCCTCGGCCAGCGGCAGTTCCGACTGGTGTCCTGTGCCTTCCACCCAGAGGCCGGGGCGGATGCCTTCGGTCTCTTCAATGGGCATGAGCAGCACCCGTTGTCCCGCGAAACCGACCACTTCCGCGTGGATGATCCGCAGCTTTCCGGCCGCATCCGCGCTGTGGATGAGCATCTGTTCACCCACGGAGCAGTCTGGTCCCGTGGATTCGACGACCAGGCCGACGACCTTCGTGATCCGGCCCATCCAGTTCCCCTTGGGCAGACTGCGCAAGCGGGTCGCGAGGGCGGCTGGATCCAGCAGCGTATTCATGGGGTTTCGCCTGACTGCATCTTCTGGATGACCTGCATCAGGTCTTCCTTGCGGCGCTCCAGGGTGCCGTTGAAAATGCCCTGGGGGGCTTCGATCCGGAGACTGCCCCGTGAGAGTCCGCTGTCGGCCACCAGCGCCAGCCCTGCCTGCCCGACGTAATGGTCGCCCAACTGAGCGAGGTCCGAGGGATTCAGGAAGATCTGCATGGGCATCTCACCCCCCCGGCGCCCCCGGGGCAGGGGGAAGGGCAGTTCTTCCAGAACGCGCTCCATGAGCGTTTGCACCGCCAGCGGCGATTGCTCGATCTGCTGGACCGCGAGGTGCTCCCCCACGGCGAGGGTGAGGGCCACCAGTTCCTCGTCCAGGGCCCGGGTCAGGAGCTGGGAGGCGGTGGCCAGCTCGGCCAGATGCTCTTCCAGGCGCAGGATGTAGGCCTTGTACTGGCTCTCGCCGAAGGCGCGCCCTTCCGCCTCGCCTGAAGCGAAGCCTTCCTCGTAGGCGCGCCGGGCGATGTCCTGGGCCTGCTCCTCAGCCTTCTGCAGCCGGTCCACGATGCGCTGCTCGATGGGGAGGGAAGAGGCCGCGTCGTCGTCCAGGTCCGAGGCCACCGAAGCTTCCCCGTCTTCCATCCCGCCGGGGATGGGCAGGGCGTCGACCGGAAAGTAGGGGTAGGCCTCCACGGAAGTGTCGCGGAGGTCCTCGGCGCGGATGATGCCCCTGGAGCCCTTGTCCTTATGAGACATAGTCCTCGCCCCCGCCCCCACCGATGGCGATGACGCCCTCCTCTTCCAGTTGGCGGACGATCTCCACGACCTCGTGCTGGGACTTCTCCACGTCTTTGAGCTTGATGGGGCCCATGAACTCCATTTCTTCCTTCATGAGCTCCACGGCGCGGCTGGACATGTTCCGGAAGAACTGGTTCTGCAGCTCCTCACTGGTGCCCTTGAGGGCGATGGTCAAGGTCTTCTTGTCGGCCCGCTTGAGGATCTCGGTGATGCCGTTGTCGTCGATGAGCAGGATGTCGTCGAACACGAACATAAGGTCGCGGATGCTGGCGGCCAGCTGCGGGTTTTCCGTCTCGATCTTCTCCAGCACGGTGCGGCCGGTGGTGCGGTCCATGCGGTTGAACAGCTCCGCCACGGCGCGGACACCGCCATAGGCCTCCGTCGCGAAGGAGCCCAGGGCTTCCAGCTTCTGCTCGAGGATGAGGCTGATGCGCCGCACCACCTCGGGGCTGATCTCCTGGAGGCTGGCCATGCGCATGGCCACATCACTGCGCAGCACTTCGGGCAGGCTGGAGATCAGTTCCGCGGCCTGCGAGGCGTTCAGGTGGGCCAGGATCAGGGCGATGGTCTGGGGATGTTCGTTCTGGATGAACTTCGACAGCTGCTGGGGGTTAGCCCGCTCGAGGCTGGAGAACCCGGCGCTGGATTCCAGGGCCTTCACCAGGCGGTCGATGATCTTGCGGGCCACCTCTGGACCTACGGATTTGATGAGCAGTTTCTTGGCGTACTCGATGCCGCCCTGGCTGATGTAGCTGCGGGCCTGGGTCATGGTGTGGAATTCCTCCATGACCTCTTCCGCCACCTCGGGCTGCACGTGCTTGGTGAGGGCGATCTCCCGGGAGATCGTCTGGATTTCGTCCTCTTCGAGGTACTTGAAGATGCTGGCGGCGGTCTCGTCCCCGAGGGTGACCATGAGCACCGCGGCCTTCTGGGAGCCGGTCAATTTCGCCATGGCCTACCGTCCTTCCTCGAGGAGCCACGACCGGACCAGGGAGGCCATGGTCTCTGGATCTTCCTGGGAACCGCCCTGGAGGCGCTTCTTGATGAGCTCGCGGCGCCGGGCCTCGGGGGCGCTGAAGGCGGCATCGGCGTTCAACTCGGCCTCGATCTCGGACTCGATCTCCGACATGGACTTCACCTGCACCGGTTTGCGCGTGGGCCCGGTGGCCAGGCCTGCCTCCCCGCCTTCGGAACTGGCGATGCGCATGGGCGAGGGCCGGTTGATGGCGGCGGACATGCGCCGGAGCATGGGTAGGATCAGCATGAAGAAAATGGCCAGGCCAACGATTCCCCAGATGAAGCCGGGGGCATACTGGCGGGCCAGATCAAACCAGAACTGGGTCTTGGCTTCAGCGGCTTCCCTGGGATTCACCTGGAGGGTGGCGAAGGCCATGTTCTCCACGGTGAGTTCGTCCCCGCGCTTGGGCTGGATGCCCACGGCCGTGGACACCTGGTCGCGGATCTTCTTCAGTTCATCCGCGGACCGGGGCGTATGCTTCAGGGTGGCCTCCCCCTTGGCATCCTTCTCCCAGGTGTTGAGGTTGTCCACGATCACCGCCAGGGTTACCCGCTTCACGGTGCCAGTGGCCTTGTCGGTGGCGCTCACGGTCTTGGTGATCTCGAAGTTGGTGGTGGTTTCCTTCTTGTCCGAATTCTCCGTGACGTTGGCGGTGGCGCCACCGGTCGCGGGGGCCACATTGCTGCCGGTGCCGGGAACGCCGGCGCCCGCATCACGCTTCTGAACCTTCTCGTCCTTCTGCTGGACGCTGCGTTCCACCTGGCCCTGAGGGTCGAATCTCTCTTCGTTGATCTTCACCTTGTCGAAATCCAGTTCGACATGGGCGGTGGCCCGCACCTTCCCTATGCCCACGACCGGTTCGAGCAGCTCGGTGACCCGGCGGACCATGTAGTCCTCCTCCTCGCGCGCCACCTTCTTCTGGGCGTCGCTGGCCCCGACCATGGGATCCCGGCCCGTGCGGGACAGGATGCGACTGAACTGGTCGATGATGACCACCTGCTCGGGCTTCAGGCCCTCCACGCTGGCGGCCACCAGGTTCACGATGGCCTGGGTGTTCTCGTCGGGCAGCATGCGGGAACCGCGCAGCTTCAGCAGCACGCTGGCCTTGGCATCCTCCTTGTCGGTGACGAAGGGGCTGTCGTTGGAAGGCGTGATGTGTACCGTGGCCTCGGAGACCTGCTGGAGGCTCATGATGGTTTTGGAAAGTTCGGCTTCCATGGCCCGACGGTGGATCACTTTCTGGGAGAAGTCCGTGGTGCCAAGGCCGGCATTTTCCAGCTTCTCGAAGCCCAGCTTGTCGCCGGTCAGCATGCCGTCGCCGGCGAACTTCAGGCGCAGGGCACCCACCCGGCTCTCGGGCACCAGGATGGTCCGCTGGTCAGAACTGAGTTCATAGGGCACCTGCATCTTGTCCAGCTGGGCCACGATGGAGCTGGCCTCCGTGGGGGAGACATTGGCCGCGAGCACGCCCTTCGATTCCTGGCCCGCCCAGATGCCGAGGCCGGCCAAGGCCAGCAGCACTGTCATGGAAATGGCGGCCACCATGACGCGCTGGGTGGCGCTCATGCTCTTGAAGGCGCTGGTCAGTTGTTCCGCGAGGTTCGATTCCCCGGCCATAGGCGTTCCTCAATCAGAGGTGAGGCCGCGCCGGAAAGCTCGGCCGGCGCTACATCTGCATGCGCATGACCTCGCGGTAGGCATCGATCAATTTGGATCGAACGGCCATCATCATTTGGAAGCTAAGATCGGCCTTCTGGACAGCCAGCATGGCCGTGTGCATGTCTGCACTCTCCCCTGTCATCAAGTTCCGTGCCTCAGTGTCGGCTTGGGCCGAGGCTTGGTTCACTTCCTGGAGGGCCTGCTTGAGGAGGTCGCCAAAGGCCAGACCCCCCTCGGCGCCCGCAGCGCCGCTGTCCTGGCCGGATTTCAGGGAGCCAGAGACGGGGCTGAGCGGCAGTGTTTGGGGGATGTTCTGGATGGGGTCCATGGTTGCGCTCGGGGGAAAGGCCATTCACACGATCAGTCTGGGGAGGCGCTGGGGCAAGTCGAAATTCCGACAGGTGGGCAGATCACTGGACGCGGAGGATCTCCAGGGCGGAGGTGGCCATGGTCTTGGCGCTGCGGACCACGGCGATGTTAGCCTCGTAGGCCCGGCTGGCTTCGGTGAGGTTGACCATCTCTTCCACCGGATTGACGTTGGGGTACTTCACCACGCCATCGGCATCCGCATCGGGGTGGCCCGGCTCGTAGCGCGTGAGGAAAGGCTCCTGGCTGGTGAGGATGGAGGCGACCCGGACGCCGGCACTGGCCAGGGAACCCGAGAAGCCCAGGTCCTGGGTCTGGAAGACCGCGTCCTTGCGCCGGAAGGGGCCGCCCTCCTTCGTGCGCGTGGTTTCGCTGTTGGCCACGTTCGAGGCGATGAGCTGGACGCGCAGCCGCTGGGCGGCCATGCCGGTGCTTGCGATATCGAGGATCTGGTTGATGGACATCAGTGCGCGCTCGCTTCCTTGATCAGGGAATAGAGTTTCCGGAGTTCCACCTGCATGAAGGTGGAGGCTGTCACGTAGTTGGTCTGGGTGCGGGTGAGCAGCATGTTCTCCCGGTCCAGGCTCACGTCGTTCCCATCGTTGCGTTCAGCGTTGGGCCGCAGGGCGTCCAGGGAGGGCGGGAGGGAACCGTTGCTGCTGCCTTGTAGGTGCATCGGATGGGTAGTCGCCAAGGTGCTGGGTGATAATTGCCCAGCAATCGCTGACTTCATGGCCCCCTCAAAGCTGAAATCCCGGGTCCGATAACCCGGCGTATCCAGGTTGGCCAGGTTGGAGGCGATGAGGGTCTGGCGCTGGGAAGCCAGCGTGAGGCTTCGATCCATGGTCTGGATCATCCCATTGCCGCTCGTGATGTCGAACATAGCGCACCCTGCAGATTGGGCCGGGTGGTCCCGGCTGCCCCAGAGAAGATGCAGGCCTCGTGCCGAATCGATCTGAGTCCATCGTGGCCCTTGCCTTGAAGTGCAGCTACCTTGCTACACTGGCCGCTTACCATGAGGCCCCCATGATTCTGAACACACGCAAGCACAACGATGTGCTGATCCTCTACCCTGAAGGCAAGGTCACCCTGGGTGACGGCGACCAGGAGTTGGGCGAGGCGGTCCGCACTGCGCTGGTGAACGGCGAGCGTAAGATCGTCATCAACTTCAGCAAAGTGAGCTACCTCGACTCCTCGGGTGTGGGCGAGTTGGTAGGCTGCTATACGTCCATCAAGGGGAAGGGCGGGGAACTGCGCATCTGCGGCATGAATTCCAAGATCTTCAGCCTCATCAAGATGACCAGCCTGCACTCTGTTTTCGAAGTGAAGGATACCGAAGAAGAGGCCCTCACCGGCTTCTAGAGCAGCGCGCCGCAGCCTCGCTTTCCACCTGCTGGCCTGGGCATTTGCCGAGGTCAGCAGGTTTTGCATACGGACTTTCTCGGCGGCTCGAGACCGCCCGGTGGTTGATTTGAAAAAGGCCGCTTTCGCGGCCTCTTTTTGGTTGGCGCGGGCGGTCTCGAACCGGCGTCCGGCTGGGCACGGGCCTGATCGTCTCCGGCCCT
>JBBRZL010000112.1:0-11536 GCA_038236735.1 Holophagales bacterium | reverse complement strand
GACGGCCACCACCTGGAATCCAAGGTGCTCCAGCATGCCGGCAAAGCTGGCCCGCAGATCGGCCTCGTCGTCCACCAGCAGCACCTTGCCCTGGAAGCGGACCTTAGGGGCCCCAAACGTCGTATAGGCGGAGCCCGGAACCTCGGCCTGGCTGGCCCGGAAATGAATCCGGAAGTCACTCCCGCCACCGGGATTCGTGCGGATCTCGATGCCGGCCCGATGGCCGCGGAGAATGCCCAGCATGGCCGACAGCCCCAGGCCCCGGCCGGACCCCTTGGTGCTGAAGAAGGGATCGAAGATGCGGGCCTGCACCTCCGGTTTCATGCCGCAGCCCGTGTCCGACACGCGGAGGGTGACGAAGCGGCCGGGCGCGACGTCCTGCCCGGCAAAGGTCGTTTCCGCCTCCTTTGCATCAATGTCCCGGCAGCCCGTGGCGATGGCGATGGCGCCATCGGTGTCCCCGATGGCCTCCGAGGCGTTGGTGACCAGGTTCATCACCACCTGTTGGATCTGGGCCGAATCCGCCTCGATGGCCGGAAGATCCGGGGCGAGGTCGTACTCCAGCCGGACGCGCTTGGAAATGGACACGGACAGGAGGTGGCTGATCTCCCCCACGTGCCGGTTGAGGTCCAGGGGTTCCACCACGAAGCGCCCCTTGCCCGAGTAGGCCAGCATCTGGCGGGTGAGTTCCACCGCCTTGCCGATGGTGCTCTCCATGTTGTCCAGGTAGCGGACCGAGGCCGCGCCGGCGGGCAGTTTCATCTGGGCCAGGTTGAGGTTGCCCAGCATGGCGCCCAGCAGGTTGTTGAAGTCGTGGGCGATGCCACCGGCTAGGATACCCAGGCTTTCCAGCTTCTGGGTCTGGCGCAGCGCCTCCTCGCTGCGGCGGCGCTCCGAGACATCCGAAAACATCACGAGCCACTGGTCACCGATGATGGCTGCCTGGATCTCCAGGTCCACCGTCCGGCCATCCTTGCAGACCACGGGGTACTCCATGGGGGCGATGGGCGAACCGCTGCGCACGGCTAGGGCGCTGGCCTCGGCCCAGCGCCTCCCCACCTGCTTCCGGAGTTCGTGGTCGGGGTAGGCCCGCCACCACCAGGCTTCGATGTCCGGGAGATCCGTCTTGGTGTAACCGAGTACCCGTTCGAAGGTGTGGTTCATGTAGGCCACGACGCCATCCAGGCTGGTCACGCAGATGGGTATCGGGGCGTTCATCACGAGAGACTTGAAGCGCGCCTCACTGGCGACCTGGGCAGCCAGCGACTCGCCCAGGCGTTCCCGCTCGTGGTGGTAGGCGCCCAGCACGATCCAGAGGATCAGGACGCATACCACGCTGCAGAGCACGAAGCCAATGATGAAATCCATGAACCGCGCGTCAGCGCTCGCATAGGGGACAACCCACCCCGGGTGCAGCCGCTCCACCCCCAGCAGAGCCAAGCCATTGAACAGGTAGAAACCCAGCGCCAGCCAGCGGGTCCGGCCCTGGAAGAAGATCACCAGGTACATGGCTGCGGTGAGAAGGAACATCTGGATGGTGCCCTGGGAGCCTCCGTTGCCGAACCAGATGAAGTCAAGGTTCGCCACATGGAGGAAGAAGAGGAGCTTCGTACCGTAGTGCCCGCGGAAGGTCGCCCAGTAGAGCAGAAGACAGGCCACCCCGAAGCCCAAGACCGCCCAGTTCACGAAGGCTGCCATGTGCTGCAGAATGTTGGCGGGGACGACCACGAAGATCGCCATCAGCCCACCGACCAGGGACAGGCCTCGGAACAGGCGCTGTTCAATGATTGTGGCTTCCTCCTGGAACGCCCTGGTCAAGGGGGCGATCCAGCGCCCGAATCCAGGGTGGCCGGCAACATGAGGGTCGAAAGGGAGAAGGCGCAAGGTGAGCCCAATTGGGAGGCCTCGGAGTCCCGGCGGCCAGGGTACCTATTTCGGTTGATGGAGGGTGGTCCCTTGAATAGAAGCAGGTTTTACCGCATCAGGGAACCAACCATCGTGACCCTCGTCACGCCGGGCCGGGCAGGCCACCGGTACTCTGGGGGCAGCCTCGCTGGCCTGAAGGCCGGGATGGCTCACCCTGGAGGTTCTGTGAACGCCCTGCTTGAAATCCTCGAACCCAAGTCGATCTGGTCCTACTTCCTGGAACTGTCGAAGATCCCCCGCGGCTCCAAGAACGAAGCCGCCGCCGCCGACTGGGTGGCCGAGCAGGCCAAGGCCCTGGGCTGCGAGGTGGAACGCGACGCCGTGGGCAACGTGATCATCCGCAAGCAGGCCACCGCCGGCCGGGAAGGCCATCCGACCCTCTGCCTGCAGGCTCACGTGGACATGGTCTGCGAAAAGAACGAAGGCACGGACCATGACTTCAGCAAGGATCCCATCCAGGTCTGGATGGACGGCGACCTGCTCCGGGCCAAGGGCACCACCCTGGGCGCCGACAACGGCATCGGCGTGGCCGCGGCCCTGGCGGTGCTGGCTAGCCAGGACATTCCCCACGGCCCCCTTGAGGTGCTCATCACCATCGATGAGGAGACGGGCCTCACGGGCGCCAACGGCCTCCAGCCGGGTCGCCTCAAGGCCAAGTTCCTCCTCAACCTCGATAGCGAAGAGGAGGGCTTCCTCACCATCGGCTGCGCCGGCGGCGAGGACACCATCGTCATCCGCAAGCTCACCCGCACGGCCCCGCCTGCTGGCGCCCGCGCCTATCGCCTGAAGGTGTTCGGCCTCAAGGGTGGCCACTCCGGCATCGACATCCCCGCCGGCCGCGGCAACGCCATCCGCCTCCTGGCCCAGGTGCTCAGCGCCCTGCAGCCCGGCTCCGGGCTGGCGCTGGCCTCCATCAAGGGCGGCAACAAGCGCAACGCCATCCCCCGCGAAGCCTCGGCCATGATCTTCCTGGATCCGGCGCAGGAAGCGGCCTTCCGCACGGCCCTGGCCGGGCATGAGGCCCACTGGCGCGCAGCACTGGGCGCCTTCGATCCCGGCCTGCATCTGGCCCTGGAACCCGGCGAAGCCACCCAGGCCATGGCCGCGGCCGATGCCGACGCCCTCCTCCAGTTGCTGCTGGCCCTGCCCCATGGCGTCGAGGCCATGAGCCCCGATATCAAGGGCCTGGTGCAGACCTCCACCAACTTGGGCGTCATTGAGACCCGGGAAGACGAAGTGGAAGTGAACCTGCTCACCCGCAGTTCCATCAACGCCTCAAGGACAGCTCTGTCCGAGCGCATTGCCGCCACCTGCGCCCTGGGCGGCTTCACCTCCCACGTCACCGGCGGCTACCCCGGCTGGAAGCCCGAGCCCAAGGCCTCCCTGGTCCAGATCGTCCAGGATGCCAACCAGCAGGCCTTCGGCAAGCCCCTGGAGATCATGGCCATCCACGCCGGCCTGGAATGCGGCCTCATCGGCGAGAAGTACACCCAGATGGAGATGGTCTCCTTCGGCCCCAGCATGTGGGACGTCCACACCCCAGACGAGCACATCAGCGTGCCCTCCGTCGGCAACTTCTGGAAGCTGCTGGTGGCCGTCCTCGCAGCCGTGTAGCCCTTTCAATCACGGCCCTTGGCCGATGCCTGGGGCCGTGATAATCTTGCTGCTTCCGCCCGCGAGCGGAAGCCATTGGAGAGTTGTCCGAGTGGTTTAAGGAGCACGCCTGGAAAGTGTGTGTAGGTCAAAAGCTTACCGAGGGTTCGAATCCCTCACTCTCCGCCAGGATCAACCGCAAGCATCTGTTAATCCAGTGCTTGCGGTTTTTGATTTTCTTATACCCATATGCTAACCCACAGTTCCCCACCCCATGCGAATCCCCCCAGTTCATACTCGATAACCCGGCTTGATCCAAGCCTCCAATCCCGGCAGTGCCTGGGCGCCTTCCGGCACGGGAGGAACTGGGCTTGATCGTTTTCGATGATGTGAACGAGTGGGAACCGGTGTGGCGAGAGCTGACAATTGCGGCGGTGTGGGTTCCACCCTCGGTTCACTAGCCCGCAGGGCGCGGGCCTCGACAAACCAGACAGTCTGGAACGCCTGCACCGCTGGGATGTCCTCAGCCTGATCGAACCGGAATCGCTCCAGGGCACGGTGGACGCTCTCGTTGAAGGGAAGCCGGATCTGCTGATTCTCGATCACTCCATGCCCGCCTTTCAGGGCCCCAGCCTGGTCCGGGCCTGCTTCGAGCATCCCGATCTCTCGGGGATCAAGGTGATCATCCTGACCGCCTTCCACGATGAGGACATCGCGGTGCGGATGCAGAAGCTGGGGGTGGCCTGCGTGCTCCACAAGCCCATCCTGCACGGGGATCTCACGCTGGCCGTGGAACAGGCTTTGGCGGCCCCGCCAAAAGCCGACTGAATTTTGATGGCCAGCTGGATCGAGATGGGTCGCCGCAGGGTGGACGGTGGGCCTCAGGAAATCCAGGGACTCAGACCCCCTGCAGCACTCCCCGCAATTCCCCAATGGAGAAGGGTTTGGGGAGCGAGAGGACGGATGGGAACTTCGCGAGCAGGAGCCTGAGCTCCGTGTCCTGGAACCCCGTGGCCACGAGGATCTGAAGGTCGGGCCGCACCTGGAGCAGCCGGGGCAGGGTGTCCGCGCCGGTGAGGCCCGGCATGTTGTGATCCAGGATCACCAGATCGATGGCCAGCCCTCCCCGCAACCGCCGGAGGGCCTCGAGCCCGGTGGAGGCCAGTTCCACCTGGTGGCCCAGCTGCTCCAGCATGGGGGCCAGGGTGCCCCGGATGAGCTCATCGTCATCCACCAGCAGGATGCGCAGAGCGCAGGTGGGACAGGTCTCGTGCGCTGCTTCCCCTGGCCCGGAGGCGGCCCCGGCGGCGCTGGCCGGGAACCGCAGGCTGATGCAGGTTCCCTTGCCCACCTGGCTATGGATGTCGAGGGAGCCCCCGTGGGCCTTCATGGCGCCATGGACCATGGCCAGCCCCAGGCCCGCCCCCCGGCCCACCGGCTTCGTGGTGAAAAAGGGGTCGGTGACCCGGGGGAGGAGATCCGCCGGGATGCCTTCTCCTGTATCCGTCAACTGGAGGACGACCTGTTTGTTTTCGCGATGGGTCCGGATGGAAAGGGTGCCGCCCCGCGTCATGGCTTCGAAGGCATTCACGCACAGGTTCATGAAGGCGCTGCCCAGGGTGCTGGGCTCGCCGAGGATGTGGGGGAGCCCTTCCGCCAACTGGACGTCGAAGGTGAATTGTTGTCGGCTGGTGCGGAGGAGCAGGTCCACTTCTTTCCGGACCAGTTCATTCAAGTCCAGCACCTGGGGCTCCTGAAGGCCTTTCCGCGCGAAGTCCGTGAGGCCTTTCACCAGGTCCCGGCCCCGGCCGGCGGCATGCTCGATGGTCTGGAGGGATTTCTGAAGCGGGGCATCCCCCTGGTACTTCAACTGCATGAGGGTGGCCATGCCGAGCACCGCCGACAGCACGTTGTTCATGTCATGGGCGATGCCGCTCGCCAGACTGCCGAGGCTATCCAGTTTCTGGGCGTGCTGCAGTTCCGTGGCCAGTTTGAGGCGATCCTCCGCGGCCCGCCGCTGCTCGGTCAGGTCCTGGGCGAAGACCAGGATCGCCGGACCGTCAGGGAGCTCGAGGGGCACTGACTGGACCTGCACCCAGACTGGGTTGCCCTCAAGGGTGACCAGCAGCTTCTCCATGGGTGGCGTCGACTGGCCTTCCTCGTTCACCATGCGGAGCCGCTCCAGGGTGACCTGGTGGAAGTCGGGATGGACGAGGCTCATGAGGTCACGGCCCAGGAGAGCTTCGGGCACCCGGGCCTCAAGGAGCCAGGCGGCGGCGGCATTGGCCAGGGTGACGCGCCCTGACTGGAAAATGACCATCGGCGCCGGAGAGGAATCGAAGAGCAGGCGGAACCGGAGGGTGCCCTCCTCCAGAGCTTTGGGCTGGCGCCGCGAGGAGGCCCTGGCTGCGAGTCGGAAGGCCCTGGACCGGAGGGCTCTGGGGATGTCCTGGCGGGCGGGGTTGATCATGTCGATTCGATTCAGAGGGGACCGTTGTCGGTCCTCAGGGTTCAGGCTTCTTCGCGCTCGCACCAGGTGACCAGCCGGCCCGCGATGGCGCCCAGGGGCGCCTGCGTTTCGACAGCGCCGCGCAGGAAGGCGGCGCGGGGCATGCCGTAGACCACGCAGGTGGCCTCGTCCTGGCCCAGGGTATGGGCCCCCTTCTGGCGCATCTGCAGCAGGCCGCGGGCGCCATCGTCGCCCATGCCTGTGAGGATGACGCCCAGGGCGTGGTGGCCGCAGACCTCGGCCACGGACTGGAAGAGAACGTCCACCGAAGGCAGGTGGCGGGAGACCCGGTCGCTGCCCTGGAGCAGGGCCACCAGGCCGGCGCCGCCCCGCTTGACGGTGAGGTGCGTTTCGTTGGGCGCCAGGTACACGGTGCCCGGCTTCAGGGTTTCCCCATCGTCGGCGACCTTCACGCGGGCCCGGCAGCTGCGGTCCAGACGGTCGGCGAAGGCGCCCGTGAACCCGGGTAGCATGTGCTGGACCACGGCGATGGGCGGCAGGTTTTCCGGAATGGCCTCGAAGATCTGGCGCAGAGCCTCGGTGCCGCCGGTACTGGAGCCGATGGCGATGAGGGCCCGCCCGGCCTTGGCGCGGGCCGCCAGGGGCGCCAGATGGGCGGCAGCCGGGGCAGAGGCCCGGCGACCGGCGACCCGGGCCATGGAGGCGGCATACACGGTCTCGGCGATCTGGGCCCCCATGGCCTCCAGGCCCGCGGCCTGATCCAGGGCGGGCTTGCCGATGACGTCCACCGCACCCAGATCCAGGGCGTCGAGGGCCGTGCTGGTGCCCTTGGCCGTGAGGCTGGAGAGCATCACCGCTGGCATGGGATGGGCTTTCATGAGCTTGCCCAGGAAGGTGATGCCGTCCATGCGCGGCATCTCCACATCCAGGGTGAGCACGTCCGGGTTCAGCTCCTTGATGCGTTCGCGGGCGTCGAAGGGATCCTTGGCGGTGCCCACGACTTCCAGCAGCGGGTGCCGCGCCAGGATGTTCGTCAGCACCTGCCGCACCAGGGCGCTGTCGTCCACGATGAGGACCCGCCGTTTCGCTTCTGTGCTCATGTGAACAGCTCCACGTCCCCACCCGACTTGGACCGGTTGAATTCCTCGAGGTAGGACAGCTCGCGGTCGATGACCGTGTTGTTGTGCGTGCGCTCCATGCGCTTCACCAGCACCTGGCCCGTGTGGGGGAAGAAGTACACCTTGCGGGGAAAGGGGCCACCCAGGTCCTCGGTCCAGAGGGGAATGCCCTCGTCGCGCAGGAAGCGGCGCACGAAATTGATGTTCTGGCCCCCGATGTCCGTGGAAATGCCGCGCAGCACCTGGCCGCCGCCGAAGGCCTTGGCCACCAGGCGGTCCCGCTGGGCGCCCAGGTGCAGCAGGTCGTTGATGAGGTACTCCATGGCCGCCGCGCCGTAGCGGGCCGCGAAGAACACGTCCGGGTCGTGGTCGCCGACCTTCAGGGGCAGCATGAAGTGGTTCATGCCGCCCACCAGGGCGATGGGGTCCAACAGGCAGGCCGCCACGCAGCTGCCGAGCACGGTGACGATGACCTCGTCCTGGGTGGTGGCGTAGAACTCGCCGGGCAGGATCTTCATGGCCAGGCGATTGAAGTGCCGGTCCAGGTACTTCGAGGCGCGGCCGTGGGCCATCGGGATCGGGGGCGGGCTCATGGCCCCACCGCCTTCTTGCGGTAGATGGTCTGGCCCAGGGACTTGAAGCCCAGGGTGTTGTCCAGCAGGGATTCGGAGTGGCCCACGAACAGCAGGCCGTCCGGCTCCAGCAGGCGATGGAAGCGGCTCAGCAACTCCCGCTGGGTGGGCTTATCGAAATAGATCATGACGTTGCGGCAAAAGATGGCCTGGAAGGGGCCGCCCTCCAGGGCCCAGTCCGCGTCCAGGAGGTTCAGCTGCTGGAAGGTGATCAGCGGCCGCAGCTCCGGCCGGATGCGGACCTGTTCGCGGCGCTCCCCGGTGCCCCGCTGGAAGCCGAAGCGCTTCCACTCCTCCGACAGGCCCTCGACCCGCGCCAGCGGATAGACGCCCTGGGCCGCCTTGCCCAACACGGCGGTGTCCAGGTCTGTGGCCAGGATCTGGATGGGGGCCGTGGCTCCGAAGGCCTTCCGCAGCGTCATGGCCAGGGTGTAGGGCTCTTCGCCCGTGGAGCAGCCCGCGCTCCAGACCCGGAGGCGGCGCGCGGCGGCATAGGCGGGCTGCAGCAGCTCCGGCAGCCGCTCGAAGTGGTGTCCCTCCCGGAAGAAGCTGGTGAGGTTGGTGGTGAGGGCATTGATGAATTCGCGCCACTCCCCGGACTGGGGATCGCGCAGCAGCTGGAGGTACTCCTCGTAGCTGTCGAGGCCCAGGCCCCGCAGGCGCTTGGCCAGACGCGACTGCACCATGGTGAGCTTGTGGGCGGCCAGGGCGATGCCCGAGTGGGCGTGCAGGAGGTCGCGCAGGGTCTGGAAGGTGGCGGGCGACAGGGGGATCCGGCCTTCGGCCAGGGGATCCCACGCCTCCGCCTGGCGGCTCATGCCTCCACCGTGGCGGCGCCGGCCTCCATGCGCATGAGGCCGGGCACGTCGAGGATCAGGGCCACGTGCCCGTCCCCGAGAATGGTGGCGCCGGAGATGCCCTCCACGCGCTTGTAGTGGGTCTCCAGGCTCTTGATGACCACCTGCTGCTGGCCCAGCAGCTCGTCCACGGCCATGGCCGCCCGGCGGCCTTCGGATTCCACCAGCACCATGAGGGCGCGGCCGGAGCCCTCCTGGGCGGAGCCGAGGGCCAGCAGGCGCTGCAGGCGCACCACGGGGATGAACTCGCCCCGCAGGTTGATGACTTCGCGATCGCCCTTCACTGTCTGGACGTCCGCGCCCTGGCGTTGGAAGCTCTCCAGCACCGAGGCCAGGGGGAACACGAAGGTCTCCTCGCCCACGCGCACGGTGAGGCCGTCCAGGATGGCCAGCGTCAAGGGCAGGACGAGCCGGATCAGCGTGCCCTTGCCGACCTGGCTCTCCACCTCGATGCGGCCCCCCAGGGCCCGCACGTTCTGGCGCACCACGTCCATGCCCACGCCCCGGCCCGAAAGGTCCGAGACTTCCTCCACCGTGGAAAAGCCCGGCTCGAAGATGAGGACGTTCAGTTCTTCGTCCGAGGGGCGGGCTCCGGGTGGGAGCAGGCCCCGGTCCAGGGCCTTCTGGTAGATGCGGTCGCGGTTCAGGCCCCGGCCGTCGTCCTGCACCTCGATGTGGATGTGGCCGCCCCGGCTGGAGGCGCGCAGGGTGATGGTGCACATGGCGGGCTTGCCCGACTGCTGGCGCAGGTCCTTCTCCTCCATGCCGTGATCCACGGCGTTGCGCACCAGGTGGGTCAGCGGATCCACCAGCATCTCGATGAAGGTCTTGTCCAGCTCCGTGGACTGGCCCTCCATGAGCAGCTCCACGTCCTTGCCCAGCTGCCGGCCCAGCTCGTGGACCATGCGGGGGAAGCGGGAGAAGACCATGTCCACGGGCACCATGCGGATGCCCATGACGCGCTCCTGCAGCTCGCGGGTCTGCCGGTCCAGCTGCAGCAGGGCCGCGCTCATCTGCTCCTCGCCCTGGGTGGTCCCGGACTGCTGGGAGGCCTGGGCCAGCATGGCCTGGGTGATGACCAGCTCGCCCACCAGGTTCACCAGGCGGTCGATCTTCTCCGTGGCCACCCGCACCGTGGAGGCCTCGGCCTGGTTGCGCTTCTTCTGCTGCTGGTCGAGGGCCTTGCCCACGGCCTCGGGCTTCACCTTGCCCATGTCCACCAGCAACTCGCCCAGGGGCTTCTGCTGCGCCAGGGCCGCGCGGATGTCCGCAGGGCTGACGTCGGTGTCGGCCAGCAGGTAGTCGCCCAGGGGCGGCACTGTGCCCTCGGGCGTGAGGGGCTGGATGCGCAGGTTGTCTCCTTCGGCCACGAACTCGAAGACCTCTTCCACGTCCTGCAGCGGATGATTCGTTTCGAGCCGCAGGTCCCAGGCCAGGTGGCAGTCCTCGGGTTCGAGCTGCGCCAGGGCGGGGATGCGGGCGAGGTCGGGCCAGCACTTGAGGGTGCCAAGCCGGGCCAGGTCGCGGAAGATGCGCTCCAGGTTCACCCCCCGGCGGAAGGCATCCAGGGGGGCCTCGAAGCGGATGGAGAAGCCGGTGCCGCCCATCTTCACGGGTTTTGACGCCGCAGCGGAGACCGGCGCGGGCACCGAAGGCGGCGGGCCGCCATTGTCCTTGAGCTTCGTCACCAGAGCCGTCTGGGCCTGCTGGTCCTTGAGGGGCAGGGGCTCGTCCCGGCGGGCGTGGTACAGGTGGGTGCGGATGAGGTCCACGCCCTGCAGCAGGATCTCGCGCAGGTCCGAGGTCATGGGCCGGGCGCCCTGGCGCACGGGTTCCAGCGTGTTCTCCAGCTGGTGGGTGAAGGCGGCCACGGCCGGGAAGCCGAAGGTGCCGGCGTTGCCCTTGATCGAGTGGGCGGCCCGGAACAGGGTGTGGAGGTCCTCCACTTCGACGGCGGCAAGGTCCAGGGACAGGAGCGTGGCCTCCATGCCGTCGGCGAGCTCGGTGGCCTCGTCAAAAAAGGCGCTGCGGAATTGGGCCATTGGGTCAGACATGGGAACCTCAGAGGACCTTGCCGACCACGTCGAGGAGCTTCTCGGGGCTGAAGGGCTTGACGATCCACCCCGTGGCGCCCGCCTCCTTGCCCTTCTGCTTCATGCTCGCGTCGGACTCGGTGGTCAGCACCAGGATGGGGGTGAACTTGAACTCGGGCAGGGCCCGCAACCGGTGCACCAGGGTGAGGCCGTCCATGCGGGGCATGTTCACGTCCGTGATGATGAGCGACAGCTTCTTGCCCGCCGCCACCTCCAGGGCCTCCACGCCATCCCCGGCCTCCAGCACGTCGTAGCCAGCGCCCTTGAGCGTGAACGTGATCATCTGTCGCATCGTGCTCGAATCGTCCACGGTGAGAATGCACTTGCCCATCGCTGCGCTCCTGGTCAGAAGAGGTCCACGTCACCCGCGGCCAGGGAGCCGCTTTTCACTGCCCTGAACTGCTCCCGCTTGGCCTCGATGGCGCCGAGGGTAGCCTCGAGCGCCTCCAGGGCCGGGGCTTCCGGCTCCCCGGCAGCCAGCCCGGCTTCCAGGTCCCGCCAGGCCCCGGCCTGGTCCGACAGATTGCCCAGTTCCTTCAGGCAGGCCATGAGGGTCTGGTGGACCAGGTCCTCGAACTGAAGGCACCGCACCACGTTCCCCACCTGCTGGCTGATGGTCTGGGCGTTGACGTTGAGTTCGCCGACCAGGCTCTTCACCTTCAGGTTGCTCGACTGCAGGGACTGCACCAGGGCTTCGGCGCGACCTTTGGACTGCATGGCCTTATCGACGTCCTGGCTGGCGATGGCGTGCACGTGCTCGTCGGTCCGCGCCAAGGCGCCCCGGGTGCCGAGGAGCTGCTCCTGGATGGCGGTACTCAGGGCCGTGCTGCGGTCCGCCAGCTTGGAG
>JBBRZL010000111.1:0-11543 GCA_038236735.1 Holophagales bacterium | reverse complement strand
CTTCCCCGATGCCTGGGAGCCCTACCGCGACGCCATTCCCGAGGCCGAGCGCGGCGACTACATGCAAGCCTACGCCAAGCGCCTGCTCAGCGAAGACCCGAAGGTGAACCTGCCCGCCGCCCAGGCCTGGAGTATCTGGGAGGGCGCCACCAGCAAGCTCATCCCCGATCCTGACTTCATCGCCTCCTACGGCGACGAGGCCACCACGTTGGCCTTCGCCCGCATCGAGTGCCACTACTTCCTGAACAAGGGCTGGATGGAAGAGGGGCAGCTGCTGCGCGATGCCCACCGGCTCAACAACATTCCCGGCACCATCGTCCAGGGCCGCTACGACATGGTCTGCCCCATCGAAAGCGCCTGGGCCCTCGCCAAGGCCTGGCCCGAGGCCGATCTCGTCATCGTGCCCGACGCCGGGCACAGCGCCTACGAGCCCGGAATCTCGCGGGCCCTGGTGGCTGCCACAGACCGGTTCGCTACAACCTAGGTCAAAAATGCGAAGACAGGATTAACAGGATGAAAAGCTGGGTTAACGGGATTAGGGCAAAATGACGCAATTCTTGAATCCTGTTAATCGTTCCTAATCCTGTTAATCCTGTCCCAGCTTTTCAGCCTTTCGTCCGGTTCTTGAAGTGGTCGTACACGAACCACGCGACGCCCGCGATGATCAGCACGCCGATGACAGCGTCCAGCTTGTGGAAGTAGGCGCCCAGGGTGTGCCAGTTCTCGCCCAGCTTGTAGCCGACCCAGGCGAGGACCAGGCACCAGGGCAAGCTCCCCGCGAAGGTGTAGAGGTGGAAGCGGGTGCGGTCCATGCGGGCGATGCCCGCGGGCAGGGCGATGAAGGTGCGCACCACGGGCAACAGACGGCCGATGAGGATGGCCCAGGTACCGAAGCGCGCGAAGAACCGCTCGGCCTGGTCCAGGTGGCCCGTGTGCAGCCAGATGAAGCGGCCGTACTTCTCCACGGCTCGCCGTCCGCCCCAGGCGCCGATCTCATAAGCGGGCACACTGCCCAGGTTGCAGCCGAGGGCCCCGAAGATGCCGGCGATCCAGATCTGCGCCACGGGGTGGCCCGCGCCCAACCCGAAGAAAGTGAGCTGGCCCTTGTAGGCCAGGTAGCCGGCGAAGGGCATGATCACCTCGCTGGGCAGGGGAATGCAGGCACTCTCGATGGCCATGAGCAGCATGACGCCCAGGGGCCCCATGGCGGCCATGACGGCCAGCATCCAGGCGACGATCGGAGCGAGGAGCTTCTGGATCATTGGTTCATCCCAAAAGGACAAGTCTACCGGCGGGTTACACTGATCCCATGGGTGAAGATCTCGTCCGCAACCGCAAGGCCTTCCACAACTACCATGTCCTCGAGACCTGGGAGGCCGGCATCGCCTTGCTGGGCACCGAGGTGAAGGCCCTGCGCGCGGGCCTGGGCCAGCTGCAGGACGCCTTTGTGGACGCCGTGGGCGGCGAGCTCTGGCTCAAACAGGCCCACATCTCCCCCTACGAGCACGGCACCTACGCCAACCACGAACCCCTGCGCGCCCGCAAGCTGCTGCTGCACAAGGCCGAGATCACCAAGATGACCGCCAAGGTGGTGCGCAAGGGCCTCACCATCATTCCCATCGCGATCTACCTCAATGACAAAGGCATGATCAAAGTGAAGGTCGCGCTGGCCGAAGGCAAGGCCCACAGCGACAAGCGCGACGCCCTCAAGGAGCGAGAACAGAAACGCGAGATGGACCGCATTCGCAAGGGCGCCCGGGAGTAGCCGCAGTCAGCAAGCGTTCCAGCAGTCTGAAAAGCAGAACACAGAGGACATAGAGCTAAACCGAGGACACAGAGGAAAAGCTTTGCTCCTGTAGTTCTCTGTGTCTTCTGTGGATTTCTGTGTCCTCTGCGTTCCAGCTCTTGTTTGCTGGAATCAGCCGTTCCATCCACCCTGCGCGAACCTGGCCAGTTTCTCGTCGCTGCCCCGCAGGGCCAGAGCCCGGGCCACGAAGCGGCCGACGGGATCAACTTCCAGGTTCACGGCATCGCCGGGGCGCAGCTGGTTGAAGGTCGTGCGGGTCACCGTCTCCGGAATGAGCGCCACGGTGAACCAATCGCTGCCACAGTCCACCACCGTGAGGGAGATGCCGTCCACGGCCATGGAGCCCTTGGGGGCGGTCATGGGCGCGAGCGCGGCGGGCATCGAAAACCGCCAGATGCCTTCAGCCACGCCGCTTTGGCCCTGGGGGCGCGACAGCAGTTGTCCAAGGCCATCCACGTGGCCCGAGACCAGGTGGCCGTCCAGGGGATCGCCCACGCGCAGGGCCGGTTCCAGGTGCACCTGCGATCCGAGAGTCAGCCGGCCCAGGGTGGTCCTTGCCAGCGTTTCTTCGCTGAGGTCCGCCTCCCAGGCGCGACCGTTCACGCTCACGCTGGTGAGGCAGGCGCCGTTCACGGCGATGCTGGCGCCCGACTCCGCGCGGGCCAGCAGTTCCGGGAACGCCGCCAGGCGCAGCCGCGCCCCGCCGGGCCGGGAGGAGCGGGCTTCGAGGGTGCCGAGGTGGCGGATCAGACCGGTGAACATAAGCAGATATTACGGTATTCTCCGCCAGCCGATGAAGATCCCCACATGCTTGAACCGCCTTCAGCCGGTGATGCACAGTGATTCACGGTGATTTCGCCGTCCAGCTGCAGCCTGGGGCACCATCCAGGGGCGTTGCCACCGCGCCTTTCTGGGAGCGCGTCAGCAACGCCCCTGGATGACTTCCGGCCTCGCCGGAAGCCGCCGAAGGCGGGCCCAGGCAGGCAACTTCCGGGCCCTATCACCGTCATCACCGTGAATCACCGGCAACATTTTCTTTCACTCAATTTGGCGCCGCCAGGCGGCTCTTCCGGGAGCCGTAGAAGAAGTAGATCACCAGGCCGATGCCCAGCCAGGCGAAGAAGCGGTACCAGGTGACTGCGGGCAGGCCCTTGGCGATCCAGAAGCAGCCGAGGATCCCCGCCGGGGCCACGACCCAGGCGAAGGGCATGGTGAACTTGCGCGGAGCCTCTGGGCGGCGGTGGCGCAGGATGAGCACGGCGGCGCAGACGATGACGAAGGCGAAGAGGGTGCCGATGTTGGCCAGCTCCACCACCTCGTCGATGTTGAGGAGGGCGGCGGGGACGGCCACCAGGAAGCCCGTGAGCACCGTGGCGTGGGCGGGCGTCTTGAATTTGGGATGGACCTTGCCGAACCAGGGGGCCAGCAGGCCGTCGCGGCTCATGCTCATGAAGATGCGGGGCTGGCCCACCTGGTAGACGAGCAGCGCGGCGGTGGTGGCGATGACGGCACCGAAGCTGATGACGGCGGCGATCCCGCCCATCTTGTGCTCGGTGAAGATGAAGGCCAGGGGATCGGCGATGCCGCCCAGCTTGGTGTAGTGCAGCATGCCCGTGACGACCAGGGCCACGGCGGCGTAGATGACGGTGCAGATGAGCAGGGACCAAAGGATGCCCCGGGGTAGATCCCGCCCTGGATTGCGGCACTCCTCGGCCGTGGTGCTCACGGCGTCGAAGCCGATGAAGGCGAAGAAGATGATGGCGGCCCCGGCCTGGATGCCGCGCCAGCCGTGGGGCACGAAGGGGTGCCAGTTGGCGGGGCTGATGAACTTGATGCCAAGGCCCACCACCGCCAGCAGGATGATCACCTTGACGACCACCATGACGCTGTTCACCCGGGCGCTCTCCTTGATGCCGATGTAGCAGAGCCAGGTGATGAGGCCGGTGATGACCACCGCCAGCAGGTTGATGGTGATGGGGAAGCCCGCCACCGTTGGCGCAGCCTTCACCACCTCCCAATTCAGGAAGGTGGCGGCGCCGTTGGCCAGGCCCGCCTTGGCCTGGGCCAGGGCCTGGAGCTTGGCGGACAGCTCCATCACGGGCACGCCTTCCACCAGCTTCAGGGCGGAACGGGGATCCATGCCCAGCCAGCCCGGGATGTTCACGTGGAAGACCGTCGAGAAGAAGCTGCGGGCGTAGTCGCCCCAGGAGATGGCCACGGCCACGTTCGAAATGGCATACTCCAGCAGCAGATCCCAGCCGATGATCCAGGCCATCAACTCACCGAGGGTTGCGTAGGCGTAGGTGTAGGCGCTGCCCGATACGGGGATCATGGAGGCCATCTCGGCGTAGGCCAGGGCTGTGAAGCCGCAGATGAGCGCCACGATGAGGATGCTGAGGACCAGGCCCGGTCCCGCCGGTAGCCGCCCGTCCGCCATGTTGCCTGCGGCGGCGGTGCCGATGCTGGAGAAGATGCCGGCGCCAATGATGGCGCCGATGCCGAACATGGTGAGATCGAAGGCGCCCAGGTTCTTTTTCAACTGGTGCTCGGGCTCGTCGGCGCTGGCCCGCAACTGTTCCAGGGACTTGGTGCGGAAGAGGCGCTCGAGCATGGGGACCTTGGGAGAACGTCCATGCTAGCAGGCGGGCTGGCGGGGCTATGGGGCTGTGGGCTATAGGCTGTGGGCTGTAGGCTGTAGGCTGTAGGCTGTAGGCGTTACGCTAGTGGAATGAGCATGAAGCAGGAGCGAAGTGCCACTTTGGCGCAGCCGAAGCCCTCCCCCCTGACGCACCTGGCGTTAAGCCAGGTGCTCCTGCTCGGCCCTGCCTCGCAGAGGCGGGTCCCTGGGCGCGGCACAGGAAGTGCCGCGTGAGGCTCTGGAACGACCGCCACCTGCGCCTGTCCCTCACGGGGCTGGGCGTGCAGTACCTGCTGGCCCTGCTGGCGGTGGGTGCCTTTGCGGTCAATACCGGCAATAACCTGCTCTACCTGGTGTTCTCGATGCTGCTCGGGCTCTTCCTCGTCTCCGGCATCCTCAGCCGGCGGGCCCTGCAGGGGCTGCAGGTGGTTGGACTGGAGGAAGGCAGCCTCTTCGCCCGGGTACGCGGTGGCCTCCGCCTGCGCCTGAAGGATGCCGGGCGGGGCCGCATCCGGGGGCTGGAACTGCACCTGCTGCTGGACGATGGCAGCGTGGAACCCGGCTTCCTGGGCGCGGCGAGCCGCCGCGGGGAGACCCAGGTGGTCCTCCATGCCCGGGCGCGCCAGCGGGGCTGGACCCGGCTCCGCAGCCTGGAGCTCCGGACCCGCTTCCCCTTCGGCCTGCTGGAGAAATCCCGCTTCCTGGACCTGGATCAACCGCTGCTGATCCTGCCCCATCCCCGCACTCCGCCGGCACGGCCTGCCAGTTGGCGCGATCAGGGTCAGCGCTCCCTGACCCAGGAGGGCAGCAGCAGCGCCGAAGGCACCCGGCCCCTGCGGCAAGGCGACCCGCCAGGCCGGGTCCACTGGAAGCGTACCGCCCAGCGTGGCCAACCCTGGGTACGCACTTTCGAAGACGAGCGGCCCATGGGTCTCCAGCTGCGGCTGGACTTGTCGGAGTGGGCCCCCGGCAGGCCCTTTGAGCGTGAACTGGAGCGGCTCTCGGGCACCGTTCTGCAAGCCCGACTCCAGAAGCGCGACATCAGCCTCGTATTGCACGGGCCCGATGGAACCCGGGAGATCCGTGGCCACCCGGCCTGCTGGCGGGCCCTCGCCCAGGCTCAGGCTCTCGGCGCCAGCGAGAGCCTGGAACCTCCGTTATGCTGAACGCAGGTCCTTACTGGAGGTTCTGGTGCTCGATGATCCGCAATCCTCGGCCTGGATCCCCTTGCTGGAGGCCGCCTGGCGGGCCCGGGAGCATGCCCACGCGCCCTATTCGAACTTCCAGGTGGGGGCGGCCCTGCTGACGGCGGCTGGGGAGGTGATCGGCGGGTGCAACGTGGAGAATGCCGCTTATCCCGTCTCTCTTTGTGCCGAGCGGGGCGCCTTGAGCGCCGCAGTGGCAGCTGGTCTGCGTCCCGGCGACCTGGTGGCCGCGGTGGTCGTTACGGATGTGGCGGAACTGACGCCGCCCTGTGGCGCCTGCCGCCAGGCTTTGATCGAATTCGCGCAGGAACTGCCCATACTCCTGGCCAACCGCCACACACGCCAGCTCCATCGGCTGGAAAATCTGCTGCCCCACAGCTTCACGGGTGGACATTTTCGCTAGTTCCGAGCGGCTCCCACCGCCTACACTTTCGGAACCCCGACAGGCTCACCGAGGCAGCTGAATGGCCATTGATCGCAATAAAATCCAGAAAGAAGCCAATCGGCTCCTGACGGTGGGGAAGGTCGAACGGGCCGTTGAGGAATTCCAGAAACTCGTCGATGACAACCCCAAGGATTACAACACCCTGAACCAGGTGGGGGACCTCTGCGTCCAGGTCGGCCGGGTGAAGGAAGGCGTCGAGATCCACAAGCGGCTCGGCAGCTCCTACGAGCGGGACGGATTCCACGCCCGCGCTGCGGCGATCTTCCAGAAAGTGGTTCGCAACGCCCCCGAGGACATCGACGCGGCCCAGCGCCTGGCGGATCTCTACCGCCAGATGAACCGGCCCGTGGATGCGGTGAAGGTTCACCTGCAGGTGGCCGAGCACTTCCAGAAGAAGGGGCTCATCAAGCGGGCACTGGAGGAGTTCAACAAGGTCGTCGACCTCGACCCCAAGAATCTGAAGATGAAGGTCAAGCTGGCGGACCTCTACAACAAGGAGGGCATGAAGGACCGCGCTGCGGGCATCTACCTCGAGGTGGCCGAGTCTCTGGCCATGGAGCAGATGCACACCGAGGCCAACCAGATCCTCGAGCGCGCCAAGTCGATGATCTCCACTCCCCAGGTGTACTTGACGCAGAGCCGCCTTGGCGTGATCCAGGGCGACTACACCACTGCGGCCCAGCATCTGCGGGAAGGCCTCAACACCAACCCCAGGAACACCGAACTGTTGGAGGCCCTGGCGGAGATCGAACTGCGCAGTGGCCACCCGGATCGCGCCCTGGAGGCCCTGGCCGAGGTGGCGCAGCTCCCCGAGAAGTCGCTGCCGCTTTGCGAGAAGGCCCTGCGCAACCTCGTCAACGCCGATCGAGCCGACGAGGGGCTCCGGCTGTTCACGCCCATCGCCAGGGAACTGTCCCGGCGCGGTTCCGGCGATACGGTCAGCCGCACCCTGAAGGCCGCCCTCCAGGGCCACTTCGGGGCGGAGGCCTGGCTGCTCCTCGCCGAGATCGCCCACCAGAGCGGCAACCGGACGGACCAGGTGCACGCCCTCCAGAGCGCCTATGGGCTGGCCTACCAGAGCAACGATCAGGCCTTGGTGAGCCAGCTCTCGAGCCAGCTGCAGACCCTGGGCGTCGTTCCCGATGCCGTCGCCCAGCCCGCCCCCAGCTTCCCCTCGGCGGGGAGCACGGGTGGCTTCGACCCGCTGGCCGCCCAGGAGACCACCCGGCCGGGTGGCGAAACCGAAGTGGACCCGGTGCTCCGGCTACGCGTCGAACAGTTCTCTCGCGAGGCCGAGGCCCTGCTCCGCGGCGGCAGCCACGAACGCGCCATCGACACCTACAAGAAGGCCCTGGAGCTGGATCCCTCGGACCTCACCATCATCGAAGCCATCGTGGCCGTGCACCGCTCGACGGGGCGGCTTACGCAGGTGCAGATGCAATACGTGCAGAGCGCCCAGGCTCTGGTCCAGCTCAACCGGAAGCGGGAGGCCGCCCACCTGCTGGACATGGCGGAGCAACTCTTCCCAGGCTCCACCCGCATCCACCGGCGGGCCATGGGGCTGCCCGAACCTGGCGTTCTGCCGCCACCGGCCTCCCGGACTCCAGCACCCTTTGCGTCCGCCCCTCCAGTCGCCCCTACCGCTGCCGCTCCGCCGGCGCCGGCCCCACCCACCAGCCTGCCGCTGCCTGATGATCTGGACATGCTCATCGCCCTTGATGAGCCCGGCTTCGAACCCATTTCGAGGCGTCAGCCAGCCCCCCTAACCCCGCTCCATGCACCCATCGGCCTGGGAGAAGGGCTGCCCCTCCTGCCGAATCTGGAAGACCTGCCCCCGGATCCCTTCGAGCCGCCCCCGTTGCCTGAAACGAGCCCCCTGGCAGGGGAACCCATCACGCCATTTGCCGCCCCGGTGCCGGAGGCTGAACTTTCCACGCTGGACGCCTCCGACCTCGACTGGATGGACGCCACCCTCACAGAGCTTGCGCCCGCCGAGCCGGCGGCCCCATTCTTGGCTCCCACGGTGCCCCTGCCCCCAGTGCCCACGCAGGTACTGCCTCCAGAAGTAGTCGCAGCACTGTCCCCCCTGCCGGCGCCTGGCGATCTCCACCTCCATGCAGCATCGTCCGCCCCGCCGGTGTCCGACGAACTGGCGAGCCTGTTGGGCGACATCGACTTCCAGCTGGACTACGGCAGTCCCGAGGAAGCCAAAATCGAGATCGAGGCGGCCCGCCGGCAGTTCCCGGGCCATCCCGAACTGGATGTCCGCATGGACCGCGCGGAATCCGCCCTCCAGAAACTGGGCCATGCCTCCAAGGCCAGCCCGCTGGATGAAAGCGATTTCGCCAATTCCTTCTTCGACCTCACCGACGTGCTGGGCACCGCCCTCATGGACACCGGTGAAGGCGAGGAGATGCACGACGCCACCCACGTGGTCGAGAAGATCCAGAGCGTGGACGAGCTGTTCAGCGCCTTCCGCGAAGGGGTGGAAAAGCAGGTCAAGGGCGACGACTACGACACCCACTACAACCTGGGCATCGCCTACAAGGAGATGATGCTCATCGATCCCGCCATCGAGGAATTCAGGATCGCCATGGGCGATCCTGAGCGCACCCTGGAGTGCTGCTCCATGCTCAGCATCTGCGAGCAGGCCCGGGGCGACCTGGACAAGGCCGTGGAATGGCTGCGCCAGGGCATCCTGGCCCCCGGCTTCCCGCCCGAGGATGGCATCGGCCTCCGCTACGACCTGGCCGACATCTACCTCCAGCAGGGCCATACCGCCATGGCCACCGAAGAATTCAAGTCGGTCTACGACATGGATCCCGACTACCGGGACGTGGCAGCGCGATTGGCGTAGTAGCTCGAAAAGCAGGGACAGGATTAACAGGATGAAAAGCTGGATTAACAGGATTGGAGCGTTGGGTGTTCTGCTCTTGAATCCTGTCAATCCTTCCCAATCCTGTTAATCCTGTCCGCGTCCTTCGGTCACCCGAGGGCCCGGCTGCCGGTGGCGCCCCAGGGCTGGAGGGCTTGCAGCGCGGGCTGGACTGGTTTCCCGGGGCGCTGGAGCTGGGTAAGTTCCAGGGCGCCATCGGGCGTGGTGAGCCAGGCGCCTTCCTTGCCCCACAGCAGCTGTCCAGGATCGCGGTAGCAGGTACGGAGGGCGCCCACGCCACACACCTTGAGGACCTGGCCTTCCATCAGGAGTTCGGAGCCGGGCCAGGGCCACAGGGCCCGCACCTGGCGATGCAACTCGGCCGAGGGTCGCCGCCAATCCAGACGGCCCATGTCCTTGCGGAGTTTGGCGGCGTAGGTGGCGGATTCATGGAGCTGCTCGGCCGGCCGGCCGCTGCCGCTCAGGAGTAGCGGCAGCTGATCCATGAGCAGTTCGGCGGCGTCCACGGCCAGGGCCACCAGCAGGCTCTCAGCGGTGTCCGCATGGCCGATGTCGCGATGGCTCTGGGCCAGGACGGGCCCCTCGTCGAGCCCTTCCGTCAGGCGCATGAGGCTGACGCCGGTGGCTTCGTCCCCGGCCAGCAGAGCATGATTCACCGGCGCCGCGCCGCGCCAGCGAGGCAGCAGGGAAAAGTGCAGGTTCCACACGCCCAGGGGGCAGGAAGCCAGCATCCAGCGGGGCAGGAGATGACCGTAGGCCACCACCACCGCGAGGTCGACCTCCAGCGATCCCCATAGCTCGCGGGTCTCGGGCGCCTTCCAGCTGAGGGGCTGGTGGATGGACAGATCCAGGCTGAGGGCCGCTACCTTCACCGGCGGAGCCTCCAGATGGCGGCCTCGGCCCGCGGGCCGGTCGGGATTGCAGAACACCGCCGTGATGCCTTCCTCCGCCAGCGCCTGTAAGGCGGGAACCGCCGCCCTGGGGGTGCCGAGGAAGGCGATCCGGGTCATCCCCGGGCCTGCTTCTGATACTTCCTCTGCAGGAATTGCCGCTTGACGGGACCGAAGTACTCCACGAAGAGGCGGCCCCGCAGGTGGTCGATCTCATGGCAGAAGGCCCGGGCCAACAGGTCCTCACCCACCAGTTCGTGCCAGCTGCCGTCCCTGCCCCGGTTGCGGATGGTCACCTTCTGGGGGCGTTCCAGGATCTCGCGGATGCCCGGGATGGACAGGCAGCCCTCGGAGCCCACCTGGACGCCTTCTTCCAGGGTGATCTCAGGGTTGATGAGCACGATCTGCTGGGCGGGATCCTCCCCGCAGGAGCAGTCGATCACGGCCAGGTTGAGGTTCACGCCGACCTGGGGGGCCGCCAGACCCACGCCCTCTTCGGCCAGGGAAGTCTCGAACAGGTCCGCCACCAGCTGCTCCAGCTCGGGGGACCAGTCACCAACATCTTGACTGTTCTTCTTCAGGTGGGGGTCACCCCAGGTAAGCACGGACAGAACGGCCATTCAACCTCTCCAGCATTCCAGTGTAATCGATAGCCGTTCCCGGGGTAATCTGGGAGGTCCGTACCGTGGAGCCACGCATGCTTCGTTCCTTCCGCCAGGTCTTCAAATCCAATCGCACGCCCATGGCCGCGGTCATGATCGTGGTCCTCCTGGGCCTGGTGGCCTACCTGGCCCCCTCCGGCCGGGTGGATACGCCCGACACCGTGGTCGCCAGGGTCTATGGCCGCGAGATCCTCCTGCGCGACATGGCCGAGCACATGCAGGAGCTCTACCAGCGGTACGGGAAGCAGGCCAGCCCCGAGGCCCTCAAGCCCTTCATCCAATCCCAGGCCCTCCGCGATCTCACGAACCAGAAGCTCATGGAGGAGCTGGCCGAGCGGCACCACGTGGTGGTGACAGATGAGGAAGTCGGCCTTCGCCTGCGCGCTTTTCTGCGCCAGTACCCCACGCTGCTGGATGCCCAGGGCAACCTGAAAACCAACGCCGAGCTGAAGCAGGTCTTTCAGGAAACCGGCTTCAACCCGGCCATGCAGGAACGCTTGCTGCGCAGCGAACTGCTGCGCAGCAAGCTGATCCAGCAGTCCGCCCTCCAGGTCCCGGTGGACGAAGGCTGGCTCACCCTGGAGAACCGGCTGCGGAATGAGAAGGTCGCCTTCCAGCAGGCCACCCTCTCGGTGGTTTCCAGTTCGGTTGCCGATCCCGGCGATGCCACTCTCGAGGCCTTCTACAAGGCCGGTGGCGAACGGTTCCTGCAGCCCCCCCGGCGGGTGATCCAGTACGTGGCCGTGGACCGGGCCGCCCTGGGCAAGGATGTCCAGGTGGACGAGGCCGCCCTGAAGGCCGCCTTCGAGGCCCGCCGCAGCGACTACCTGGAAATGAAGGCCCGCCATATCCTCTTCAAGGCCGAGGGCGAAACCCAGCTCCAGGAGGCCACCGCCAAGGCCCAGCTCCTGCGGGAGCGGCTGGTGAAGGGCCAGGATTTCGCCAAGGCCGCCGAAGAACTCAGCGAAGATCCCAGCGCCAAGGGCAACGGCGGCGACCT
>JBBRZL010000110.1:0-11558 GCA_038236735.1 Holophagales bacterium | reverse complement strand
CGGAAACCTTTCCTTGACCGGGCTGATCCCGGAGCGTATGTAAGGACAGGAATGGTTGTTTGCTCTGCGGATCAGGCCGGTTCCAGGCCGGATCCGGACCCTCGAGAAGCCCTGGCTCCACCCATGCCGATCGAACCTGCCTGACACCTGCAAGCCTGTTCGACCCGCGCGAGGGAGCATTGGATGGCGACGGAATCCCTGATTGGCAGGACCGTTTCCCACTACCGGATCACCTGCCTGCTCGGCACCGGGGGCATGGGCGTGGTCTACGAGGCCGAGGACACCCGCCTCGGGCGCCAGGTAGCGGTGAAGGTCCTGTCCGAGGAGATGCAGCGGGATCCGTCAGTCCTGGAGCGCTTCCAGCGCGAGGCCCGCGCGGCCTCGGCTCTGAACCACCCGGGCATCTGCACCGTGCACGCCATCGAACAGCACGAAGGTCAGCACTTCATCGTCATGGAACTGCTCGAGGGCCAGACCCTCGCCAAGCGGATCGGACGCCAGCCGCTGGACCTCGCGGAGATCCTCGACCTCGGCATCCAGATCGCCGATGCCCTCGAATCGGCCCATGCAAAGGGCATCGTCCACCGCGACCTGAAGCCGGTCAACCTGATCGTCAATGCCCGGGGCCAGATCAAGATCCTCGATTTCGGCTTGGCCAAGATCGGGGCCCTCACGGACTACTCGAGCGGGGCCCTGGACTCCAGCCTGGAGACCTCCGTGGATCGCCGGGATCTCACCGTCGCCGGGATGGTGCTGGGCACCGTGCACTACATGTCGCCCGAACAGGCCCGGGGCCTGCCCACGGACGCCCGCACCGACCTCTTCTCGCTGGGCTCGGTGCTCTACCAGATGGCCACGGGACTGCTGCCCTTCCAGGGCGACACCCAGGCCGTGGTGTTCGACGCCATCCTCAACCGCGATCCGGCGCCGCTGGCGGAAGTGAACCCCGCGATGCCCCCCGCCCTGGGCCAGATCCTCGAGAAGGCTCTGGAGAAGGACCGCAACCTCCGCTGCCAGACGGCCACGGAGCTGAAGACGGACCTGCTGCGGCTGAAGCGGAACATCGAATCGGGCCAGCGGCGCGAAGCGGAACTGGCCGATTCCAAGGGGAAGGCCGAGGGAGCCGCCGCGCGCTCGGTCGCCGTCCTCTACTTCGAGAACCTCTCCGGCGTGAAGGAGGATGAGTACTTTCGGGATGGCGTCACCGAGGACATCATCACCGAACTCTCCAAGATCCAGGGCATGCACGTCTATTCGCGACCCACGGTGCTGGCCTATCGGGACAAGTCGGTGACGCCCGCCCAGATCGGCCAGCAACTGCGAGCCTCCTTCGTCCTTACAGGCAGCATCCGCCGCTCCGGGAACCGCCTGCGCATCACGGCCCAGCTGGTGGACACTCAGACGGACTTCCCGCTCTGGTCCGAGCGCTTCGACCGGGAGATGCAGGATGTATTCGAGGTGCAGGACGAGATCGCCCGGAAGATCGCCGAGGCCCTCCGCATCAAGCTGACGCCCCAGGAACAGGAGGCCCTGGCGGCAAAGCCCACGGAGAGCCTGCCGGCCTACGACCACTACTTGCGCGGCCGCAGCTACGCCCGTCGGCTCACCCGGCAGGACCTCGAGTTCTCCCTCCAGATGTTCAACGATGCGGTGGCCCAGGATCCCGATTTCGCTTTGGCCCACGCCGCCATCGCCAACGTGTGCGCCTACTACTTCTGCCACTACGACCGCGAGCCGGCCTGGATCGACCGGGCCCGCGCCGCCTCGGAGAAGGCCGTGGCCCTGCGTCCCGACGTGCCCGAAGTCATGGTGGCCCAGGCGTGGATCCTCTACTCCCGGGGGGAGTACCCCGACGCGGCCCGGATCCTGCGCTCGGTGATCACCCGCAAGCGCGACTGCGAGGGGGCCTTTTATCTGCTCCTGCGCTGCCTCTTCGCCAACGGCCAGCACCAGGAGGTGGCCGCCCTCGCCGAGGAAGCCATCGAGGCCAGCGGCACTGACTACAACGTCTACGTTCCCATCCTGAATTCATTAGGGGCCCTGGCCAAGACGGAGGCCAAGAGCAACGTCCAACAGCGGTCCATCCAGGCCCTGGAATCCCACATCCGGGAGGTGCCCGAAGACGCCCGGGCCCGGAGCCTCATCGCCGGTGACTACGCCGAGATCGGGCGCACCGAGGACGCCCGGCGTGAGGCCACCATGGCCATGACCCTGCGCCCGAACGAATCATCCATTCTCTACAACGCCGCCTGCACCTTCTGCGCCCTCAACCAGAAGGCCGAGGCCATGGATGCGCTGGCAAAGGCCTGGCGGGCCGGCTTCAAAGATGCGGACTGGGTCCGCGGCGATCCAGACCTGGCCCTCATCCACGATGAGCCTGAGTTCGAGCGGCTTTACCCCAGTAAGGGCTGATCTGGAATCACCACGCCCCCAGAAACCTCACGGTTCCAGGGGACGCAGTGATGGGCGGAGTGTTGCCTAGGCCAGCACGGCTTCCAGCTGATCCACGGCCCAGTCGAGCTGCTCCTTGGTGATCACGAGGGGTGGGGCGAGGCGGATGATCTGCTCGTGGGTGTCCTTGCAGAGCATGCCGCGATCCTTGAGCTTGTAGCAGTAGGGGCGGGCCTTGCCGGCACTCTCCTTGAGCACGACGCCAGCCCAGAGGCCGCGCACGCGCACCTGCTCCACCTTGTCGGACTTCATGCCCCGCAGGCGCTTGGCGAAGTGCTCGCCCAGCTCGGCTGCGCGCTCCACCAGCTTTTCGTCCACCAGCACATCCAGGGCGGCACTGGCGACGGCGCAGGCCAGAGGGTTGCCGCCGTAGGTGCTGCCGTGGATGCCCGGGGTGAACACGTCCATGACCTCATCGCTGGCCAGGAAAGCGCTGACCGGGTAGTAGCCGCCGCTAAGGGCTTTGCCGATGGTGATGCCGTCGGGTCGGATGCCCTCGTGCTCGAAAGCGAACATCTTGCCGGTGCGGCCCAGGCCGGACTGGATCTCGTCCAGCACCAGCAGGCAGTTGTTCTTGGTGGCGACCTCGCGCAGGCCCTTGAGGAAGCCGTCGGGGGGAATGAGCACGCCGCCCTCGCCCTGGATGGGCTCCATGAAGATGGCACAGGTGTTCGGGGTGATGGCCTGCTTCACGGCCTCGATGTCGCCGTAGGGCACGATTTTGAACCCAGGGGTGAAGGGGCCGAACTTGCTGGTGCTGTCGGGATCGGTGCTGAAGCCCACGATGGTGATGGTGCGGCCGTGGAAGTTGCCATCGGCCACGATGATCTCGGCCTTGCCGTACTCGATGCCCTTCTTGTCGTAGCCCCACTTGCGCATGGCCTTGAGGGCGGTCTCCACGGCCTCGGCGCCGCTGTTCATGAGCAGGGCCTTTTCGAAGCCCGTCAGCTTGCAGAGTTTCTCGAGGAGCGGCGGGAACTGGTCGTTGCGGAAGGCCCGGCTGGTGAGGGCCAGCGTCTTGATCTGGGCGATCATGGCCGCACCGATCTTCGGGTGGTTGTGGCCCTGGTTCACCGCGGAGTAGGCGGCCAGGAAATCCATGTACTGCTTGCCGTCCACGTCCGTGAGGAAGACGCCCTCGCCCTTGGTGCAGACCACGTCGAGCGGATGGTAGTTGTGGGCGCCGAACTGGTTCTCTTGGGCGATGAGGGCTTCAGCCTTGGCAGCAAGGGTGGCCATGGGACCTCCGGGAAGGATGGCGTTGAATGGAACGAGGGACTCGAAGCGAGAAGTCTAGCCCCGTGGGGCGTGGTTGTCAGGTTTCTCAAGGATTCCTTGACGAATTGTCATGGGCCATTCGTCGCGGCCCCCCCTTCTGTTAGTGGAAATCGGCTGCCCATCGTCGGGCTGCCACAATGGGGCCCATTCCACCTATCCTGGTCACCCGGAGCCCCCCATGAGCGAGCAGCCCACGTCCCTGTATGGCGACCAGCCTGAGAGTCCGAAACCCAAGGCCCCTGGCCTTCTGGACCAGATCGTTGGCGTCTTCACCGGCCCCGTGGAGCTCTTCCAGCGCCTGAACAAGGCCCCCAGTTGGGGCTGGGCCCTGGGTGTGGCGATTGTCTGTGCAGTCATCGTCACGCTGATCTGGGGCTTAAAGGTGGACGTGGATGAAATGCTGCGGCCCATCCTGGAGCGCAATCCCCAGATCCAGTCCGCGCAGATCGACACGATCATCGAGATGCAGAAGAAGTTCATCCTCCCCTTCAGTGTGCTCGCAGCCCTCTTTGGTCCGGCCTTCGTGATGGCCCTGGTCGGCCTCTTCTACTGGCTGGTCGGCAAGGCCCTGCCCGAGGCTGAGGCTCCCAGTTATCCCCAGGCCCTCAGCGCGGCCGTGGTGCCCGGTCTCGTCAAGCTCCCCATCACCCTGCTGCTCATCGTGATCTGCCTGATGCGCCCCATCGGCGGCCTCACTCCAGACAAGATCACGCCGACTTCCCTGGGTTATTTCCTGCACGTGGACAGCTTCAAGCTCCAGGCCTTCTACTACAGCCTGGACCTGTTCTACTTCGCGGAAGCCGTGCTGGCCTACCTGGCCGTGCGTTACCTGCTGCGGCTGAAGACGGCTGGCGCCCTCATCTGTGTGCTGGTCCCCCTGGCCCTCAGCATCGGACTTCGCGTCCTCGGAGCGAAGTAGCGCCGACGCCAGCTCCAGGATCCCGCAGCAGAGTTGACGCCTTCCTCCGGGACCGAGTCATAGTCCCTCCATGATTCCCAAAACCTGGTGGTGGCTCCTCGCCCTAGCGGGGCTTCTGTTGCTGATGCTCCTCCGGAGGACCCTCCGGCGCGCCTATCGGCGCCTGGTCTGGCGCCAGGCCCTGCGCACCCGACGGGAACTGGGCTTCCGGTTGAATCCGGTGACCCTCACCCGCAAACAGCGGCTGAAGGCGGACCTGTTGGCCGACGTCGAGTTGAGGTCCCGGATCACAGCCCTGGCCGTGGAGACTGGGCGGGAGGAGGCGAGCCTGATGGCTGACGTCAGCCTCTACCTCGACGAGATCATTCCGAATTTCAACCTCATTACCACCTACGCCTTCGGCAAGCGCCTGGCGGGCGGGCTGTTGCGCACCTGCTACCGCGTGCGCATTGGCCGCAGCGCTGAGGCCGCCCTGAACCGCATTCCCCGTGACGCCTCCGTGGTCTACGTCATGAACCACCGGAGCAACGCGGACTACCTGCTGGCCAGCCGGGTGTCCATTTCGTATGCTGTCGGGGAGTGGGCGCGGATCTGGCCCCTGGAGGGCTTGTTCCGCAGCTTCGCCTCCTTCTTCGGGCGGCGGCGCATCCTCGTGCTGGACAAAGGGCAGCTGATCCTCCGCCCGCACAAGGCGCCCCTGCTGGACTGTTACGCCCACGGCGTCGCCCACCTGCTGGAACGGACGCGGACACACTAGACTGTAGAATCGCCCCACCGGAGATTCCATGCCCAAGCTTGTCCGCATCGCTAACGGCCAGGGTTTCTGGGGCGACAGCATCGACGCTCCGGTGCGCCTGGTGGAGGCCGGCGGCATCGACTATCTGACCTTGGACTACTTGGCCGAGGTGACGCTTTCCATCATGCAGAAGCAGCGCCGGAAGGAGCCCCGCCTGGGCTACGCGACGGATTTCGTGGACCTCATGCGGCGGGTGCTGCCCCAGCTCAAGGCCAAGGGCATCCGCGTGGTGGCCAACGCTGGCGGCGTGAACCCGGAGGCCTGCCGGGCGGCAGTGCTGGCGGTGGCGAGGCAGCTGGGCATCACCGGCCTCAAGATCGCCACCGTGACCGGCGACGACTTGCTGGCGCGCCTCCCCGAATTCCAGGCCCAGGGCCTGAAGCTGGCCAACATGGACACGGGCGAAGGCCTCTTCGAGGCGCCCCGAGAAATCCTCAGCGCCAACGTCTACCTCCAGACCCAGGCCATGGTGGAGGCCCTTGATACCGGCGCCGACATCGTGCTGACCGGGCGCTGCACCGATCCAGGGCTCACGCTGGCGCCTCTGATCCACGAATTCCGCTGGGCTGCCGATGACTGGAACCGCCTGGCCGCGGGCACCATTGCCGGGCACATCCTGGAATGCGGGGCCCAGTGCACGGGAGGGAACTTCACCCGCTGGTGGGAAGTACCGGAGCTCTGGAACGTGGGCTACCCCATCGCCGAGTGTGCGGAGGATGGCACCTTCGTCATCACCAAGCCTGAGGGCACCGGCGGCATGGTCACCGTGGATACCGTGAGCGAGCAGCTGGTCTACGAGATGGGAGATCCCGAGCACTACATCACGCCGGACGTGGTGGCCGACTTCACCAGCCTCCGGCTGGAACAGGCCGGACCCGACCGGGTGCGCGTCAGTGGCGTCACGGGCCAGCCCCGCACGCCCTTCCTCAAGGTGAGCGGGGCCTATCTCCGGGGCTACAAGGCCACGGGGCAGCTGGTCCTCTGCGGCCCCCGCGCCCTGGAAAAGGCTCAGTTGTGCGCCGACATCGTCTGGAAGCGCTTGAAGGCCGCGGGCTTCTCCTATGAGCATACCGATGCGGAATTCCTGGGCGCCAGCACAGTCCACGCGGGCATCGCCCCCGCCCCCGTGGACCCCGCTGAGATCGTGCTGCGGCTCAGCGTGAAGGATGTGGACCGGGCCAAGGTCGAACGCTTTGGCCGGGAACTCGCCCCCCTGGTGACGGCGGGTCCGGCGGGCGTCACGGGCTTCGCCGGGGGCCGCCCCAAGGCCCAGGAGATCGTGGCCTACTGGCCCGCCCTGCTGCCACGGGAGCTGGTCACCTGGGCTGTGACGGTCGAAGAGGTTTAACCTTCAACCGGTTCCTTGGTCTCGGGGTCCAATATTTGCACCCTTGCGGATCACTTTCCCAGTTCCCACCCTTGTTGCAACAGGTTCAAGGAGTCCCCATGGCCATCCGCACCCGTCTTTTGTTCGGTTCCCTTGGCATCCTCGCCCTCCTGGGCTGCACTGGATCCGACCATCACGATGGTCCATTTCCCGGCTACCTGGTGAACGGCATCACCGTGGCGGACATCGACGCCAATGGCCTGCCCGACATCCTGGGCCTGGTGTCCACTTCCTTCGGCGACAGTTCCACCCAGGGCTACGTCTCGACCCGCCTGCAGACCACCGCTGGCGCGTTTGCCATGCCCACCCGCTTCGGTGTGGGCACGGGACCGGCCAACCTGGTGGCGGCGGATGTCGATGGCGATGGCCGCCGGGATCTGGTGGTGGCCAATGCCGAGGATCACTCCGTCACCGTGCGGCTCGCGGATCCCGCCAGGCCCGGTTTCTTCCTTCCCGCGACCACCCTCGCCACGCCCGGCCGCACGCCGCTGGACGTGGCCGTGGGCAATCTCAGCGGCCATGCGGATGGCCGGATGGACCTCGTGGTGGCGGCCAGCGGCGCCAACAACGTGCTCGTCTTCATCCAGACTGCCACGGGCACCTTCAATGCGCCGCTGACCTACGCCGTGGGCGGCGACCCCCAGGCCGTGACCGTGGCGGATCTCGACGGCAATGGGCAGGCCGACATCGCCGTGGCCACCGCCGCCAACACCGTCTCCGTGCTGCTGCAGACCGCGGCGGGTGTCTTCGCCCCGGCTGCGGACTATGCCACCGGCGTGCAACCTGGGGCCATCAAGGCGGCGGATCTCAATGGAGATGGCAAGCTGGATCTGCTCACCGCCAACTACGGCGCGGCCACCAGCCCCGACACCATGGGCCTGAGCGTGCTGACCCAGGGCACCACGCCTGGCACTTTCCTGGCCCCGGTCCACTACGCGACCGGCTATCGTTCCACCGCCCTGGCCATAGCCGACCTGAACAACGACGGGAAGCTGGATGTGGTCGTCACCAACTCTGGCCTCCCGGGGGATCCTGGCAGTGTCTCCGTCCTTCTCCAGACCCCGGCCACGGCCGGCGCCCTCCAGCCCGCCGTCAACTACACCGGTGTCTACGGCCCCATGGGCGTGGCCATCGCCGACATGGACGGTGACGGCCGACCCGACCTGGTGCTGGCCGACGGCGACATCGTCATCAGGCTTAACAGCGCCACCACGCCGGGTACCTTTGGGCTGCCGAATTTCTTCTACAACTGACCGCCGCAGCCAATCAGCCCTGGATCCACACCGGTTCGAGGCCCAGCAGCTTCGTCACGGCCTCGCGCCCTCTTGGCCCGGGATCCACGGTGAAGTCGTTGACCCAGGCGTTCACATAGCGGCCGATCATCTCGCGATCCATGCCGCGGCCGAAGGACTGGCTGTAGTCCACGCTCTCCCAGTGCCGTTCCCGCGCCAACTCGACGCTCTTGCGCATGAGGATGGCGAAGCGCTGCTTCACCTCGGCGGGTAGGCTTTTCCGGATGGCATTGCCACCCATGGGCAGGGGCAGGTCGTAGGCGTGCTTCCACCAGGCTCCGAGATCCACCACCAGACGAAGACCCGCCTCCCGGTACATGAGCTGGCTTTCGTGGATGAGCAGACCAGCTTCAAAGCGGCCTGCCAGCACCGCCGGCATGATCTGGTCGAAGGGCAGCAGCTCCACTGCGGGTTCTAAGCCCTGCTCGGCGCACCACTTTCGCATGGACAGATAGGCGCTGGTGCGCCGGCCGGGAATGGCGATGGTGATGCCCTTCAGGGCGGCCGGTTCCAGGGGTGTGCGGCTCACCACCAGGGGGCCCGTGCCCTCCTGGATGCTGGAGCCCGCCGTCAGCAGGTCGTAGCGCTCCCGCAGCTCAGGGTAGGCGCCGAAGCTGATGGCCGTGACGTCGTAGCGGGCGTCTAGCGCCTCGGCGTTGAGGGTCTCGATGTCCTTGCGGATGAACTCGATGTCGAAGCCCCCGGGGTCCAGCCACCCCAGGGCCAGGGGCGCCATCATGTAGGCATCGTCGGAATCGGGGCTGTGGGCGATGGTGAACGTCATGGCGAACCTCCCCTCCAGTTCAGCACAGATTCTGGAGGTAGGGACAAGTCAGTGGTGGATCGCCCGGGCCTGGTAGTGGGTGTGCAGCAAGTGGTGGGACTGCTCGCCAAGAGGTGCGCCCAGGTAGTCCCGGTAGAGGGCCGCGATGGCCGGGTTCTCATGGGACATGCGGACCGCCTTACCCTCGTCCTCGGCGAAGATGCCCTGCATGCGCTCTCGCCGCACCTCGTTGGTGGTGAAGCGGGGCTGGCCGCCGCCACCGATGCAGCCGCCGGGACAGGTCATTACCTCGATGAAGTGGTAGGCCTTCTCCCCGGACTGCACCTGTTGGATCAGGCGTTCTGCGTTCGCCAAACCATGGGCCACGGCCAGTTTCAGGGTCTGGCCCTCCAGGAAGGCCCACTCGGGCACGGCGCTTGGAATGGTGATGGAGACCTCCTTGACGCCCTCCAATCCCTCGATGGGCGCCACGTGCAGCTGCTCGAAGGGGAAGGGCAGGCCCGTGACCAGGCACCAGACCGTACGCAGGGCGGCCTCCATGACGCCGCCGGTGTTGGCGAAGATGTCCGCTGCGCCACTGCTGGTACCCATGGGCTGGTCCATGGGCTCGTCCTCCAGGGCCACGAAATCCAGTCCCGACTGGGTGATCATGCGTCCCAGCTCTCGGGTGGTGAGCACCGCATCCACGTCCTGGAAGCCGCTGGCATTCATCTCCGGGCGCTGGGCCTCGAACTTCTTGGCCGTGCAGGGCATCACGGACACCACGTAGATGTCCTCGGGACGGCGGTTGATGGACTGGGCGTAGTAGGTCTTGGCCAGGGCGCCGAACATCTGCTGGGGCGACTTGGCGGTGGACAGGTTCGGGAGCAGCTCCGGGTGGAAGTACTCCGCGTACTTGATCCAGCCGGGACAGCAGCTGGTGAACTGCGGCAGGTCCACGGCCTGGTGGTCCACCAGGGCCGTCTTGAGCCGCATGAGCAGCTCGCTGCCCTCCTCCAGGATGGTGAGGTCGGCGGTGAAGTTGGTGTCGAAGACCGCATTGAAACCCAGGCGGTGCAGGGCCGCGGACATCTTGCCCGTGACCCGGGTGCCCGGTGGCAGGCCGAAGCATTCGCCCAGGCCCGCACGGATGGCGGGCGCCGTCTGCACGATGACGTGCTTGGTGGGATCGCCAAGGGCGGCCCAGACCCGCTCGATGTGATCCTTCTCGGTGATGGCCGCCGTGGGGCAGACCGCCGCGCACTGGCCGCACTGGACACAGGCCACGCGATCCAGCATCTGGCCGAAGGCCGGGGCCGCCACGCACTCGAAGCCGCGGTCCTGGGCCCACAGCGCACCGGTGGCCTGGATGTCGCTGCACACCGTGATGCAGCGGCGGCACATGATGCACTTGGCCGAGTCGCGCACCAGGGCGGGCGTACTCTCGTCCATGATCCGATGGTGCTTGGCGCCCGTGAAGTGCAACTCGCGGATGTCCAGATCCCGGGCCACGGCCAGGAACTCGCAGTCGTGGGACCGGGCGCAGGTCTGGCAGTCGCCCTCGTGGTCCGACAGCAGCAGCTCCATCACCGTGCGCCGGGCGGCGCGCACCTTGGGGGTGTTGGTGCGGATCTTGAGTCCTTCGGACACGGGCATGTAGCAGGAGGCCTGCAGGGCCCTGGCCCCTTCCACTTCCACCAGGCAGACCCGGCAGCCGCCCGACAGGTGGACCCCTTCCAGGTGGCAGAGGGAAGGAATGCGGATGCCGGCCTGGATGGCCGCATTGAGCACGGAGGTGCCCTCAGGCACCACCACTTCGCTTTGATCGATGGTGAGCTTGATCATCGCAGCCCCTTTGTACGGGAAGGATTTGGAACGACGACGGGAGACCCGTGGCACGGCAGCGGAGACATCAGTCCTCCGATTCCCGGAAATCGCAGCGCAGGCAGCGACGGGCTTCGCAGACGGCCACCTGTTCCGTCCAGGACTGCTCCACCTCGTTGAAGTTCTCGCGGCGGCGCTCCACGGGCAACAGTTCCATATGGGCGCGGGGCTGGTGCACAAGCTCAGCCTCGGGATCGAAGGGCACGGTACAGGCCCGTTCCCGCTGCCAGAAGGCATGTTCGGCCCCGGTGAACTGCGCGTCGATGGCCACGGCGGCTCGTTCGCCGCCGGCCACGGCCTCCACCACCGAGGACGGGCCCGTCACGGCGTCGCCGCCGCTGTAGAGCCAGTCGAGAGAGGTGCGACCGGTGTGGGGATCGGCGGCGATGAAGCCCTCGCGGTTGAGGGCCACCTTCAGGTCCCCGAGGAGCTTGGCGGGCTCCAGGCGCTGCCCGATGGCGGTGATCACCTGGTCCGCCAGGATCACGAAGGGTGGCTCTTCACAGGCGACGGGGCGCCGCCGGCCGCTGCGATCGAACTCGCCCAGGGTCATGGCCTGGCAGGAGACGCCCGTCACCAGGCCCTCCCAGTTGAGGATCTCCAGGGGCGCCGTCAGCACCCGGATCTTCACGCCCTCGTTCTCGGCCTCCTCGATCTCCTCGGCGTAGGCGGGCATCTCCTCCCGGGTGCGCCGGTAGAGCACGGTCACGGACTCGGCGCCCAGGCGGATGGCCGTGCGGGCCGTATCGATGGCGGCGTTGCCGCCGCCGATGACCACCACCTGCTGG
>JBBRZL010000109.1:0-11794 GCA_038236735.1 Holophagales bacterium | reverse complement strand
TGGGCCCCCGTGACCGCGGGTCACGGCGCGGATTCAGACCTGCTGCTGCGCCTGGACCAGTTTGAGGAGGCCGAGGCCGCGAGCTTCGGCGCGGGGGCCTGCCGGGCGGCGGGCCTGGACACCGCAGCCCTGCAGCGGGCGCGGCGGGCCGTGCAGTCGCTCGCCCGATTGCTGCCCTCTCCGGTGGAACCGGTGGATGCGGAAACGCGCCTGCTGAAGGCCCTCCTGCAGGCCTACCCGGACCGCGTGGGCCAGCTCTCCGCCAACGGCACCTGCGCCTTTGCCGGGGGCGGTGGGGCGAAGCTGGATGCTGCCAGTCGCGTGCGCCGGCCAGGCCTGGTCCTCGCCCTGGAGGCTGAGGCCCTGAAGCAGGGCACTGGCTCGCAGACCCTCATCCGGCTGGCTTCCCGCTGCGAGGCGGACTGGCTGCTGGAGGCCTTCCCCGAGGGCCTGGAGGACGTGGATGAGGTGCTCTTCAACGCCGCCGCGGGGCGCGTGGAGCGCAGGACGGAACTCCGCTACGACGGATTGACCATCGACGCGAACCGGGGGCCCGCCGATCCTTCGGATCCGCGGGTGGCTGCGCTGTTGGTCGAAGCCTTGCGGGACCGTACCCTGGATGAGGTGCCCGCGCGGTTCCTGGCCCGGCTGGCCTTTCTCCGCAAGCATCGTCCGGAATTGGCTCTGCCGGATGACCTGCTGAGGCCGCTGCTGGCCGGCGCCTGCGCGGGGCGCAGCAGCCTGCGCGAAGTCCAGGACGTGGACTGGCCCGCGGCCCTGCGCCAGGGCTTTCCGGCTGAGACCCTGCGCCTGCTGGACACCTGGGCGCCCGAGGCCATCCAGCTGCCCAAAGGCCGCCCCACCAAGGTCCACTACGAGGACGATCCCCCCTGGATCGCCTCCCGACTCCAGGATTTCTGGGGCCTGAAAAAGAGCCCCGCCGTGGCCGGCGGCGCGGTGCCCCTGGTGTTGCACCTGCTGGCACCGAACATGCGCGCCCTCCAGGTCACCACGGACCTCGCCGGCTTCTGGCAGCGGGCCTACCAGGAACTGCGACCGGGGTTGTCGCGACGGTATCCCAAGCACCATTGGCCGGAGTGAGCTCCAGGAGAGCTCTGCGCTACCCTTGACCCCATGCTCAGCTTCCGCCCCATCCGCCCCGAGGACGACGCCGCCGTGGCAGCCCTCATCCGCAGGGTGATGCCGGAGTTCGGCGCGGACGGACCAGGCTTCGCCATCCATGACCCCGAGGTGGACCACATGAGCGCGGCCTATGCCGTTCCGGGCGCTGCCTATTTCGTGGTGGAAGACGCAGGCCGCCAGGTGGTCGGCGGCGCGGGCATCGCGGCCCTGGCCGGTGGCGAGGCCGGCGTCTGTGAACTGCGGAAGATGTACTTCCTGCCCGAGGCCCGGGGCCTGGGTCTGGGCGAAGCCCTGTTGCGCCACTGCCTCAAAGTGGCGAAGTCATTCGGCTACCAGACCTGCTACCTGGAGACCCTCACGGGCATGGACCAGGCGCTCCGCCTCTACGCGAAGCTCGGCTTCCAGCCCCTCTGCGCGCCCCTGGGCCGCACCGGCCATGGCGGCTGCGACCACTGGTTCGCGCGGGAGCTGGCATGAGCGATCACCACCGAGACAGGAAAAACACCGAGGGAAACGACTATTGTCCACCGATGAACACCGATGAACTCCGAGTAAAAAATGATGAAAAAATGCTTTTGAATAGAAGTTTCAATTCATTTTTTATTAATCTTTTATCACTGTTCATCGGTGTTCATCGGTGGCTAAAAAATCCATTCCTTGAATCCCTGTATCTCGGTGTCTCCCATGATTTGGGGTGGCCGGGGCTACCAGTCCTGAGTGCTCCCAGTTTGAGGCGATCATGATCGTCGGCCTGGGTACCGACCTCTGCCCGCCAAGTCGCTGGCGCCACCTGGTGGCACGCTTCGGCGCGGAGAAATGCGCGGGGCGGATCCTCCACCCCGATGAGGCCGCCTACCTGCTGGGCGGCAACCGGGAACGCCTGCCGGAGCGCCTGGCCGGACGCTGGGCCCTGCGCGAGGCTTTTGGCAAGGCCCTGGGCACAGGCCTGGACGGCTGGTCCTGGAAGGAACTGCGCTACCTGAATGGCCAGCTCTGGGCGGTGGGGGGCCTCGCCAACCTGCTTGCCCAGAAGGACATACACAAGCTTCATGGCACGCTGAGCCACGACGGCGACCTGGCCCTGGCGGTGGTGGTCCTCGAGCGATAGCGGTCGGAAATTCAAGGCAACCGTTCTCTGACCGATTCCAAAGGTTAGGACGCTCCCAGATGGACCCTCTCCAGGCCAAGCAACAGATGACCCTCGCCGAGTTCCGGAGCCTCCGGGACTTCACCTATGCCAAATCGGGCATCTTCTTCAGCGAATCCAAGCAGTATTTCCTGGAGAACCGGCTGAGCAAGCGGATTGCCGAGTTGAAGCTGAAGAGCTATGCCGAGTACCTGTCGCTGCTCCAGGGGAGCCAGGGCGCTTCCGAGTTGAAGCGGCTCTTCGTGGAGATCACGACCAACGAAACGAGCTTCTGGCGCAACCCGCCCCAGATCGAGGCCTTCCAGAACATCGTGCTGCCCGATGCCGCCAGGCAGGCCCGGGAGCGGGGCCAAAGTCGCCTCCGCATCTGGTCCGCGGCCTGTTCCAGCGGCGAAGAACCCTACACCCTGGCCATGATCTGCCAGGAGCTCAAGGACACCGTGCTGCGGGGCTTCACGGTGGAGATCCTGGGGACGGATATCAGCGAGAAGGTGCTGGCCCAGGCCCAGGACGGCGTCTACAACAGTTACACCCTGCGGAATCTCACACCGGAACAACTCCAGCGCCACTTCCTGCCCCTCGGCAAGGACCTCTTCCAGGTGAAACCCGAGCTCCAGCGGCTCGTCAGCCTCAAGAACTTCAACCTGGTGGATTATCCGGCCTACCGCCAGCTGGGGAATTTCGACATCATCTTCTGCCGCAATGTCCTGATCTATTTCGACGAGAACGTGAAAGCCCAAGTCCTGAAGGGCTTCCACGGCCAGCTCCAACCGCAGGCCTACCTGCTGGTGGGACACAGCGAAAGCATCCATTCTTTCAACACAGGTTTCGAGCTGCTGCACTTCAGCAAGGCCATGGGATACCGGAAGCGGAATTAGAGTCGGGAGCCAGCACATGCCCATCACCCCACAAGAACTCATCGCGAACCTGGGAGACCTGCCGCCCCTGCCCCAGGTGGCCTCCCAGGTGCTCCGCGTCTCCGCCGATCCAGATGCCAACGCCGAGGATCTGCGGAAGGTCATTTCCATGGATCAGGCCCTCACCAGCCAGATCCTGAAGATCTCGAACTCCGCCATGTTCGGCATGATGCGCGAAGTGACCACCCTCACCCAGGCGATCATGACCCTCGGGTTCTCCACCATCAAGAGCGTGGTCATCGCCAGCTCCGCCAAGAACCTCTACCACCGCGGCACGGTGGGCCTGCAGGAACGGCTCATCTGGGAACATGCGCTGGTGTCCGCCATCGGCGCCCGCGCCTTCGCCAAGAGCCTGCGCTTCCCCCGGGTCGAGGAGGCCTTCATCGGCGGCCTGCTGCACGACATCGGAAAATCCGTCCTGGGCGTGAAGTTTCCCGAGCGTTACGGCACCCTGTTGCGCACCGTCTACAACGAGCAGGGCAACTCCCTCCAGTTGGAGCTGGACATCTTCGGTTTCGACCACGCCATGGTCGGCGAGGCGCTGGTGAGCCGGTGGAACCTGGCTGCCAGCCTTCAGGCGGCCGTGCGCTGGCACCACGACCCCCTCCATGCCCCCGATGACTACCAGGAGCTTGCCGCCATCGTGGCCCTGGCCAACCAGATGGCCCTGGAAGAAAAAGTAGGCATCGGCGATCCCCGGCACTTGGATGACGCCTCCGCCCAGGCCATGTCGATCCTGCAACTCGGACCGGAAGCCCTGGATGGCATCAAGGAAAGCGTGCGGAACGCCATCGACCAGGACAAGACGATGATCGCGGAGTTTTAGATGAACACGGAGTTCTAAATGATCACCCGGGAGCAGTTCATTTCGCGCCTGAAAGCCAAGACCCTTCCGAGTCTCCCCCTCACGGTGGTGGCCCTGGGCGAGGCCGTGCAGGACGAGCGCTGCACCGTGGACCGCATTCTCGGCATCCTGTCCAAGGATCCCTCCCTTTCGGCGACGCTGTTGCGTCTCGCCAATTCGGCCCTCTATGCCACCGAAGGCTCCGTCATGGACCTGCGCACCGCCGTTCTGCGCCTGGGCTTCGATGCCATCGCCAACCTGGGTACGGGGGCGGCGGTCATCAAGACGCTGCGAGGCGGCGCCCACCTTGACGCCGTGAAGCTCTGGCAGCACAGCGTGGCCGTGGGCCTCACCGCCAAGGGTGTCTGCATGCTGGCCAAGCGGCATGGCCAGGCGGAAACCGCCTTCCTGACGGGCCTGCTCCACGACATCGGCAAGATCGCCCTCGACACCTGCTACCCCGAGGAGTATGCCCTTGTGCTGCAGCAGGTGGCCGAAGGCGCCTTCTTCGTGGACGCAGAGCGCGCCTTGCTGGGCATGGACCACGCCGAGGCCGGCGCCCTCCTGGCTGCGGACTGGTCCTTCCCGGCGGCCATCGTCGAGGTGATCCGGGACCATCATGTACCCAAGCCCGAGGATTTTCTCCCCAACCTGATCCACTTGGCCGATCTCCTGGTGCGCACCCGCATCCCCATGGGGCCCGCGGACGAGCACCTCCTGCTCGCGCTGGACGAGCTGCCAGCCTTCAAGGCAGTCCTGGCTGGCGCCCTGCACAAGGATCTGGACGTGGAACGGTTGACCTTCTCCATCGACGACGAGGTGGACCATGCCCTGGCCTTCGTCGAAGTGGCATTCCAGGCTTGAGGAACTCATGACCATTCGCATCCTGATAGTGGATGACAGCCCCTTCATGCGGAAGTCCCTTCAGAAAATGCTGGAGGAGGCCCCGGATCTGCGCGTGGTGGCCACGGCCCGCGATGGCATCGACGCCCTTGAGAAAATCGCGGAGCACAAGCCCGACATCGTCACCCTCGACATCGAGATGCCGCGCATGGACGGCCTCACCTGCCTGAAGAAGATCATGGCGGACCATCCCATGCCGGTGCTGATGGTCTCGAGTCTCACCCAGGAAGGGGCCCAGGCCACCTTCGATGCCCTCTCCTTTGGGGCCCTCGATTTCATTCCCAAGGAGAACAGCTTTGCCAGCATGAGCATCCTGCAGATCCAGCACGACCTGCAGGAGAAGGTGCGCCGTCTGGCCGCGAGCCCCCGCTTCAAGAAGGCCTCGCCAGGCGCCGCACTTCCCTCCCATGCACCCACCACACCCACGGCGCCGCGACCTTCCCCGCCCCTGAAGCCCTCGGCTCCGCCACCCCCATCCGGGGCCACGCTGGCCTCTTCTCCCCAGGCAGAACTCCTGGTGATTGGCAGTTCCACCGGCGGCCCCAAGGCGCTCCAGGACATCCTGCCGACCCTGCCGGCCAACCTGCCCGTACCCTGCCTCATCGTCCAGCACATGCCCAGCACCTTCACCAAACCCTTTGCCGACCGGCTGGATGGCCTCTGCCTGGTGCACGTGAAGGAGGCCGAGCAGGGCGAACCCCTCAAGGCCGGTACCGTGTACATCGCGCCCGGCGGCATCCACATGACCTACGGCGCCCGGGGACCCAAGGGCTGCATCGACCTGAGTCCCGAGCCCGTGTCCTCCCTGCACCGCCCCAGCGTGGACGTGCTGTTCCTGAGCGTGGCGGAACTGTTCAAAGGCCAGGTGCTGGCGGGCATCCTCACCGGCATGGGCTCGGACGGCGCCAAGGGCATGGAGCAGCTGAAGAAGAAGGGGGCGCTTACCCTCGCCGAATCCGAGGAATCCTGCGTGGTCTACGGCATGCCACGGGCCGCCGTGGAGCGGGGCTGCGTGGACGTCGTGGCGCCCCTGGCGGAAATCCCCGGTCATCTGCGCCGGCACTTCCGGATCTGATGATCACCCCGGTCGTCCTTGGGTCCCTGAGCCTCCCGGCCACCTCGCTGCCCTCGGCCCCGGCCCTCTTCAACGGCCTGGCAGGGCAGACCGTCGAGGCCACCCTGGAGGCGATCCTTCCGGAAGGAATGCTCCTGCGCCTGGCGGATGGCAAGCTGCTGCAGGCCCAGGGCAGCCTGCCCTTCCCGGAAGGCAGCTCCCTCACGCTGACCACGCTGCCCCTGCCCGAAGGCGCCGGCCTGCGCCTGCAGGTGGTCCGGGCCACGCCGCCCACCAGTCCGGCTCTGCTGTCCCCGCTGGCCCATGGTGAGGCGGGTCCGCTGCTGGCCCGGCTCCAGACGACGGAGGCCCAGTCTTCCCTCGCCGCCCTGTTCCGCAGCCTCCTCCAGGCCGGGACGGCTGTCGCGGAAGGGCCCGAAGCCTGGTCCACTTGGATGAAGGCGGCCATGAAGTCCCTGGCCGATCCGGCGGCCACCACGGCCGAGTCCGCCTTCCACCGCCTGCAGGCCAAGGAGGACACCGGCTGGTTCGAGCTGCCCCTGCCTTGGGCTCCGGGGGCCGAGCCCATGCGCCTCTGGGTCGAGCGGGACCAGGAGCCGGCCGGGAGCGGCGTCGAAACCGTGCATCGCGTCTTTCTCAGCGTGCCCTTCAGCGCCCTGGGTGACGTCCGCATGGGCCTGGAGCAGCGCAGCTCGGGGCTTCGGGTCCGGCTTTGGCTCCAGGACCCCGGGCAGCTCGCCTCCTTCCGTGCTGCCCTCGAGGCCGAACTGAGCACCCTTGGGAAGCCCGTGGACCTGCAGGTCTTCGCCCTGCCCCCGGGAACACCCGACCTCCGGGCCCTCGCAGGAGCCTCACCCTTGCAGGCCCTGGGCTGATCACCCCTTCCGCATCTGCTTCATGAACTTCGGCAGGCGGTTCAGGGCGGCCTGGGATTCGGTCCATTCGCGGTGGGGCCGGGCCGGGAAGCCCGTGACGAAGCTGCCCTCGGGCAGGCTCTTGGCCACCACGCTGTTGCCGCCCACAACGCTGCGGCTGCCGATCTCGATGTGGCCGATCACGCCCACCTTGCCAGCGAGGGTGACATAGTCGCCCAGCTTCGTGGAGCCACTGATACCCGTCTGGGCCACCAGCAGGCAGTGCTGCCCCACCTGCACGTTGTGCGCCACTTGCACCTGGTTGTCGATCTTGGTGCCGGCGCCGATGCGCGTGGGGCCCAACACCCCGCGGTCGATGCAGACGCCGGCGCCGATCTCCACGTCGTCACCCACTTCCACCCAGCCCACCTGGGGGATCTTCATGTGCCGGCCCTCCACCAGCACGTAGCCGTAGCCGTCACTACCCACCACGGAATTCGCATGGATGGCCACGCGGTTACCCAGCTGCGTCCGGCGGTAGAGCACAACGCCCGGAAACAGCTCGCAACCGGTCCCCAGGACGCAGTCATGGCCGATGTGGACGCCCGGATGTACCACACAGCCCCGGCCCAGCACCGTCCGCGCACCCACCGTGGCGCCCGGCGCGATGCGGCAGCCTTCGGCGACCTTGGCCGTGGGATGCACGGACTCGTGGCCCCAGGTCGGGATCGGTTCCGGGTGCAGCCAGCCGATGGCCTGGGCGAAGGCCCAGTAGGGATGCTGCACCCGCAGGACGGGACGGTCACCCAGATCCGCCGAAGCATCCACGAGGATCAAGCCGGCGGGGCTCTCCTTGGCCTTGGCGGCGTACTTGGGGTTGGCCAGGAAACTCACGGAGCCAGCCCCGGCCTCCTCCAGGGGCTTTACTTCGGAAATGGGGCGATCCGGGGGACAATGCTCCAGGGTGCCCTCCAGGCGTTCGGCCAGTTCCTGCGCGGTCAGGGTCGTCAGGCTCCGGGACATGGGGGCTCCTTTTCGGTTTTCAGCTTCCAGTTTTCCTTCTTCGGTCTTCAGTTTCCACCATCTGTTCGGAATCCAGCATGCACCCTGTTCTTTTTGAGATCGGTTCGTTCCCCCTGGGTACCTATGGGTTGCTGCTGGCCATAGCCTTCTTCGCGGGGACAGCCCTGGCCAAACGACAGGGCCGGCTGGACGGCCTGGCGCCGGCGGCCATCACGGACTTGGCCATTGCCATCCTCATTGCGGCCATCGTGGGTTCGAAGCTCCTGATGATCCTCGTGGGACTGGTCACACCCGCGGGCCAGGAAGGCGCGATGACTTTCGCGGAAATCTTTACCATGGGGACCCTGCGGGCAGGCGGCGCCATCCACGGGGGCATCATCGCCGCCACGGCGGTGTTTTTCTGGAAACTCCGCAAGGGCCAGGGCCTGCCTCTCCGCGCGACCGGCGATGCCCTGGTGCCCGGCGTGGCCCTGGGCCAAGCCATCGGCCGCCTGGGCTGTTTCTCTGCCGGCTGCTGCTACGGCACCGAGAGCCACGCGCCCTGGGCCACCACCTTCACGGATCCCATCGCGCGCCTCTTCAGCGGCACGCCCCTGGGCATCCCGTTACATCCTGTGCAACTCTACAACTCGCTCGCCAATCTCGCGGTGATGGTGGTGCTCCTCCTGGCCCGCCCCAGGCGCGCCTTCCAGGGCCAGATCTTTGCCCTCTATTTCCTGGTGGAGGGCCTCGGCCGCGTCCTCACCGAGACCTGGCGGGGCGACGGGGACCGGGGCACGGGCTGGCTGAACTGGGCCTGGCTCAGCACGGGGCGGCTCACGGGCCTAGCCTTCATGCTGCTGGGCCTGGGGCTCTGGTTGTTCTGGAAACGCCCCAAGGAGACCAAGTGATCCAGCTCATTGCCGAAGCAGGCGCCCCTCGTCTGGACCGTTTCCTGGCCGACCGCTTCCCTGACATCCCCCGGGCCCGCTGGGATGTGCACGTCCGTACTGGCGAGGTGCTGGTGAATGGACAGCCGGTGACCAAGGGCGGCGGCAAGCTGCGGCCGGGCGACCTGGTGGAAACCGACCTGCCTGCAGTCGCCCCTCCCGCCGCCCACCTGGAGGCGGAGGCTATCGACCTGCCCACTCTCTACGAAGATGCCCAGCTGTGGATCGTCGACAAGCCCGCGGGCATGGTCGTGCATCCAGGCCCAGGCCACGCTGGGGGCACCATCGTCAACGCTCTGCTGCACCGCCTCCAGGCCCCCGTGGCGCTGGAATCCGTCATCGAGGAGGCCGAGGACACCGAGGAGCTGGCCTCGGGCTGGCCGGGCCTCGTGCACCGCCTGGACCGCTACACCACGGGCTGCCTCTGCCTCACCAAGACCGCCGACGCCCAGCGCGCCATCCAGGCCCAGTTCAAGGAACGCACGGTGGAGAAGCGGTACCTGGCCATCGTCCGCCACTCGCCCAAGCTGCCCCAGCTGGGCAGCCTGCTCATCGACGAGCCCATCGCCCGCCACAAGCGGGACCGCCTGCGCATGGTGGTGGCCGCGGGCGGGCGCTCCGCCCAGACCCGCATCCGCGTGCTGGCCCGCACCACCAGCATCGCCTTGGTGGAATGCGAACTGCTCACCGGGCGCACCCACCAGATCCGCGTGCACCTGGCCCACCTGCGGGCGCCCCTCATGGGCGATCCCCTCTACGGCGGTCCCGGCCGCTGGAAGGACGTGGATGGTGGCGCCCTCATCCTGCCTCATCCGGCCCTCCACGCCTGGAAACTCTCGGTGAACCAGCCCATGACTGGCGTACGCATCAATGCGGAAGCGCCCATTCCCGAGGCCTTCCGGGCCCTGGCGGTCTCGCTGGGTCTACCGGAGTTCTGAGACAGGCCAGCCCGGAGGTTCCATGGTCATCGCCGCCCTCGCCCCGCCCACCCTGGAAGGCGGGGTGCGGCATGGCTTCTACCTGCCGGGCCTGCAGATTGCGGTCGTCTGCCTGGTGCTCCTGCTGCTGGTGGGGCTGCCGAGCATCGCCTCCTGGCGCCGCTCCCGGGGCCGCCACGTACTGGACTCGGCGGCGGAGAGCCTGCTGCTGGGTGCCGGGGCCCTGGTGGTGGACCTCCGCGAGCCCAAGGATTTCCGTACGGGCCACATTCGTGGCTGCCTCCAGGTGCCGTTCGCAGACCTCAAAACCCGGCTTCTGGCGCCAGATCCCAAGGCCAGCCGGTCCCTCATCCTGGTGGACGAGACGGACCAGCTCTCCCACCGGGCCTACGACCTCCTGGTCCAACGGGGCTTCGGCGACATCTACGTACTGAAGGGCGGCATGCGGGCCTGGCGGCGCGCCAGCCGACCCTTGGCGAAATAGCCCGTCAGGCCGGCCCGTCCTCGGGCAGACCCCAACGGTCGTAGAGCAGCAGCAGCAGCAGGCCGGGGATGGCAGCCAGGGCGCAGATGGGGAAGTAGAGCTTCCAGCCGTACCAGTCGGCCATGAAGCCGGTCATGCCTGCGAAGAGGGTGCGGGGCAGCGCCGTGAGCGCGCTGAAGAGCGCGTACTGGGTGCCCGTGTAGCTGCGGTTGCAGCTGCCCATAAGCAGGGCCACGAGGGCGCTGCCCCCCATGCCGTAGGCCAGGTTCTCCAGGGTGTTGGCGGCCACCAGCAGGGGGAGGTGCCGGCCCAGCAGCGAGATGGCCCAGAAGCCCAGGATGCTGCCCGCCTGCACGAAGCCGCAGATCAGCAGCGCCTTCCGCAGGCTCATGCGCATGAGCATCCAGCCGCCGATCAAGCCGCCCAGGATGATGGCCACCATGGCCGTGGTCTTCTGCACCGTGCCGATCTGCAGCTTCGTGAAGCCCATGCCCCGCATCAGGAAGGGGATGGTCATGGCCTCCGCCAGCCAGTCCCCCAGCTTGTAGAACACCGTAAACATGAGCAGGAGCCCGATGCCCCTGCGTCGAAACAGATCCGCCCCAGGCCCCACGACGGCCTCCTGAAGCGTGCGGGGTGCCCGGGCCACGGTATCGGTATTCATGGCCAACCAGGTGCCCGCCATGCCCAGGACCGTGAGTCCGGCCATGAGGAGGTAGCTGAACCGCCAGCCGTAGAGGTCAGCCAGAATCAGCGCCAGCCCGCCACTCACCAGCATGGCCACGCGATAGGCCGTGATGTGGATGCTGTTGCCCAGGCCCAGGAATTTCTGCTCCAGGGCCTCCGCCCGCCAGGCATCCACGGCGATGTCGAAGGTGGCGCTGGTGAAGGCCACGGCCAGCGCCAGCAGGGCCACCCGGTAGAGATCCACCCGCGGCTGGGAGCGCGCCAGCTGGACCAGGGCCAGAGCCATGCCGGCCTGCATGAGCAGCATCCAGCCCCGCCGGCGACCCAGCCCCGGCAGCGAAAAGCGATCCAGGAGGGGGGCCCAGAACACCTTCAGGCTGTAGGGCAGCGTCACGAAGCTGAAGAGCCCGATGGTGCCGAGGCTCACCTTCTCGTCAGTCATCCAACCCTTCAGCGTCGAACCCGTGAGGAAGAGCGGCAACCCCGAGGCGAACCCGAGCAGGACAAGGACGAGGATGCGGCGTGATGGCATGCGTGATGGTAGCGGGATTGGGACCCTGGACGCTCAGGCCGGGCCGAGCGCAAGGCTCCGACTCCGCGAGCCGCAGGTGAGCGGGAGCCACGTAGAGCGTGGCGTCAGGCGGAGGCGCGCAGTGAAGCGCAGCGTGGAACCCCCGGAGAATAGAGAGGCCCTGGCTTTGCCGGGGCCTCTCGCGGGGGCCCGGGGGGAGGCTCCGACTCCGCGAGCCGCAGGTGAGCGGGAGCCACGCACAGCGCGGCGTCAGGCGGAGGCGCGCAGTGAAGCGCAGCGCGGAACCCCCGGAGAAAAGAGAGGCCCTGGCTTTGCCGG
>JBBRZL010000108.1:0-11803 GCA_038236735.1 Holophagales bacterium | reverse complement strand
AGGTGAAGGCCCCGGACATCGCCCGCTCCAGCGTCTTCATCGCGGGCATGATCGCGGTGGTTTCCATCTTCGGCATCGCCTGGATGAGCGAGACCTTCATCAAGGCCAACGAAGGCTACCTCATCGCCAACATCAAGAGCATGGTGCAGGTCGCCCCTTGGACCTTCGCCATCGCCATGTTCTGCGTCTCGGCCTTCGTGAAGAGCCAGGCCGCCACGCTCACCATCATGCTGCCCTTCGGCTACGCCCTGGGCCTGCCCACGCCCCTGCTGCTGGGCCTGATCCCGGCCAGCTACGCCTACTTCTTCTTCGCCTTCTACCCCAGCGACCTGGCCGCCATCAACATGGACCGCACCGGCACCACGCACATCGGCAAATACCTCCTGAACCACAGCTTCATGGTGCCCGGCCTCATTGGCGTCGGCGTTTCCACCTGCGTCGCCTTCGGCCTGTCGAAGCTGTTCTTCTGAGGCCCGCCAGAACCGACAGACCCACTTGCCGGCGGGGCTGTTTTCTGCCCAGAGTTCGAGGAGGCTCCCGTGCGTGACTTCAACATCGCGACCATCCCCGGCGACGGCATCGGCAAGGAAGTCATCCCCGAGGGCATCCGCGTGCTGGAGGCCGCTGGCGCCAAGCATGGCCTGAGCTTCCATTGGGATGGCCTGCCCTGGAGCTGCGAGTACTACCTCGAGCAGGGCCGCATGATGCCGGAGGATGGTCTCGACCAGATCCGGCACCACGACGCCGTCTTCCTCGGCGCCGTGGGCTTCCCGGGCGTGCCCGATCACGTCTCGCTCTGGGGTCTGCTGATACCCATTCGCCGCGGCTTCCGCCAGTACGCCAACCTGCGCCCGGTGAAGCTCATGCCCGGCGTGCCCTGCCCGCTCGCGGGCCGCCAGGTGGGCGACATCGACATGGTGGTGGTGCGGGAGAACAACGAGGGCGAGTACTCCAGCCTCGGCGGCCGGCTCTATGAGGGCACCGATCAGGAACTGGCCATGCAGCAGAGCGTGTTCACCCGCCAGGGCGTGGACCGCATCCTGAAGATCGCTTTCGACATCGCCAAGTCGCGGCCCAAGAAGCACCTCACCTCGGCCACGAAGTCCAATGGCATCGCCATCACCATGCCGTACTGGGACGAGCGGGTGAAGGCCATGTCGGCCGCCTATCCCGAAGTGAAGGTGGACCAGTTCCACATCGACATCCTCTGCGCCCAGTTCGTGCGCAACCCCCACTGGTTCGATGTGGTGGTGGGCTCCAACCTCTTCGGCGATATCCTCTCGGACCTGGGCCCCGCCTGCACCGGCACCATCGCCATCGCGCCGAGTGCAAACCTGAACCCAGAGCGCGATTTCCCCTCCATGTTCGAACCGGTCCATGGCTCGGCGCCGGACATTTACGGCCAGGGCATCGCCAACCCCATCGGCGCCATCTGGGCCGGGGCCATGATGCTGGATCACCTGGGCTGCCCCGAGGCCGGCGCCTCCGTCATGGCCGCCATCGAAAAAGTGCTGGTCAGCGGTCTGCGCACCCCGGACATGGGCGGCAAGGCCAGCACCACCGACATGGGCAAGGCCATCGCCGACGCGGTGTAAGTCACCTCGGCCGGATGGCGCCAGGTCCCGGCGGTGGCGTGAGACTCATGGGACCGACCCCCGGTCCAGCCAGCGACAGCCCAAGGTGCGCCATCAGTGCCTTCGCCGCCTTGCCGCGCAACCGGATCAATCGACCGCCCTGGCCCAGGCGGAATTCGGCGGGGCTGAGAATGGCCCACCAGGCCACCTTCGGCGCTCTTTCCAGCAGCACCTCGGTCCAGGGGATGGAGGCGGGCCCCTTCCACCAGGCAGGCTGGAAGGGGAAGGGCTGCTTGAGGTGGAGGCAACGCCGGCCGAACTTGATGGCCATGGGAGAGTGGCCCCGGAAGGTGCCGAATTCCACCTGCACCCAGCCCAGGTTCCGCTCGATGGGATCGTTGGGGTCGGCCGGCCAGTCCTGGTACATGGCGTCGATGCCCATCAAGTGGTTCGTGAGCCAGGAGGCTCCCAGGAAGCCCAGGGGCACCAGTAGCAGGACCCAGGGCGGGGGCGGATTGCCATTCCGCGGGATGAGCAGCAGCAGGGACATCAGGCCCTCCGTCCCGGTCCGCCGGCCCGGCGGGTTCCGGACCTCGAGGGTAGCCAGACTACCCGGGCCGAGCCAGGAACGATCCGGCTAACATCGGAGGGATGCTCGCTTCCCGCCCCTCCGCGTCCCCCCTCGGTCGGCTTCAGGCCTTAGCCTTGGCCCTGTTGGCTCTGGTGGCGCCCCTGTCCCTCCAGGGAGCCCCGCACCTGGAGGCGCCCAAGGGGCATCGGAAGACCGTCGTGGTGCTCTACTCGATGCCCCAGGACTTGCCCGGCGTGCACGAGCTGAGCCAGGCCATCACCGAGGGCATCCTCAAGGGGTCCCCCGTTCCGGTGGACGTCTACAGCGAGTACACCGGGCTGGACCGCTTCTCGGGACCGGCCTACGAGACCAGCCTGCTGACCCTCTATAACGAAAAGTACGGCCGCCGGAGCGTGGATCTCCTGCTGCTGGTCGGGCCCACGGCCCTGGACTTCGTCATGGCGCGGAAGTTCCTCCCGACAGTGCCCATCGTCACCTGTTACGTGGCGCGGCGACGGGTGGAGGCCGCCCGGACCCTGCGCCCGAACCTCACAGGGGTACTGCCGGCGGACAACACCTCGAAGACCATCGACCTCATGCTGGCGCTCTATCCGCAAACCCGCCGGATCCACGTGGTGCTGGGCGCCAGCGACTACGAAAGGGATCAGGCCCGCTGGGGGGCGATGCTCTTCGCGCCCTATGCCGGACGCCTGGAGTTCGAATACCTGAACGACCTGTCCCTGGAGCAGGTCGAAGCACGGGTGGGCCAGCTCCATCCCGACGAGCTTGTGCTCTTCGCCAGCATGCTGCGGGACGCAGCGGGACAGGACTTCGGCACCAACGACCCCCTCAGCCGCATCAGTGCCGCCAGCCGGCGGCCCGTGTTCGGGGTCGTGGCCGAGGACCTCGGGGACGGAATCCTGGGGGGGGTGCTCCTCAGCATGGAGCTCTCCGGGCGCATCGCCGCGGGGCTGGGCCTCCGGATCCTCCAGGGGGAGTCCGCCGCCTCCATTCCCGTGCTGGCGGACGTGGGGATGGTCCCCCTGTTCGATTGGCGCCAGGTGGAGCGCTGGCACCTGCGGGAACGGCAGCTGCCGCCGGGCAGCCAATTCCGGTTCCGCCGGCCCAGTCTGTGGGACGCCTACTGGAAGGAGATCAGCGCCGGCCTCGGCATCATCCTTCTCGAAAGCCTCCTCGTGGCAGGCCTGGTCATCCAACTCCGCCGACGCAAGCGGATCGAGCGGGAGTTGGCCGAAGCGGAAACGCGCTACCGGACCGTGGCCGACTTCACCCATGACTGGGAGTTCTGGCAGCGCCCCGATGGAAGCTTCGAATACCTGTCTCCGGCCTGCGAGCGGGTGAGCGGTCACCCGCCTGCAAGCTTCCACTCCGAGGCTGGGCTGCTGCCTTCCCTGGTGACGGACCCGGACCGCCCAGCCTGGGAGGCCCATCAAGCGCAAGCCCTCGAGGCAGAGGCCCCCACCGCCCTGGAGTACCGGATCCGCACCCGGGAGGAGGCCATCCGTTGGGTGGAACAGACCAACAATCCAGTCCGACTCGAGGGCGGGCGCTCGGCGGGCACCCGGGGCAGCATCCGGGACATCACGGCCCACAAGCAGGGAGAGCTTGACCTGCTGAGGGCCTACCAGGAGATCGGGGCCCTGAAGGACCGGCTGGAGGCGGAGAACACCTACTACCGCGAGAAGATCCAGTCCGTGGAGGGCTCCAGTGAACTGATCGGCCAGAGCGACCCCATGAAGTACCTGCTCTTCCGTATCCGCCAGGTGGCCCCCTCGGGTACCACGGTCCTCATTCAGGGCGAAACCGGCACCGGAAAGGAACTGGTCGCTGCGGCCATCCACACCCTGGGTCCGCGGAGTGGACGCGCCCTGGTCAAGGTGAACTGCGCGGCGCTGCCACCAGGGCTGGCCGAAAGCGAGCTCTTCGGCCATGAGAAGGGCGCCTTCACCGGGGCCCAGGCGCTCCGGAAGGGTCGCTTCGAACTGGCGGACGGAGCCACCCTCTTCCTGGACGAGGTGGGGGAGCTCTCCCCGGACGTCCAGGCCAAGCTGCTGCGGGTGCTCCAGGACGGCCAGTTCCAGCGGGTGGGGGGCACCCGCACCCTCCAGGCCGATGTGCGGGTGGTGGCCGCCACCAACCGGGACCTGGCCAAGGAGGTGGCCCGGGGGCGCTTCCGGGAGGACCTCTGGTACCGCCTTAACGTCTTCCCCATCTCCGTTCCGGCCCTGCGGCACCGGAAGGAAGACATCCCCATGCTGGCGCGGTTCTTTCTCGATGGATTCTGTCAGAAGCTGGGTCGCCCCCCCCTGGACCTGCCCAGGTCCGTGGTCCAGGCCCTCCAGGCCTATGCCTGGCCCGGCAACGTCCGCGAACTGCAGAACCTCATCGAACAGGCCGTGCTGGTGTCTGAAGGCCCCACGCTCCGCCTCCCCGACCGCCTGGGGGCGGTACCCGCCGGGCTCGAAGGGGCGGGCCCCCTCGCCACCCTGGTCGAAGTGGAGCGGGAGCATATTCTCAAGGTCCTGGAGGCGACCAACGGGAAGGTCGAGGGCGGCGGAGGTGCCGCCGACCTCTTGGGCTTGGCGCCGAGCACCTTGAGGTCCCGGATGCAGAAATTGGGGATCGGCCGCCAAGGGGACTGACGCGGGATCTCGTGGCCGGAATCACCCACGGTATGCCGTGATCCACGGCATACCGTGGCCTTCGGAGACCCCGGCGGCGGCCATCGAATTCATGCTCCAACATTTAAACATTATTTTTAATCATCTTAACTGTTCGATCTAAACCGATTCTGGGCTGGCACCGGGATTGCTCGTGGAGGAACAACCCTCTGAGAGGAAATCCCAAATTATGGCTTCCCGACCGGCCCCTGGCGTCAAGGTAATGAGCGCCTTGCTGACCGCCCGACCTGACAAGCAGGAAGAATTCCGCCAGACCCTCCGGAGCCTTCAAGCCGAGATCCGGCGGCAGCCCGGCTGCCTGGAGTGCACCTTCGGTCAGGAGGTCTCTGGGGAACCCAGGTTTCTCCTCTTCATGGTGTGGGGGAGCGCGGCCCACCTGGAAGCCCACCTGGACTCCGAGCCTTTCCGGGTCCTCCTGGGGGCCACCAGCATCCTCAGCGCCCCCGCCGCCTTTCGTTACGTCGCAGCTGACTCGGCCTCTTCCCAGCCCGGACTCCTGCGCAGAACCGGGAAGCCCAAATCCACCTGATTCCGCTCCACAACCTGCCCCCCCCAGGTTCCTCCCCTTGCGCCCAGAGTTCCTCGAATCCTCCTGGGCCCCTTGTCAAAAGGACTGCCATGCGAAAGCTCGGCCTCTTCATCCCGGGGTTGCTTCTCAGCCTCGTCCTCGCCTGCGGCGGGGCCAATCCCCACGCCTCGGCCCCGGCCGCGCCGGCCAAGGGGCTGGCCTACACCGACCCCACCGGCACCGGCTGGCGTCTGGTGAAGGATCCCGCCTCCACCCCCACCCGTCTGCTCCTGAACCTGGTGGGACCCACGGGCCTCAAGACCCGCGGCGCGGGCTTCAACCTGAAGGCTCCAGCCGGCGTCCAGTTCGGCAACTTCACGGAGACCTCCTTCCCGATCAAGGACCTGGGCATCTACGACCTTTGGAACTCGAACCCCTACCCCTATGACGGCTCGGTGGCCGTCGGTTCCGACCCCCTGGAACCCCGCCTGCTGGCTGGTGGCCTCAAGGCCGGCAACGTGCTCACCGTGGGCGATTTCCAGAAGGACCGGCGGGCCACTGCCAAGGACTCCGGCCGGGCCCTCTTCCAGATCGCCCTGGAATTCGATGCCAGCGCAGCCCTGAAGGACGGGGACGCCCTCACTCTCACCATCGCCAAGTCCAAATTCATCGCTGAAGACATTGGCGCTTTCTCTGGATCCTTGACGGCGGAGATCCGCCAGAAGTCCGTGATGCAGGACATGACCATCAGCGTGGGGACCCTCCATGCGAACTGAACGCCATCCCCTTCCTTCACCTCACGGAGTATCCATGCACGGCATGTTTCCGCGCCCGCTGACGGCGCTGGTCTTCGCCTTGGCCCTGGGGCCGGTCCTGTCGGCTGCACAGCCGATGACGCCCTCGGCCCTGGCCTACCACCGGGCCCAGCAGCCCAAGCGCGTGGCCCTGGCCCAGGCGGACCTTCTGGCCCACCGCACCGAACTGGGTCTGAGTGCGCGCGAAGCCTTCGTGCCTGCCCACAGCTTCACCAACGCCCAAGGCGAGGCCATCGTGCACCTCGACCACACCTTCGACGGCTATCGGGTGCTGGGCAGCCAAGCCATCGCCAAGGTTCCCCTGGGCGGCACCATCCAGGCGATCACCGGCAAGGTCCTCAAGGGCGTCCAGGTCGACAACGAACCTACACTGGCACCTGAAACCGCCAAGGCCATCGCGGTCCGTCACCTTGATGTCAAGGGCGCCATGAAGGATGCCCCCCGAGTCGAGCGCGTGCTCTTCCCCGCCCAGTTCCTCGGCGGCATCGCGACGGCCGTGGATCCCGCCACCGGCAAGTCCATCCTCGACCGCAAACATTCGGTCCACGCCAAGCTGGCCTCCCCTTACGTCTGGGCCTACGAGGTAAAGACCCACGTGCAGAACAGCCAGGACGGGCTGAAGGCCCTCACCTACTACATCGACGGCCGCACGGGGAACATCCTCCGCATCAACGACGCGATTGATCGGCAGTCCGCCACGCCCACCACCGGCTCTGGACAGGGCTACTACAACGGAAATGTGGCCATCCCCACCAGCCAGATGGTGGACGGCACCTACGCCCTGTATGACCCGACCCGGGGAAGCCTGCCGAACCCCTACCTGCAGTACTTCACACCCGACGGCTCCGGCTGGGGGCCCACCGGCCTGCAGGCCTGGTACGAGCTGAACGATGCTCAGGGCAACAACACCGGGCAGTCCTTCCTCTTCCAGGGGAATGCAGCCAACAATTGGGGCGACGGACTGCCCTTCTCGATCGGCTCCTTCGGGCAGGAAGGTGGCCTCAACGGCCAGACCATGGGCGTGGACGCCCTATATGCCCTGACCTGGACCTGGGACTTTTACAACAACGTCTTCTACCGCAATGGCATGGACGGGCTGGGGACTACGGCCATCGCCCAGGTCGGCATGACGGGAAGCTGGTACAAGCACAACGCCTACTGGGACCCCTACTACCAGGGCGCATTCCTGGGCACGGGCACCCCGGACGGTTTCGGGTCCTTCACCGAGTTCGACGTGGTGGCCCATGAGATGACCCATGGGGTCACCGGCACCACAGTCCAGTTCGTGAACGCCGCCGGCTACGAGGAGGCGGGCCTGAACGAGGCCACTTCCGACTTCTTCGCCCAGATGACCAAGGCCTACGCGGCCGGCGGTGGTGGCAGCGCCATTCCCGAAGCCGACCTGCCCTGGCAGATCGGCGCGGGCGTCGGTCACGGCACGCCCATCCGCTACCTGGACAAGCCCAGCCAGGACCAGCGCAGCGTCGATGGCTGGTATGACGGCGTCCACTTCATGGACGGCCACTATTCCGCCGGTGTCCTGAACCGGGCCCTCTACCTCCTGGCCCACGGCGCCTCCGCCACCCCCGGCGACATCAACTACAGCCCCTACCTCCCGAATGGGATGGTGGGCATCGGCAATGACAAGACCGCCCGCATCTGGTTCAAGGCCGTCACTGAGATGCTCTACAGCGGTGGCATGGGTACGGTCACCTTCCAGGAGGCCCGCGACGCGGCCATCCAGGTGGCCCTGCAGCTCTACGGCGATTCGGCCGGCGGCTATGGCTTCGACAGCCTCACCTCCCACGCGGTCGAGAACGCCTTCGGCGCCGCCAACGTGGGCCTGAACTACGCCGAACCCCCCCGCACCCAGGTGCGCTTCGCCGACTGGCGCAACAACGACTACATCCAGCGCACCCACTTTACTGCCTACGCCAACCGGCAGTTCCTCCCGATCGGCGAGAAGGTCGTCCCCCGCATCACCGTGCTGAACAACCCGAACACGGCCGTCACCTGGACCCTGGGCGGGCCCTCGATTTACAACAACGGCCTCCACGATGGGGAGTCGGGTTACGCCCTGAAGGGCGGCGTCATCAACGCCGATGGCAGTTGGACGACCCCCTATGAGCTGGGCTGGTATGCCCTCACGGCCACCAGCCAGGCCGATCCCAAGCAGTTCGCCGAAGGCCGGGCCTTCCTCATCAACATGGACACAGATCAGGACGGCGAAATCGACGCCCTGGACCTTGGCCCCATCTCCTTCTCCTGGCTTTTGCGCCCCGGCGTGAACCCCGCCCATTCCATGTTCGAAGCACCCGAGGTCGATGATGGCGACATTGCCGCATTCGCGGACGCCATGAAGTCCACCTGGTGGGTCAAGTGAGGAATCCCATGCGCATCCGCGATCTCTCCTTCCTCGTCTCGGGCCTGGCGCTCGTCCTCTCCCTGGCCTGCGGCGGCGGCTCCAGTAATTCCGCCGCCTCCACCCAGCCCCCGCCTGCCGCGGGCCTCGCCTACACGAACCCCACAGGCTCCAGCTGGCGCCTGGTCAAGGACGGCTCGTCCACGGCCACCCGCGTCGTGCTCAACCTCATGGGCCCCGCCGGCCTGAAGACCCGCGGCGTGGGTTTCAACATCCAAGCCCCCACCACCGTGAAATTCGGCGCCTTTGCCAGCGGCCTGCCGATCAATGACGCCGGGGTCTACCAGCTGACCATGACCGGCTCCACCGACCCCAGCGAGCCGCTCGCGATCACCGGTGGCGTCAAGAAGGGCAACCTGCTTTCTGTCGGCATCTACCAGAAGGACCGCACCCAGACCGCCCAGGATTCGAGCGTGACCCTCTGCCAGATTGCGATCGTGTTCGACCCCACCGCCAAGCTGGCCGTGGGCAGCAACCTCGCCCTCACGATCCCCAAGGCCAAGGTCATCCCCGAGGATATCGGTTCTGCCTCGGATGACACCTTCACCCTCGACAAGAAGATGCACATGGCGGACATCACCATCGCCGTCGGCACCCTCACCGCCAACTGAACGATTCTCGAGCCCCCAAGGAGTCCCCATGTCTCGATCCTTCATGCGTCCGGTGCCGGCCCTGGTGTTTGCCTTGGCCGCCGGAGCCGTGCCCCTGGGCGCGGTCACGCCCAACCTCAATCCCGCGCAGCTCGCCAGCCTCAAGGCCCAACAGCCCAGCCTGACCGCCAAGGCTCAGGCCGAATTACTCAAGACCGCCAGCCAGCTTGACCTCGGTCCGACCGCGGACTTCATCCCCCACCAGACGTCCACCAACGCCCAGGGACGCACCATCGTGCGCTTCCACCAGACCCACGATGGCCATCGCGTGTGGGCGGGTGAGGCCATCGCCCACGTGGAGCCCAACGGCCAGGTAAAGACCCTGACCCAGGGGCTCAAGGCCCAGGTCACACTCCCCAGCGCCAATGCGCGCCTGAGCGCGGCCGAGGCCACGTCCATCGCCTTGAAGAACCTGGCGCCCAAGGGCGCCCTGACTCAGGCCCCCAAGGTAGAAGAGGTAGTCTTTCCCACCAAGTTCACCGGCGGCCTCGCCACCCGGATCGACCCCGCCAAGAAGCAGCCGGTCTGGGACAAGGAGATGAGCCTCTGGGCCAAGGCCCCGGCCGATCCCTACGTACTTGCCTATGAAGTGCGCACCTTCGTGGCCAACAAGCAGGACGGCCATAAGGAGATCAACTACATCATCGACGCCAACTCCGGCACCATCCTGCGCAAGTGGAACGCCATCCAGGGCGACACCCCCGTCCAGACCACCGGCGCCAGCTACTACCGCGGCACCGTGCCCCTCTCCACCTCCCAGGCGGCGGACGGCACCTATTCCATGGTGGCCCAGGACCGGGGCACGCAGCCCAATCCGTTTGCCCTGGCCCAGGGCGTCAACTGGACCGGCCTCACCCTCGCCTACGGGTCCATCGACCTGAACACCGGCAACTTCAACATCAACCCCTACGTGGGCCACGCCACCAACCAGTGGGGCAACGGCCAGCTCATGCCCTACCCCTACGACTTCTCCGCCACCTGGGATCCCTGGGACTGGTCGCACTGGTGGGCCGGCACCCTGCTGGAATTCAGCCCCGACGGCATGACGGCCTGGTTGCAGGGCACCCTCTCCCCCGCGGGCGAGACCACCGCCGTGGACGCGCACTACGGCCTGAGCACCACCTGGGACTTCTACCAGAATGTCTTCGGCCGGAACGGCATCGACGACCAGGGTTCCTCCACCTTCGGCACCGTCCACAACGCGACCTACGGCGGGGCAGGCGTCGTGCCCTTCGCCGACAACGCCTATTGGTCCCCCAATTACTTCGGGATGGTGTTCGGCGACGGCAGCTATGGCGCCCCCGGGGCCCCCTATGTCGGCTTCAAGGCCATGACCGAGCTCGACATCACAGGCCACGAACTGAGCCACGGCGTCACCGAGTACTCGGCGGCCCTCATTTACGCGGGCCAGTCCGGCGGCCTCAACGAGGGCAACTCGGACATCTTCGGGAAAATGGTGCAGGCCTATGCGGACGGCGGCGCCACCGGCTCCACCGTCCCCGACTTCCCCGTCGGCGACCTGACCAAGTGGGATGTGGGCTTCAACTCCACACCCCAGGGCGGCACCGGTAGCCCCGACATTGCCCTGCGGTACATGTACCACCCCAGCCTGGACGGGGTCAGCGCTGACGGCTGGTTCGACGGCATCGACCTCATCGACGTCCACTACAGTAGCGGCCCCCTGAACCGCTTCTTCTATTTCCTCAGCTGCGGCGCCTCCAGCAACAGCTCCAGCGTGACCTACAGCCCCTACTACCCACCTGGACTGACTGGCATCGGTAACGACAAGGCCGCCCACATCTGGTACAAGACGCTCACCGAATACCTGGCTCCCGATGCGGACTTCGATGCCGCCCGGACCGCATCCATCGCCGCCACCCAGGAGATCTTCGGCGCCGGGACCCCCGAGGAACTGGCTGTATACAAGGCCTGGTCGGCCGTGAACGTCGGTCTGGCCCCCGGCCAGGCCCCCCGCGTGGGGATCACCTTCCCCGTGATGAACCCCACGGGCAGCTGGCTGGACACCAATGCCTACCCTAGTGGCATCCTGAAGAAAGTTCAGCTCTTCCCCACCCGCACCAACGTGCAGATCATGACCAGCGTGATGAACACCACCAACACGGCCGTGACCTTCACCACCCCGACGTGGCAGGGCTACGCCCCGGCGGGCACCATTCAGGCCGATGGCACCTGGACCACCCCTGTCTTCCATTACTACGAGGAGCTGCTGCAGGTGAGGGCCACGAGCAAGGCGGACCCCAGCCAGTTCGCCCAGAGCTACACCGTGCTGGTGGATCTGGACTGCAACACCGATGGCGACATCGACGCCCTCGATCTGGGCGAGACGGCCATGAGCTGGTACCGGCCTGACGCCTACTTCGACACGCCCAACCCCGTCGCCCGCGTGGCTGGGGGCGGCGACTGGGATGTGGTGTCCGGCGGCTTCTTTGACGAGATTTTCTACAAGTATGGCAACACGATCAGGGAGCCTGCATTTGATCCGCCAGCCGATGGTCACTTCTTTTTCTCATTTGACTGGGGCGGACCGTCGCCTTCGTGCT
>JBBRZL010000107.1:0-12259 GCA_038236735.1 Holophagales bacterium | reverse complement strand
TGGGCGGCGGTGGCTTCCTCCTGTCGAGACGGCAGGGTGGTGAAGCCTCTTTCATGGATTTCCGGGAGACGGCGCCGCGGTCAGCCCAGCCCCGCATGTGGCTGAAGGACGGTGCCTACGACGAGGCGCAGCACCACCACAGCCTGGCCTCCGTGGGCGTACCTGGCACGGTGGCGGGGCTGCATGCCGCCTGGCAGCGGGAGGGCCACCTGCCCTGGGCACGGTTGCTGCGGCCCGCCATCCGCCTGGCCCGCGACGGTTTCGCGCTATCGGAAAACCAGGCCGCCAGCTTGGCGGACAAGCTGCCGGAGTTCCGCAAACACGCACCCACCTTGGCCCAGTTCAGCCGGCGTGGTGAACCCTTCCAGGCGGGTGAGCGTCTGGTGCAGCGCGACCTGGCGAAGACGCTAACGCGCCTGGCGAAGGACTGGACCGATTTCTATCGCGGCACCACCGCGCAGTTGCTCCTGCGCGACATAGCGGCGAACGGCGGCCCCCTCACCGCCGCGGACCTGCGCGGCTACCGGCCTGTGAGGCGCGAAGCTCTGCGAGGCAGCTACCGGGGTGTGGAAGTGCTCGCCGCGCCCCCGCCCAGTTCGGGTGGGCAGGTGCTGGTCGAGACGCTGAACATCCTCGAAGGCTATGACCTCCAGGCGGCGGGGCCCGGAACGCCCGCGACCATCCACCTCGCCACGGAGGCCCTGCGCCGGGCCTTCGCGGACCGGGCGCGATACCTGGGCGATCCCGCCTTCACGCCCGGCCTCCCGCTGGAGCGGCTGCTCTCCAAGGCCTACGCAGCCGAGCTGCGCGCCACGATCCACCCGGAGCGCGCCTCGGTATCGTCGCCCGACCGCTTCAGCTGGCCCAAGGATCGGCCCGACACGACGCACCTCTCCGTCATCGACCGCCAGGGCAACGCCGTGAGCCTCACCTATACACTGGAGGACAGCTATGGGCTGAAGCGCATCGTGCCGGGGGCCGGCTTTCTGCTGAACAATGAGCTGGGCGACTTCAACGCGGGGCCCGGCCTCACGGATGCCACGGGCCTCATCGGCACCGCGCCCAATCTCGCCGAACCAGGGAAACGGCCCCTTTCCAGCATGTGCCCGGTGATCCTCGTGCAGGCTGGGGCCGTCCTCCTGGTGAGCGGCAGTCCCGGCGGGCGCACGATCCCCAGCACGGTGCTGAACACCGTCCTCAACGCCGTGGACTTCGGCCTGGACGCTCGCGCCCTGGTGGACGCGCCGCGCTTCCACCACCAGTGGCTGCCGGATCAGCTCCAGGTGGAAGAAGCGGTGCCAGCCGCCACGCAGGCAGCGCTGAAAGCCCTGGGCCACACGCTCAAGGTCGTAAAGAAGCAGGGCTGCGCCCAGGTGATCCTGGTGCGGGATGGCCACGCGGAAGGCGCGGCGGATATCAAGCGCTGGTCCGACAGTGGCGTGGCGGAAGAATGATCAGTTCTTCAGGTGCTTGTCGAACCAGCTGAGCATCTCCCACAGGGTGTGCTCGATGGATTCGCGGGCAGCGTAGCCGTGGCTCTCCAGGGGCAGGGTGACGTAGCGGACGGTCTGGCCGTTGCCCTTGAGCGCGGCGTAGAGGCGCTCGCTCTGGATGGGGAAGGTGCCGGTGTTGTTGTCCGCTTCGCCGTGGATGAGCAGGATCGGCGCGTTGAAGTGATCCGCCGCCATGAAGGGCGACACCTTCAGGTACATGTCCGGGGCCTCCCACAGTGTGCGCCGCTCGCTTTGGAAGCCGAAGGGCGTGAGCGTGCGGTTGTAGGCGCCGCTGCGGGCGATGCCCGCCTTGAACAGGGTCGAATGGGCCAGCAGGTTGGCGGTCATGAAGGCGCCATAGCTGTGGCCACCCACGCCCACGCGCTTGGGATCGATGACCCCCAGCTGGTCGGCCTTGTCGATGGCGGCCTTGGCGCTGGCCACCACTTGATCGAGGAAGGTGTCGTTCACGGTCTTGGGATCGCCCACCACGGGCATGGTGGCGTTGTCCAGCACCACGTAGCCCGAGAGCAGGAGGAACAGCTGGGAGATGCCGCCGAGGGTGGTGAAGCGGTTCGTGGAGCCACTCACCTGGCCCGCCGTGGTGGCGTCCGTGAACTCCATCGGGTAGGCCCAGACGACCGCTGGTCGGCGTTCCCCCTCCTTGTAGTTGGGCGGTAGGTACAGCGTGAAGCTGAGGGCCACGCCGTCGGGCCGGATGTACTTCACCAGCTTCTTCTGGATCTTCCGCAGCTGGGGCAGGGGATCGGCGAAGGCGGTCAGGGCCGTGATGGAAGTGCCGTGCAGCAGGTAGTTCGGCGCCTCGCTGGGGCTCTCGCGGCGGGTGATGAAACGACCGTCCGGCAGCAGAGCCGTCATGGCTTCGAAGACGCCTTCGCCGCAGCGGAAGAGGCGCTCGGTCTTCAGCGTCGCGGGATCGAAGCGATCCAGGAAGGGGCGATCCCCTTCGGGCGTGGCGCCCAGGCCCGCCAGGAACAGCGAGCCGTCCCTCTGGCGCAGGGCCGAGTGGCCATTGGGAAGCAGCCGTGACTGGAAGGTGCCGGGGTTGCGGTAGCGGTCGTTGCTGCTGAGATCGAAGGCGAGCCGCGCTCCGGTGGACTGGGCTGGATTCAGCAACCAGGTGCGCACCCAGCGCCGGTCCCGATCGTATTCCCGGACCACGGCGAGGTCGCCGCGTTCACCCCACTCCAAGCCCAGCAAGCGGGCCCGGAGGCGCAGCAGCTCGGTGGGCGCGGCCGTGAAGGGTGCGGCCTGCATGAGGAGGCGGTCGCGGAACTCCGCCTTCTGTTTCGGGTCACCCCCGTCCAGGGCCTCGGTCCACACCAACGTAGCGGGCTCCGTGGGCCGCCAGTGCAGGTGGCGGGGACCTGTGCGCACGCCTTCGAGGGGAATGCCTTCGGCCAGGGGCAACTCGGCGGCCAGGTGGATGAGAGCGCCGGAGCGGTCCCAGATCTCTTCGCGCACGGGGAACTGGGAGGCGGGTACCAGGAAGGAGAAGGGCCGCTGCAGCCGGGCCACGCGCACCAGCCGTCCATCCGGCGAGGGCTCCACCTCGGCGTAGAGGCCCGGCTTGCCGAGGGGGCTGCGCCTGCCGGTGGCGAGATCCACACAGACCAGCTGGGTCTGGCCCAGGTATTCGAAGAGGGCTTCGTCCTGGGCGTTCTGCAGCAGGTCCTGGTAGGTGGGCGCGGGCGCGGCCTTGCCTGCGTTCTCCTGGATGCGCGGGCCGGTGGGCACCTCGGGGGCCTTCGGGGCGGGACCCGGCTGCTCGGGCACGGTCTTGCAGAGCAGGCTGCCATCGGGCAGCCAGTCCAGAGGACTGCCCTGGATGGCGTTAAGCTTGAGGCCGGCGATGCGGCGCAGCTTGCCGGTGGCCACCTCGCCGACCCACAGCTCGGTCGCATCCCGGGTGGCGCCCGTCAGCACGAAGCGGGTGCCATCCGGCGACCAGCGGGGCTGGCCCAGGACCACCTCTGGCGGCAAGGTGATGGCCCGCGCCGGCTGGCCCGCCAGACCCTGAAGGGCCAGGGTCTTCAGGCGCGGCGGCGTGTGGGGCCCCCGCGTGAGCGGATTGAACCGGAGGCCCGCCAGGCGCGCCATGGGTTGGGCCAGCTCCGCGATGGAAGGATGCCGCTCGAAGTCCGCCAGGAGGAAGTGGTCCCCCTTGGGACTGACGATGAGGGCGGGCGTACCTGGTGCATCCAGGACGGCCTGGATGGCCTTCGGCGCCTTTCGGTAGGGCGTGGGCTGGGCCAGCAGAGAGAGGCACAGGAAGGGTGCGAAGACTCGCCGCATGGGGGCTCCCGGGGAATGTCCGGATCCTACCACGCCATGTGAGGTATCTTCGCCCCTACTCGACCCGGAACCGCGCGTGGCTGCCACCGGGGCCGGGGATGACCTCGAGCCGCGCCGGGATGCGTGCCTTCACTTCCTCGAGATGACTGATGAGACCCACCAGGCGGCCCCCCTGATTGAGATCTTCCAGGGTGCGCAGGGCCAGATCCAGGGCTTCGGGATCCAGGCTGCCGAAGCCCTCGTCGATGAAGACGGTATCGAGCCGGATGCCGCCCGCGTGGCGTTGGACCACATCGGATAGACCCAGGGCCAGCGCGAGACTGGCCTGGAAGCCCTCACCGCCGGAGAGGGAGCTCACGGCCCTGGCCCGGCCCGTGTGGCTATCGGTGATCTCCAGCTGCAGGCCGCCGGCCCGCCGCTGATCGAGGCTGGTGGTGGCCCGGCGCAGAGCGTAGCGCTGCTTGCTCATGCGGCGCAGGCGCTCCGAGGCGGAGATGAGCACCTCGTCCAGGATGGCGCCCTGCACAAAGCGCTCGTAGGAGATCCGGTCGCCATCATCGCCGCGGGCCACCCGGGCCAGGTTGGCCACGGCCCGGTAGCGCCGATCCTGACTGCCCATAGCCATGGTGAGGCGGGTGAGGTCCGCTTCGAGCCGGTCGAGGGCGGCCCCTTCGGCCAGGGCCCGTCCCAGGGCCTCGGCCGCCTGGGCCAGACGGGTCTGGGCCTCATCCCGGGCTGACTGGAGGGCGGGCAGGTCCGGCGCGCTGAGGCCCTCCGCCTGGAGGGCCGCCTGGTCCAGGCGACGGCGCGCGGCCACCAACTCAGCGCCATGGGCCTCGACCGCGTCGCTGAGATCCTGCATATCTTCGGGGCTGCGGCGCGCCAGTTCGAAATCGGCGCGGCCATGGAAATGGGCGGCCGCCAGGGCCTCCTCCACGGCTTCCTCCCGGCTCCAGGATTCCGCCTGGTCCACTTCCAGGCTGGCTGCGTGGGCCTTGAGGGTGGCCCGGGCCTGGAGGACTGCCGTCTGGGCGGGTTCCATTGCCGCCTGGGCGGCGGCCAGTCGGGCCTCCGAGGCTTCCAACTCTGCTTCGGCTTCCTGGCGGCGAGTAGAAAAAGCGCCGGGGACGCGGAGCTCCTGCAGCAGTTCTTCTTCCAGCAGGTGCATCCGCGCCTTGGCGCCGGCCTCCTGGATCATCAGGTCGTTCAGACGCAGGTTGGTTTCGGAGAGCCTGGCTTCGGCGGCCGTCCGGGCCTCCTCGGTCTGGGCCAGTTGGCGCTCCACGGCGGTGAGTCCCGTCCCCGCGGCGCGGCTGCGGTCCAGCTCTTCACGATGCCGCGTTTCGATGGCGCGCAGGGTTTCCGGGCTGGTATCCGCATGTTCGCCCAGGATCCTGATCAGATCCTGGCGGCGGGCGTAGGCCATCTGCAGGGCCGCGCTGCGCGAGGCGGCGGCCTCCTGGGCCCGGGCCAGACCGGTCTCCGCATCCTCCTGCAGTTCCATGGCCAAACGAACGTCCTGCTCATCGGGCAGGTCTCCGGTGGTCTGGGCAAGGTGCGGGTGGGCTTCGCTGCCACAGACCGGGCAGGGCTGGCCGGTGTCCAGATCCCGGGCGAGGCGCGCGGCATGGGCCGCCAGCCGACGTTCCTGCAGCACCCGATGGCGCTCCCGCGCGGCCTGGACCAGCTGCTGGGCGGCCGCCAGGGCCTCCTGGGCGGCGGCGGTGGCGCCCTCCGCCCGCTGAACCTCCTCCAGCGACTGCTCGAGCTCCATGCGCTGGTTCAGGCGCTGCCGGACAAAGAGGAGCATCACCTTGCGATTGTCTTCCTGGGCCGCATCCGTGCGGGCTTCCTGCAGGAGCAGCCGTTGCCGCGACAGTTCCTGGCGGCAGGCCTCCAGGAGCCGCTTCTGGTCTTCGGCGAGATCCCCGAAGTGGCCCCGTCCCAGGGCCGCTTCCCGCGCCTCCCTGCGGACCGTCTCCAGGGCTTCCAGCTTGGGTTCGAGTTCCTTCAAACGGGCGATGGTCCGGCGCAATTCCTCCCGCCGGACGCCAGCCTGTTCGGCCTCGGTGAGGGTCAGCTGCACCTGGCGGAAGGCCTCGTCCAGGGCCTGGACGGCCGCAGCGAGCCGGGCTTCCTCCAGTTCCTTCGCCCCGATGACGGCCTGGATCTCGGCCAGGCGCTGCATGGCGGGCAGCACGGAGCCGCAGCGCCGGGCGCGGTCCAGTTCGGTGCGATTGGCCTCCATGATGCGCGACAGGCCCTGCAGTCGCTCCAGGTCGGCCTGGGCCGCAGCGCGCTCCGCGAGCCGCTCCACCGTCCGGGAGCCGGCCATGAAGGCTGTGGCGGCCCCTTCGAGGTCTGTGTTGGCGACCTCCTGGGCAGCTGCCAGTCCCTGCCTTTGCAGTGCCGAGGCCTGCAGCAGGCCGGGCAGCTCCTCGACGGTCTGCACGCCGGCCTGTTCCAGCCGCTGGCGGGCCTCGGCCTGAGTGGCGCGCATGACCTCCTTCAGGGCCTTCTCCTCCTCCACCAGGGCCTCGGTGATGCGGGCGTAGCGGGTGGTCTGGAAGAGGTTCTGGAGGATGGCCTGGCGCTCGGTGGAACCCGCGAGCATGAACTCCTGGAAACGGCCCTGGGGCAGGAGCACCACCTGCCGGAACTGGCTGGCCTTGAAGCCCACCAGCTCGGCGACCTTGGTGTCCACGAGGGTGGGCTTCTCGGTGGCCAGCGGCACTTCCCCGCCCTCGACCAGTTCCCAGAGATTCGCGGTGACGAGCTGCTTCTTGGTGCCCTCGCCCCGCTGCCGGGGCACCTGCTGTTCGGGAGATCGCTCCACCCGGAAGCGCCGCGCGCCCAGCGCAAAATCGAACTGAACGCGGGTGGGAACGCTGGCTGGGGCGAAGTGGCTGCGCAGGTCCCGGGTTTCCCGCAGGCCGCCGCTGGTCTCGCCGTAGAGGGCATAGCTGATGCCATCGAGGATGCTGGTCTTGCCCGCGCCGGTGGGGCCATGGATGAGGAAGAAGGATTCTTCCTTGAGATCGGCGAAGTCCAGCTCCTGGCGGCCTGCGTAGGGGCCGAAGGCCTCCAGGATGAGGCGCAGCGGCTTCATGCCCGGTCCTCGGACTGCAGGGCCCGCTCGGTGATCTCCTGGAAGATCGCGGATTCCTCGGCATCCAGGTCGCGGCCCTGCGCGTCGTGGAAGAAGGTCCGGAACAGGGTCCCCGGGTCCAGCTCTCGTAGGCTCCCGTCCAGCACTTCCTGGGCGCCTGCGGGCAGGGCTGCGGCGGGCTGGATGCCCAGGATGTTCGGATAGACCTGCCGCAACCGGGCCATTGCGTCCAGCACGGGGCCATCATCCAGCAGGTCGAGGAACAGGTAATCCTCTGGGTTGCCGTGGGGCTCCTTCAGCAGGTCCTCGAAACGCCCCCGCAGGCGCCGCAGGTCGCGGCGCGGCGACAGGAGCAGGGGCTCGGTCCGCACGGCCCCCTTGGCTGGGATTTCAACCAGGGTCAGGGCCTTCACGTGGGTGGCCTCGGAGGCGCTGTATTTCAGCAGGCTGCCAGCGTAGCGCACGTGGGCGAAACCCACTTCCTGGGGGCGGTGGAGGTGGCCCAGGGCGGCGTAGTCGCAGGTCTTGAACAGGGCCGCATCCACTTCGCCGGTGCCGCCGATGGACAGGCCTAGTTCGGAATCAGAGGCTTCGCCTCCGGCCACGAAGGCATGGGCCACGGCCACGAAACGGTGCCCCTTGGGGTGGCGATCGCGGGCCAGCGCCAGCTGGGCCATGAGGACATCCTGATGGGTCTTCAGTTCGCCATTCTGCAGCGCGTGCCTGGCCGTCGCTGGATCCGCATAGGGCAGGAGATGGAAGGCCGCGGGGCCGATGAGCACCGGCTCGGGTTCCGGATCCAGCGGGCCGGACAGGTGCAGTCCCTGGGTCTCCAGAAACCCTGAGGCGAAGCCCAGGCGCTCGGGACTGTCGTGGTTGCCGGCGATGATGAGGACGGGCACGCCCAGGCCGCGGATGATGCAGGCGAGCGTCTGGTCCAGCAGGGCCACGGCCTCCTTGGGCGGGACAGCCCGGTCGTAGAGATCCCCGGCGATGACCAGGGCCTCGGCCCGGGTGTCCTTCAGCATGGCGATCACCTGGTCCAGGCTGTGGGCCTGATCGTCCAGGAGGTTTGCGTTGCACAGGGTCTTGCCCAAATGCCAGTCGGAGGTGTGGAGGAAGCGCATGGGGATCCACGGGAAGCTTGGAAACAGAAGGTGTCATTCGAGTATGGCACCGCGGCAGCGGGCCCGGTCATGATCGGGCTGCCGCGCTTCTCAAGTCCGGCCCGGGGGGCTGCCGATGTAGAAAAAGGCCGCTGTCCCTCGGCGTGCTTCCAGCCAGCCCTGACCCCGGTGACCCATGTTCCATTTCGGAAAATCCCCCGGACAAGCCCGCGCCACCGCCTGGGCCGCATCCTCCCGCTTGGGTGCCGGTACCCGCTGGCAAGGGGAGATCCAGTCAGGTTCCGAGGGGCTCTGCATCGAGGGTCGCGTGGACGGCTCCATCGTGAGTGAAGGGCTGGTGGTGGTCGCCGCCGGGGGCTTCGTCAAAGGCACCATCCACGCCAAGAACCTCACGGTGCGCGGCCGGGTGGAAGGCCTTTTCAAGGTGGTTGAATGCCTGGAAATCCTGGGCACCGGGTACGTCGAGGGCGAGGTGGAACTGGGCACCTTGGTGGTGGATGAGGGAGGTACCCTGCAGGGCTCCTGCGTCCGCCAGCCGGCCGTCCACGAAAAGGAGCCCCTGCCGCTGGTGCCCCGCCTGGACGAACGCCAGGTGGACCGCTTCGTCCCACAGTCCAACGGCACCCACGGCCCCGCTAAAGATCACCCTCCCGCAGTGCGCGGCTTCGATCGCAACCGGCACTGAGAGTGAATGGCTAGGCAGGAGTAGCGGTCAGCGTTTGGTGCCGGTCAGGTTGGCCGCATCGAGGTTGGCCTCGTCCAGCTTGGCCTCGCGGAGGTCAGCCCCACCCAGGTTGGCACCGCTGAGCTTGGCGCTCGTGAGGTCGGCCCGGCCCAGGTTCGCGCCGCTGAGGTCGGCCCAGACCAGGTTCGCCCCATTGAGGTTGGCGGCGGCGAGATTGGCGCCGGCCATGGCGGCGTCGATGAGGTTGGTGTGGCGGAGATCCGCGCCGGCGAGGTTCGCGCCGGAGAGGTTGGCGCCGGACAGGTTCGCGCCATCCAGATAGGCATCCTGCAGGATGGTCTCCCGCAGATCGGCACCGCAGAGGTTGGCGCCATCGAGGTTGGCCTGGCGGAGATCCGTGTCCTTGAGAGAGGTCTGGCGGAGATCCACGCCGCGCAGGTCGGCCCAGACGAGGCTGGCGCCCGTGAGATCCGCGTTCACCAGGTTCGCCTCGTTGAGGTTGGCCTGATAGAGGTTCGATCCGCTGAGGTTGGCCCGGCTCAGATTGGAGTTGCTGAGGTTCGTGCGGTACTCGCCCCGGGATTCCGTGGGCAGGGAGGCCAGGTTCGCTTCACGCAGGTTGGCGCCTTCGAGGTTGCAGGCGAAAAAATTGGCGCCGCTGAAATCGGCATTGCGCAGATCGGCACTGGCCAGGTCGCTGCCACTCAGGTCCGCACCCAGGGCCTTTGCCCCGCGGAGGATGGCGCCCTTGAGCCTGGCACCCGTGAGATTCGCGCCGTTCAGGATGGCGTGATTGAGGTCCATGCCTTCCAGCGCGAAGCCGCTGAGATCCACGCCGGACAGGTTGGCGCTGGTCAATACGGCGCGGTCGAGGGTCGCGCCCCGCAGGTTCGCAGCGAAGAGGTTGGCATCGTGCAGGTTGGCGCTGAGGATGCTGCCCGCCAAGTCCGCCCCGGAAAGATCCGCTCCGGAAAGATCCGCTCCGCAGAGGTTGGCCGTGCGCAGATCGTTGCCGCTCAGCTTGGCTCCGCGCAGGTTGGCCCCGCCCAGGTGGGTGTCGTTGAGCTTGGCTCCGCTGAAGATGGCGTCGCCGAGGTTGGCCCCGTCCAGGTTGGTCTGGGTGAGATCTGCCTTGGACAGGTCGGCGCCCTTCATATTCTTGCGGGAGAGGTCCACGCTGCTGAGATCGGCACCCACCAGCAGGGTGCCGGCGAGCACCGCGCCGTCCAGCTGGGCCCCGGTGAGGACCGCGCCTGTGAGGTTGGCGTTGGACAGGTTGGCGCCCCCGAGGTTGATGTCGCGGAGATCAGCGCCGGAGAGATCCGCGGCCCGGAGATCCGTATTGCCGAGCACGGCGCCGCCCAGCTGGACGCCGCTGAGGTTCGCACCGGCGAGCACGGCGCCACTGAGATTGCAGCCACTGAGGTCGGAGGCCTTGAGGTTGGCCTCGCGGAGATCCGCGCCTTCCAGATTGGCCTGGCGGAACACGGCTTCGGACAGATTTGCCCGGCTGAGGTTCGTGCGGCCCAGATCCATGGCGCGCAGGTTGGTGCCTTGCAGGTTCGCGCCACTGAGGTTTGCGCCCTTCAGCTTGGGCACGTCATCCATTTCGTACTTCAGGATGTCCAGATGGCGGAGATCAGCGCCGCTGAGGTTGGCGCCGCTGAGGTTCGTGCCTTTCAGGTTGGCTCGGCTGAGGTTTGCGCCCTCGAGGTTGGCCTCCGTCAGGCTGGCCCAATGGAGATCGGCATCAGCGAGGTTGCTGCCCCCCAGGTTGGCGAGGTTGAGATTGGCGCCACCCAGGGTGGCTCCCTGGAGGCTGGCACCGGCCAGGTTCGTTTTGGCGAGGTTGGCCCCCACCAGGTTGGCCTGCCCCAGGTTCGCGCCTTCCAGGTTCGCGCCTTCCAGCACGGCCTGGCGCAGGTCCGCGCCGCTGAGGTTGGCTCCCCGGAGATCCTTGCCGCTGAGGTCAAGTCCCGTGAGCGTGACGCCATTGAGGAGGGCGCCGGCGAGGTTCGCCCCGGACAGGTTCGGCACCGTGGCGGGCTCATACTGCTGAATATCGAAGAAGGTGAGATCGGCCTTGGAGAGATTGGCCCCTGAGATGTTGGCGCCTGCAAGCCGCGCCCGGCTCAGGTTCGCACCCTCCAGGTTGGCCCCGTTCAGGTTAGCCAGACGCAGGTCGGCCCCTGACAGATCAGCGCCGCGCAGCAGGGTTTCATCGAGCACGGCTCCGGCAAGGTTGGCCCCCGCGAGGTTGGCCCCTGAGAAATCAAACCCCCGCAGATCAAGGCCACTCAGGTCAGTTCGCTGGAAGTTCTTCCCCGACTTGAGGATGAAGACTACTTCCTTCCGGGTAAGTTCGCTCATGGAGCTTCCTTTACGGGTTTATTCAGCATTCGATTGATCCCGAGTTTATCCAGCGCCGCACGTGCGCAGCAACAGGATTTCACCCCGTCGGGTCAGGGGCGCCTCAATTAGATCCCGCCTCCCACCTGCTTTTGCACTCATGGATGTGAGGGGCTATGAAAAAACACCCACAAGGTCAATAATAGCAAGGCCCCCTCGCGGGGGCCTTGCTGGTTCTGCGGGGTGGGGCGAGAGCTACTCGCGTTCCGCCCGATTGAAGGCGTCGGCCAGCGTCGCCTTTTTGAATTCGGGCTGGCGGGCCTTGGCGGCATCGAGATCGCCGCGTTCCTGGTCCTGCTCCAGCTGCTTGACCGAGAGGCCGATGCGGCGCTCGGTGGGATCGAGCTTCACGATCTTCATGGTGAGATCCTGGCCAGCGGCGAATTCCTTCTGGATCTCCTCGACCCGCTTGCGGCTCAGTTCGGAGACGTGCACCAGCCCTTCGATGCCATCGCCGAGGTCGACGAAAGCGCCGAAATCAGTCAGACGGGCGATCTTGCCGGTAATGACATCGCCCACGTTGTGGTTCTCGAAGAAGATCTCCCAGACGTTGGGCTCCATCTGCTTCACGCCCAGGCTCATGCGCTGAGCCAGTGGGTCCAGGTTGAGGACCTTGGCGGTGACTTCGTCGCCCTTCTTCACGATCTCGCCGGGGTGCTTGATCTTCTTGGTCCAGCTGAAGTCGGACACGTGGATGAGGCCGTCGATGCCCTCTTCCAGCTCGACGAAGGCGCCGAACTCTGTGATGTTGCGCACGGTGCCCGTGACGATCATGCCGGGCTGGTACTTCTCGGCGATGGCCATCCAGGGGTTGGGGGTGATCTGCTTCATGCCGAGGCTGATGCGGCGGTTCTCGGAATCCACCTGCAGGATGAGCGCGTCCACCTGGTCGCCCAGGTTGACCATGCCCTTGGCAGACTTGACCTTCTTGGTCCAGCTCATCTCGGAGACGTGGACGAGGCCTTCGATGCCGGGCTCGAGCTCGACGAATGCGCCGTAGTCAGTGATGGAAACGACCTTGCCCTTGACCGAGGCCTGGATGGGGTAGCGCTCCTCGACGGAGAGCCAGGGATCCGGGAACTTCTGCTTGTAGCCGAGGGAGACGCGTTCGGTCTCCTTG
>JBBRZL010000106.1:0-12444 GCA_038236735.1 Holophagales bacterium | reverse complement strand
CCATGGACTCACGCCCCCCCAGGGGCCTGTGGCGCCCACCCATTGGAACACAGCCGTTTTCACGCCACTGCGCGTGGCGGCCACCCAGAGTGGCTCCCGCTGCAGCTGTTCCACATGTGAGGCGGTGAATACCGGGGCCTTGGAAACAGGATCCAGGAAGGCGTTGGCGACCACGCCATGGTGCTCAGGCCAGCACCCCGTGGCGATGGTCACGTGCCCGTTGAAGGTCGTGGACGGGAAGGGGGGCAGCCCCTCGCCGCGGCGGCCCAGCTCCGACAAGGCCCACAATTTCGGCATGGTGCGGGCGGTGAACTGGTCCGCACCCACCCCATCGGCACTGATCAACAGCACCGGCGGGGCGGCCTGAAGGGCGACGGCAAAGACGATGACGAGGTAGCTGGTGCAGCGCATCCTTCGAGGGTAGCAAGGCTCGCCGGACAGCGGGTCCAGCTAACCTGGATAGATGACGACTCCACGCTGGCCCTACCCGCTCCTCCGCTTGAAACCAGGCAAGGAAGCCTTGATGTCCAAGCGGCACCCATGGGTGTTCTCGGGGGCACTGGCGCAGCCGCCGGAAGCCCACCTGGTGCGCCTGGCCGATGACGCGGGTCAGGTCCTGGGCGTGGGCACGGCGAGTCCGGCGAATCCGCTGGCGGCCCGGATTTTCCGCTTCGAGGATGCGCCGCTGGACGAGGCCTTTTTCCGCGCCCGCTTCGAAACGGCCCTGGCCCTGCGGAAGGAGTTGGGCCTGTGGGAACCCGAGGGCGGGTGCCGCTGGCTCTTCGGCGAGGGCGACGGCCTGCCGGGCCTGGTGGTGGATCGCTACGCCGAAGCCTTGGTGCTCCAGGTAGGCACGGCGGGACTGGAAGCCCTCCGGGACACCTGGTGGCCGATCCTCTTCGAGATCGGAAAACGCGAAGGCATCTCGGCTTTCGTGGAGCGCAGCCAATCCGGACGTCGGGAGGAGGGGCTGGATCCCGTGAACCGCCTGCTGAAGGGCAGCCTCAGCGGACCCATCACGCTCCGTGAAGGCGAGGCCAGGTTCACCGTGGATCTGCTGCGCGGGCAGAAGACGGGCTTCTTCCTCGACCAGCGGGAACACCGGCTGCAACTGGGCCGCCTATCGAAAAATCGCCGCGTGCTCAACACCATCGGCTATACCGGCGGCTTCAGCATCCAGGCGGGGCTGGGTGGCGCGACGGAAGTGGCCACCCTCGACATCAGCGCCGCGGCCCTGGATCACGCGGAGCGTGACTGGGTTGCCAACGGCCTGGATCCGGCTGCGCATCTCCGGCTGGAGGGCGATGCCTTCGAGCTGATGCGCACGCTCGAACCGATGGCCTGGGACCGCGTCATCGTGGATCCGCCCGCCTTCGCCAAGCAGCGCAAGGATGTGGACAAGGCCTTCAAGGCCTACAAGGATGTCTTCCGCCTGGGCGCCCGCGCCACCGCATCCGGCGGCATGCTCTGGTGCTTCTCCTGCAGCCAGCACCTGGACCGCAGCCGCTTCCAGGAGGCGGTGTGGACGGCGCTGCTGGAGGCTGGGCGGGAAGCGAAAGTGCTCGCTCATCTCGGACAACCGGCCGACCATCCCTACGCGCTGAACCACCCCGAGGGGTTCTACCTCAAGGGCTTGTGGCTTAGGGTGGAGTGACTCCATCCCGGCATGTTCTGAGATCCAGCTCTGTTCAGTAGCGCCCGACGGTCATCGGTGCTTCCTGTTCGAGACCGCGCAGTCGCTCTGCCCATGCGGCGAGCCAGGCTTCCCGCTGGGCCTCATCGGCCCGCACCGGACCATAGTGGATCTGAGGTGCCAGGACCTCGAAACCAGTGAACTGGAGCATGCCACGATGAATCGGTCGCAGGATGGCTTCGAGGTCTCCGTTGAAGCCATTGGCCTCATAGGTTTCCTTTGGGCCGCCGGTGGTCAGGGACAGCAAGGCGCGCTTGCCCCGGAACACGCCGGTTTCGTAGATGTGGCCCATGCCGTAGGTGCGGCCCATGGCGAAGACGCGGTCCACCCAGCCTTTGAGGATGCCGGGCAGGCCGAACCACCAGAGGGGGAACTGCCAGATCATGAGGTCAGCCGCCTCGATCTTGGCGATTTCCACCTCGACGTCCGGGGCGAAACCACCCATCTCGCTGGCGTGCGTTTCCTCGATCTGCAGCTTCAGGTAGTCCGGATCCTTCACCGTCGTGAAATTGCGCCGGCTGGAGACGGGGTCGAAGCCCAGCCCATAGAGATCACTGGTAACCACCGTGTGGCCGGCGGCCTGCAGGGTGGCGATGGCGGTCTCGAACAGGGCGCCGTTGAAGCTCTTCGGTTCCGGATGGGCGAACACGATCAGTACGTTCATGGTGGTGCCTCCTGGCTTGCTTGTGATTCTACGGACAAGACGAGCTAAGCAGAGGGCAGCGGAGAAAACTGAATCAAGAATTCGATTCTCCGGTCGCTTCCGCTTTCGCGAAGCGTCCTTTTAGTTCAGGGGGGAGCTACCCCAGCCGCTCCACGACCTCGTCCACGCCCTTGGCATGAAGGGCACCTAGATTCAGATCAAGCAGGTGGCTCAGCTTCACGTTGCCCATGGCGCCGAGCATGCTGGCCTTCAGGCGGGGGATGCTGGGCGCCAGGTTGGCGATGAGTTCCTTCACCTGCTTGCGCCGGCTCTCCAGGCTGGAGCAGCCGCAGAGGGGGCAGCCGCAGGGCACGATGGGAAAGCCACGCAGCCAGGCGTAACGCTGCAGGTCTTTCTCCTCGCAGGTGCCCAGGGGGCGGATGACGGTGTTCAGGCCATCGTCGCTCACCAGGCGCAGGGGCATGGTGCTGAGGCGTCCTTCGAAAAACAGGTTGATGAGCAGGGTTTCGATGAGGTCGTCCAAATGATGACCCAGGGCGATCTTGGTGTAACCGTGCTGCTTGGCGAAGGAGTAGAGTACGCCCCGCCGCAGTCGGGAGCAGATGATGCAGGGCAGTTCCTCGGGCTTGCTGCGCACCATCTTGTCGATGGGGGCCGGGATGATGTGGTGGGGCACGCCCAGCCTCTCGCAGACTTCGGCGATGGGATCGGGGTTGAACTGGGGGAAACCCGGATCCACGGTGACCGCCTCCACCGCAAAGGTCACCGGCGCCCGTTTGCGCAGCCGCTCCAGCACGTCCAGCAGGGCCCAGGAATCCTTGCCGCCACTGACGGCCACCAGGATGCGGTCGCCGTCCTCGATGAGCTTGTAGGCCGCATTGGTCTCACCCACACGGCGGGCGAGCTTTTTCTCCAGCCGGGGCAGCGTCTGCAACTCAGCCTCGGTGGGCGGCAGGGCCAGGCTGGGCAGGGCGCAGGGGTTGCTCACAATCGCTCGTTCAGGCCGTGGCATCGAGGAGAGGGCCCCAGGGTGGACAAGGGACCCGCCGCCGCAAGCCTGCGAGCGGGAGCAGGCCGCGGGGCGGCCTGTGATCGGCGGGAGGCCCGCAGGGTCGGGCGGTCCCCCCTGGACAGCATTACATCACGCCGCAGGCTTTGCGTTCGCCCCGCACGATCTGACCCTGGACATCCTTGACGTATTCGGGGCAGGTGCAGTCCGGGCAGGTGTTGCTGGAAGTTTCTGAACAGAGGTCCGCGAAGGTGACCTTCTCCATGAAGGCGGAGATGTGGTCGGAGAGCCGGTTCCAGAGCAGCTTGCTCATGCGCTCGTCGGCCAGCAGGGCCTTGTTGGCGGACTTCGGATCTTCCTTGGCGGCGGCGTAGAAGCTGCTGTCCGTGAGACGCAGCACCTCGCCCACGCTCACCTGGTTGCAGGGGCGCGTGAGGATGTAGCCGCCCTTGGGACCACGTACACTGGCCACGACCCCGGCCTTCTTGAGCTTGTTGAAGATCTGCTCCAGAAAGGGCAGGGAGAGGTGCTGACGTTCCGCAATCACATGCAACGGGACCGGCTGGCCATGGCTGTGGTGGGCCAGGTCAAACAGGGCCTGCATGCTGTACCTGCCTCGGGCCGAGATCTTCACAGGCTGGACTCCGACCCTCAGGTTAGTATTCCTGATCGAATGAGTCAAGTTTATCCAACGCTAGACTGAGCGCCGGAGCTCCGCATGAAACCTGTCCTCGTGGCCCTTGGCACCCTGGCCCTGCTTGCTCAGCAGCCCGGGGTCGGCGTGGTTCTGCCTCCCGCCCTGCCGCCGGGGCCGCTGGTGGATCCCAACGACAGCAAGGCGCTGCTGCTGGGTGAGACGACGGCCAAGGCCATCCTGGCGCACCGGGCCATCTTCCGAGACAACCTGGCCAAAGTGAAGCTGACTTCGGACCTCAAGGCCCGCTGGAAGGCGGTGCGACATCCCTTCACCCTGGTCGTCGTCTTCGGCTCCTGGTGCGGCGACAGCCATCGGCAGCTGCCGGATCTGCTGGCCCTCCAGGCGGAGCCCAATCCCTTCTTCGAGGTCCACTACCTGGGCGTGAAGCGCGACAAGGTGCTTCCGGACACAGCCTGGCCCAAGGGGTGTGCCCCGCAAAAGGTGGACCTGGTACCCACCTTCTTCCTGTTCGCCTTGCAGCCAGGCGGTCGCCAGAAATGGGTGGGCTCGGTCGAGGAGACGCCACCGCGGGCGGGCCAAAGCATGGCGGAGGCGCTGGTGGAACTGGTGGAGTCGGCGGGGCAGGTTTCCCTCCGCTGAACCGGTACTCACAGCCGGAACCGTTCTGCCGATGAAGGAAGCATCATGCGATGGCGTCCTCTTCTTCTCGCGTTCAGACTGCTGTCCGGCCCTGGGACCGGAGCGCTGAACTGCGTGTGGATGGGAGGATGAAGATGCGCTGGTTTCTGGTCTGGTTCTCCGCGGTCCTCTTCCTGGGGGCACAGCCCATTTCGGTGGCACTGGACAAGAATGTGATCAGCCTGAACCCGCTCCTCATGGCCCGGGAAGTCGAATCGCAGGTGGCAGACCTGGTCTTTGATCGTCTCGTGGCCTTGGATGAACACGGAGCCTTCGTGCCTCAGCTGCTGGAGGGCTGGGAGATTTCCAAGGATGGTCGCGACATCCTGCTGAAGCTCCGCCCCGGTCTCACCTGGCAGGATGGAACGCTTATCGAGGCTGAGGATCTGGTAGCCACCTGGCGGATGCTCTCCCTGCCCCAGGTGCGGAAGATCAATGATGTGGTGGGCGTCCGTACCCTGGACAGTCTGGTGGCCGAAGGCCCCAGCCGCGTGCGGATCCACTTGAAGCGGGCCCGGGCCTCGCTCCTGTCCGACCTCTACAACTTCCAACCCGTTCCCAGGCGAAGCTATGTCCTGGGCGTGAATCCCCTGCAGCATCCGCGCAACTACGCTCCCATTGGTTCTGGGCCCTACCGCGTGCTCCCCGGCGCCCATGCCCGGGAGATCCAGCTTCAGCGGTGGACTGGCTATCGCGGTCCCAACCCGGGCCGCTGGGACGCCTTCAGGTTCCGCGTCCAACCCGCGGATGCGGCTGAGTACGGACGCATGTTCAAGGCCCACGAGTACCATTTCGGCGAGCTCGACTGGTTCCGCCACTACCTGCTGCGCCGCGGCGCCTTCGGCGATGGCAGTCTGCGCCCCCTCTCCTCGCCCGCGGCCTCCTTCAGTTGCTTCTGGTTCAACTGCAACCTGCAGCGCAGCGTGCTGGGGGATGCCCGGATCCGGAGGGCTCTGGCGGAAGCGTTGCCCTGGGAATTTCTCAAGGCCCAGCGGCAGATCCGGGTCGAGCGCCTGGCTTCCAGCCTATGGCCCCCCCAAAGCTGGGCCTTCGACCAGGCAGTGGAACCCCTGCCACGGCTGGAACACGCGGCAGCCATGCTGGACGAGGCGGGCTGGAAACGAGGGCCCGACGGGATCCGGCGCGATGCCAAGGGACGGGAACTCCGATTGGTGATGTTCTCGGCCTGGGGCTATTCCCACCGGGACAACGCCCAGGTCTTTTGTGAACTGCTGCATAGGATCGGCGTAGAGGTCGATCTGCGGCGTACCCCCAACGATGAACCCTTCGTGTTGGCCGCCAAGGGGGAGGGGGACATCTGGGATTTCGCCTGGACCACCAGCCTGGACCCGGATAACGAAAGCCCGCTGTTCACTTCGGAGGGCATCAAGGGTGGCACCAACCTCACGAACTACCACAACGCCGAGGTGGATAGCCTCTTTGCAGAGGGGCGCCATGAGTTGGATCCTGCCCGGCGGCGGAACCTCTATCTCAAGATCAATGCCCGCATCCAGGACGATCAACCCATGCTTCAGCTGACCTATGGCGTGGCCTACCTGGCCTTGGACCGACGGCTGCGGGGCGTGGGGTTCAACACCCTCGGCCAAACCTACGGCTATGTCCCGGGGCGCCGGGGCTGGTGGCTGGACGCTCAGTAGGTCGTCACAGTCGGTCGAAGCGGATCACTTCCACCTTGGCGGGCCTGCCCTTGGGGGACTCGTCCCGATCCCGTTCGGGCCGCGCTTCGCGTTCAGGCCGTGCTTCGCGTTCAGGCCGTGTTTCGCGTTCAGGCCGTGCTTCGCGTTCAGGCCGTGCTTCGCGTTCGGGCCGCCCTTCGCGTTCGGAGCGGGCTCCGCGGTGTGGACGTGACTCCGATCGGTGCGGCTCTGATGCGGATGTCGACTCCGGGCGGGAGGCGGCCTTGGCGGTCTGGGCTGGGGCGGGCTGGCGATCCCGGCCGGCCCAGACAGCACCCACCTGCTTGATGCGATCCACCAACCGGGCCGGCTCCAGGACCTGGATGCCGTCCCCAAATTGCATGGTCCAGCGGGCAATGGCCCGGAGGTCCGTGGCGGCGAAAGAGATCAGCGCCTGGCCGTCTCCCTGTTCCACGAGGCTGAAATTCGGGAAGGCCGGAGGCGCCTGCTTCACGGCGAAGACCCACTGCTTGAAGAGGGTCGCCTTCACATGGATGGCCTCGCCACCCAGCCAGCCACCGATCTGGTTGGCGGGGGTGCCCTCAGCGTAGGGGCCCTGGGCCGCCCGGCCCGCGCCTTCCACTTCATTCACTTCGGCCAACAGATCCACGCGATGGTAACGCTCGGCGTTGTAGCGGCGGTCCCAGCCCCAGACATACCAAGCCTGGCTGAGGGCATCGAAGGTGAGGTGCCGGGGCTCGAAGGTACGGGGGGCGTTGGCATCGGCATCGGCGAAAATGAACTCGACGGACTGACCCTCCTGGATGGCGCGGAGAATGGTCTGGGCCAATGGGGGAAGGGCCAGCGAGGCGGCCGTGACCACCTTCTTCGCCGCCGGCTTCGGTTCGGGTTTCGGTTCAAGAGTCGAGGGCACCTCGCTCGCGACGGGAGCGACGGCTTCTGGGGCCTTGGCAGTCTTCGCCTTTGAGGTCTTGGGGGAGGCCTTGGCCTTGGTCGCTGGGGGTTCAGGCGCCTTGGCGGCCTTCTTGACGGCGGTGACCTTGGTCTTGGCGGCGGGTTTGGCCTCCTCCGCGGTCGCGGCGGGGGACTTCTTGCGGGGTGTCTTGGTTACGGCCATGGGTGTCAGGCTCCTGGCTCATCATCCCCCAATCCTGCGCGACTGGTCCACTTCACAATTCACTGGCAGGCATCCCTCAACCGCCAGAACGCGGGTGCAGCTGGTCATAGAGGGCGCGGAGCCGCGTCTGGTGGACGTGCGTGTAGATCTGCGTCGTGCTGATGTCGGCGTGGCCCAGCATGGCCTGGACGGCGCGGAGATCGGCTCCGTGATCCAGCAGGTGAGTGGCGAAGGCGTGCCGCAGAACGTGCGGACTGACGGCCTCGGGACGCAGACCGGCCGCGCGGGCATAGCCCTTCAAGAGGCGCCAGAGGTGCTGGCGGGTAAGGCCGTCGCCCCGCTGACCCACGAAGAGTTCACCGCCCCTGGGCTTGAAGCCGGGCCGGAGGGCGAGCCAGGCGCGGATCCAGGTCTCCGCGCCCGAACCGAAAGGGATGAGGCGTTCCTTTTTGCCCTTGCCGGTGACCTTCAGGAAGCCTTCATCGAGGAACACCGCCAGGGCCGGCAGCCCGGTCAACTCCGAGACGCGGAGGCCCGAGGCGTAGAGCAATTCCAGCCAGGCGCGGTCCCGCACGCCCAGGGGCGTGGCCGTGTCCGGGGCGTTGATGAGGGCTTCCACCTGGTCCTCGCTCAGAGTGCGGGGCAGGATGCGGGGCGGGCGGGGCGGTTTCACCACGGCCTCGGGCCCCGCGCCGCCCCCGCCTTCCATGCGGAGGAAGGTGAGGAAGGCCCGGAGGCTGGAACTCAGCCGCGCCAGACTGCGGGCGGCCTTGCCCGCCGACTGCTGGGCGACGAGAAAGACCGTGAAGTGGTCGCGGGTGAGCTCCGTAGCCGGCAGTTCCTGGCTGCAGGCCCAAGCGGCCAGGTGGTTCAGGTCGGAGAGATAGCTCGCGGTGGTGTTGCCGGAGAGGCCCCGTTCCACGGCCAAGTGGGTGCGGAATTCACTCAGGCTCGCGCCCCAACCGAGGGGCCAGTCATGCTCTGGTGCTTCGTGGATCCTGGTGTGGGCCATGGGTCCATCCTCCACGGTTGGGGAGCGGGCGCAATCCATCTGTTTCGAAGGGGTTGCGCTGCGAGGTTTACCCGGGGTTTGGTATTCGAGGCGAGGATATGTTAGGGTTTCCAAGTTCGATTTGGAGGAGCCCCCGATGGCTGATGTACGTAAGAAGGTCATTGCAATCATTGCCGAGCAGCTGGCCAAGCCCGAAGATTCCATCTCCGAGTCCAGCCATTTCGTGGACGATCTCGGTGCTGACAGCCTCGACACTGTCGAGATCATCATGGCCATCGAAGAGGCCTTCAGCCTCGAGATTCCCGAGAGTGAGCAGGAGAAGATCCGCACGGTGGGCGATGCGATCGCCTACATCGAGAAGCACGCGAAGGCCTGATCCTTCGCGATCGTAACGTGCCGCAGCGCCCCTCATGGCCCTGCGGCACGTTTGCTTTCCCGATCCTTCCCGAGGTGAACCCATGAGCAGGACCGTCCAGCGCCGTCGCGTCGTCATCACCGGCATGGGGACCGTCAATCCCTGTGGCCTGACCGTGCCCGAAACCTGGGGCAACCTGCTCGCGGGCAAGAGCGGCATCGGGCCCATCGACCGCTTCGACGTCACCGACTTCGCCTGCAAGATTGGCGGCCAAGTGAAGGGCTTCAATCCAGATCTGTTCATCGAGAAGAAGGAACAGAAGAAGATGGACATCTTCATCCAGTACGCCTTGGGCGCAGCCCACGAGGCCTGGGTGGATGCGGGTTTTGATCAGATCCAGCTGACCAAGGCGGAGCGCGAGGTCTTTGGCACCTACATTGGCAGCGGCATCGGCGGCCTCAGCACCATCTGGGAGGAGGCCAACGGCTACCGCGGCCCCCGGCGCACCAGTCCCTTCTTCATCCCCAGCCTCATCGTCAACCTGGCCAGCGGCCAAGCCAGCATCAAGTACGGCCTCCAGGGGCCGAACGGTGCCGTGGCCACCGCCTGCGCCACCGGAGCCCACGCCATCGGCGATGCCTCCCGCCACATCGCCTTCGGCTATGCGGACCGCATGCTGGCCGGCGGCAGTGATTCCGTGATGAACCAGCTGGGCGTGGGCGGCTTTGCCGCCATGCGGGCCCTCAGCACCCGCAACGACGAGCCGGAAAGGGCCTCCCGGCCCTTCGACGTGGACCGTGACGGCTTCGTCATGGCCGAGGGCGCGGGCATCGTCATCCTCGAGGAATACGAGCTGGCCAAGGCCCGCGGCGCGAAGATGTATGCCGAGGTCGTCGGGTACGGCATGAGCGGCGACGCCAACCACATCACCAGCCCGGCCCCCGAGGGCGAGGGCGGCCAGCGCGTGATGCGCGCGGCCCTGAAGGACGCGGAGATCGCGCCCGAGCAGGTGGGCTACGTGAACATGCACGGCACCAGCACGCCCGTGGGCGACAAGCTGGAGTGCCTGGCCATCCAGAAGGTCTTCGGGGAGCACGCCAAGCACATCAAGGTCAGCAGCACCAAGTCCATGCACGGGCACCTGCTGGGCGCCGCCGGTGGTCTGGAAACCATTCTGGCCGCCCTGACCGTGAAAACCGGGAAGATCCCGCCCACCATCAACGTGGATCACCAGGATCCCGAATGCAACCTTGACGTGACCGCCAATGTGGCGGGCACCCTCGATTCCGAATACGTCATGAACAATGGCTTCGGCTTCGGCGGCACCAACGGCTGCCTCATCCTGCGCAAGGTTTAGCCAGAATAGGCTTCACTACGAAGACCACCAAGACCACGAAGGAACACGAAGGATTTTTTGGTGGTCTTCCAGTCTTCGTGGTTTGCTTTTTATCTATGGCCAAGGCAATCCCCTTCAAGCTCGTCGCGCCCTATTCCCCGGCCGGGGATCAGCCGGAGGCCATCGCGCAGCTGGTGGCGGGCCTTGCGCGCGGCGACCGCTGTCAGACCCTGCTGGGGGTGACCGGTTCGGGCAAGACCTACACCATGGCCAGCGCCATCGCCCGGGCCGGGCGCCCGGCCTTGATCTTCGCGCCGAACAAGACCCTGGCCGCGCAGCTCTTCAGCGAGTTCAAGCAGTTCTTCCCCGAGAACGCCGTCGAGTACTTCGTGAGCTACTACGACTACTACCAGCCCGAGGCCTACGTGCCCGAGCGGGACCTGTTCATCGACAAGGACGCGCAGGTCAACGAGGAACTGGAGAAGCTGCGTCTGAGTGCCACGCGCAACCTGCTGGAACGCCGGGACACCATCGTGATCGCCTCCGTCAGCTGCATCTATGGTCTAGGCGACCCCAGCTCGTACATGAACCTGTCTGTGAACCTGGCGACGGGCCAGACCATTGACCGGGCCATGCTCCTGCGGGATCTGGTGGCCATCCAGTACCAACGCAACCACCTGAGCTTCGAGCCGGGCATCTTCCGCGTCCGGGGCGACGTGGTGGAGGTCTACCCGGCCTATGAGGACGTGGCCTACCGCATCGAACTCTGGGGCGACGAGGTGGAGCGCCTCTCCAAAATCGATCCGCTGCGCGGGGTGGTGATCGAGAAGCTGGACCAGCTCACCATTTGGCCCAAGACCCACTACGTGACCCCTGAGGACAAGCTGAAAACAGCCATCCACGACATCAAGGTCGAGCTGGAGGCCCGCGAGAACGAATTCCGTACTGCGGGTAAGATCGTCGAACTGCAACGCCTCCATCAGCGTGTCATCTACGACGTGGAGATGATGAAGGAGATGGGCCACTGCAGCGGCATCGAGAACTACAGCCGCTTCCTGGACGGTCGCCAGTCGGGACAGCCGCCCCACACGCTGCTGGACTACTTCCCGGAGGACTTCATCGTCTTCATGGATGAGAGCCACGTGGCCACGGGCCAGCTCCATGGCATGTACAACGGCGACCGTTCCCGGAAGACCACGCTCGTGGACTATGGTTTCCGTCTGCCTTCCGCCCTTGATAACCGCCCGCTCAAATTCGAGGAATTCGAGAGCCGCGTCAAGCAGGTGGTCTATGTGTCCGCGACCCCGGGGAACTATGAACTGGAGCAGAGCGGCGGCGCCTTCGTGGAACAGGTGGTGCGGCCCACGGGTCTGGTGGATCCCCAGGTGGAGGTGCGCCCTGTGGGCACCCAGGTGGACGACCTGCTGGAGGAGATCCGCAAGACCGTGGCCCGGGGTGAGCGGGTGCTGGTGACGGTGCTCACCAAACGGCTAGCGGAGCAGCTCACGGCCTACTACCAGGAACTGGGCATCAAGGCTGAGTACCTGCACAGCGACATCGACACGCTGCAGCGGGTGGAACTGCTGAAGAACCTGCGCCGGGGCGTCTTCGACGTGCTGGTGGGCATCAATCTCCTGCGGGAGGGCCTGGACCTGCCTGAAGTGAGCCTGGTGGCCATCCTGGACGCGGACAAGGAGGGCTTCCTCCGCAACAACCGCAGCCTCATCCAGACCATCGGGCGAGCGGCCCGCAACGTCAACGGCAAGGCCATCCTCTACGCCGACGTGATGACCGGCTCCATGAAGCAGGCCATTGGCGAGACCGAGCGCCGCCGCAACAAGCAGCTGGCCCACAACCTGGCCCACGGCATCACGCCCGAGACCGTGAAGCGCAACCTGGACGACGTCATGGGCGAGGCCCTGGCGCGGGAGTTCATCAATGTCACCAAGGAAGAGCGGGCCGCCGAGGAGCCGCTGCTTTACCTGGAAGATAGGCACTTCGAGCGGGAGGTCGCCAAGCTCGAAAAACGCATGAAGGAGCTGGCCTCCCAGATGAAGTTTGAGGATGCAGCCGAACTACGCGACCGCCTCCTCCGTGCCAGGCGCGAACGGCTGCTCTCCACCACCTAGTGTAGGTCGCTCGAAATAACTGGTGCATTGAGCGAAGCTCGGGCGCGGATGACTTTGGCGAGGATATCGGTGGCCTTGGCGGTCCAGATGTAGGGTCTGGGGGATTCGTTGTGATGCTCGACCGCAGCGAGGATT
>JBBRZL010000105.1:0-12457 GCA_038236735.1 Holophagales bacterium | reverse complement strand
TGCTGGATCAAGGGCGACCTATCGTTCGAGTCTTTGCGCCAGGTCTGCATCGAGCCCGAGGAGCGTGTTTCGATTGGCGATAGACCGCCGCGCGGTGCCCTGGAGGGGCACACGGATTTGGAACAAAGGGTCCCCTTGGCAGGGCGAGGGTGGCCCCTGGAAGCCTATGGCCGAAAGCATGAATCCCATGGCGCAGTCGGGTTGGCTGGAGTAGAGGCTCGACAGGGTCTGCCAGGAAATTTGTAGGGGATCGAACTTCCACTGTGCGAAGGCGGGCCGGACGAGGCCGGGGGCATCGGCACCCACGGCGACCCAGGTGGGATCCTGCACGATGTTGTCATTACTGTCCTGGAGCGCGGCCCAGGGCATCCAGGCGTAGGCGGGCAGGGCAGCGAGGGCCGTCCCGATCTGGCCCAGGGGTGGGACTGTGGCCGTGGCGGTGGCGCCCAGGCCCGAGGCCGGATCAAAGAGGGTCAGAGTGACTGGACCCGGCTCGGCGCCCAGGAGGGCCGCATGGGCCGCTCCCTGGATCCGCACCCTGGGCAGGGGCTGGCCGACGATCTGTTCCACCGCGAAGGGCTCGAGGCTGCTCCCATCGGTATCCGTCAGCCGGGTCCGGACCACGGTCAGGGGCAGGCTGATGGCTTCGCTGACGGCTTCTCCGGCGCCATGGGAGGCCCCATCGATCCAGCCGGTATTGATGATGTGGCTGGTCCCATCGGCGGCGACCCAAGAGCCGCTGTACGACGCGGCCACCTGGAAGGAGCGATTCCTCGGAATGTACTTGGCGCCTTGCACAGTGTCCGTGTCGGCCAGGACGCCATCCCAGGAAGTGGCCGGGTACCCAAGCCCGAGGTAATTCCCAGGGCCGACCTTTATCCCCAGAATTGCGCTCACCGGGGTGAGGGCATCCCCAGCCACGGCCCGCAGGGAGTAGTTGGTCTTCAGCCAGTCCAGGGTCACGGGCACCTGAATCTGTTTGCCGTCATCCTGGGGGCCCACGGTGAAAGTGATGTCCGGCTGATCGCCCCAGAGGCTGGAATGCAGGCCCAGCACATGGGTGCCTTCGGTGAAGACCTCCGTGAGGCTCAGGCCATCGAAGCTGGAGAAGCTCCTGGACGCATTCAGGAGCCCAGGGTTTGTGCTCTGTTTCACCATCACCGTGAAGGTGTCGGAAGCCATGGAGCCGGTCATGGGATGGCCCTGAGCATCCAGGAAGGCCAGTTGGACAGAGGCCCGGACTGGCAGGGTGAGGGTGGCTTCCATCGGTGTCGAACCCATGGTCCGGCTGAGGTTCGCAGTCCAGGTGGCGTTATGGCCTGGGTACCAGGTTCCGTAGGACCAGTACCCGGAGTTCGAGCCCATCCCAACACCGTTTAGACTGTCCAGCAGATACAAGGTGGCGCTCACGCTCTGGGCAGAGCCTGCATAGAGGTCCGGGAACACCGCGTCCAGCACATCGACAGGGTTGGTGGGAGTATCGGCGCCAGGGGTGATGGTCCAGGTCCAGCCATGGGCATCGAGCGGAGCGTTGGGATTGGCCCGCACGAGGTGGACCGTGAACGGATTCGCGGCCGGGAAGCCCAGATCCACGAGCTGATCCGGACCGGTAAAGGCAAGGTTGGCGACGGCCGCCACGGAGCCGCCGCTGGTGGCGCTGCAGGAGACAAGGGTGCCCAGGGGCACGTAGGGGAACAGGGCCACCCCGGTGGCATCGGTGCTGGCCGACCGGGGAGAGGCACCGGGAACGCTCAGGGTGACCGAGACGTTGGGGACCGCGCTCTGATCCTGGTGGCGCAGCCGTACCCGTAGCCGCCCCAGGGGGAAGACCAGGTTGAGGGTCTGGCCATCGGCCGTGGGCGTCGCCGCCGGGGCATCCACCGGGGCGTAGTAGTAACCGTCGCCGAACCGGACCACCAGAGGCTGGCCCAGGACCACGCCCGGGAAGGTGTTGTAGCCCGGATAGAATTCACCTGCGCGACGCCCCGGCTTGAATGCGTTCGGGATGCTGTAGTAGCCACTAGGCAGGGCGTCGCCGGCCTGGGTAGTGCCGCTCACGGCCACGGAGCCCAGGTTGGGAACGGTGAGGGTCACGGGCACATCCGAACCCGGGACCAGCGCCACCTGGACCGGCATGGGGCCTGGGTCATCGTAGGCGTCGGCCTTGGGCAGGCGGCCGCAGCTGAGGCTGGCGGTGCCGGTGCCCAGGTTCACGAAGTGCGCGATGCCATTGCTGTCCGTGGACAGGTACTGGCTGTTGCCATTGGCCGGGGTGGCCGTGAGGGTGACGCCGGAGAGGGGGGCCCCGGCGGTGGTCCGCAGCGTGGCGGAAAGGCTGCCGTTCAGGCCCAGTTGCAGGGTGACTGGCGTGGTGCCTCCGGCACTGATGACAGCGCTGGTGGCCACCAACGCGCCGCTGGCGGGATCCCGCAGGGCCACGGTAAAGGAACCCACCGGAAGTTCCGAGATGGTGGCTGGATTAATGGAGTTGTTGGAATAGGACTGGGTATTTCCGTCGCGGCCCAGGACGACCTGGAAGTTTCCTGCAAGCCTCCCCCCAGCGGCATCAAGGGCCGTTACCTGGAGGGCGCCAGCATCCACGTTCAGCGTCGTCGTGATTCCTTCCTGGATCTGCACGGAGCCCAGGTTCCAGATGCCCTGGATTTGTGCAGCTCCCACAGGCAGAGCCGGGAAGAAGAAGCCTCCGTTGGCCCAGACAAGGCTCGAGGCGGTGGCGCCGCCGGTAGTGGCGACGAGGCGATAGCCAGAAGCACTCGTGCCCAGGGGCCGGGGGCCCGCCACTTGCAGGCTACCGTAGACCGGAAACTGGATCTGGATGGGCGTCACCGCGCCAGGGCTCAGGGGTGTGGTCCCGTTGGCCTGGAGGTTCGAGTTGTCCTGCTCCCGGGCGGACCAGGCGAGGGCCGAGGCCTGGGTGGTCCAGCGCAGGCCCGCCCCCGCGCTCAGGGTTTCAAAGGCAGACCAGCCCCGGTTGCCATCGGCGAGGGTGACGGCATGGTTGCCGGTCTGGCTGGGCCCGGTGGCGCATTGGGCCACGGCCCAATCGGAGCCCAGCACCAGGTCCAGGGACTGGCCCCAGGCCAGGTCCCCCTGGAGGGGAGTGGGGAAGGAAATGGCATAGCCGAGGCCATCCGGGGGCACCCGCAGGAAGGCCGGACTGAAGGACCGGGTACTGGTGGACCAGTCGAAACTGGACACCGGGGCCAAAAGCTCCCTGGGCGTCACCGTGAGGGTGGTCCCTGGAATACCGAGAGCCTGGACCGGTTGGCCCGTGGGGTCCAGCAGGCGCAGGGAGGCCGATCCGTCCCAGGCCGGAAGGACATCGGTCACGGTGGGGGCCGGATCGTGGTTGCTGATCTGCCCATCCAGATCCTTCAGCCATTCAGGGCCCTGCCCCACCATGCGCTGCAGGGCCCGCGCCACCGAAGGGGCGCCTCTGGGGACATAGATGTACCCATCCTGGGAAGGGATGGTGACATTCTGCCCGTGAGGCACATAGCCCAGCCAGATGGAGTAGGTCTGGCCTGGCTGCAGCGTGAACGCGGGCCAGAGGAGGGTATCGAACCCTGAGTACGAGGTATAAGCCATGCCCGTGGGAACCCAGGTGCCCAGTCCCCAGGCCACCGTGCAGCGGTCGTACCAGCCGCCACCCAGTTGGCCGGGAGTTCCCAGCTGGGGATCGTCCCCCTGCAGGGTTCCGACCCGGGCGCTCAGGTTCAGCGCATGGGCCGCCAGGCCCCGGTTCTGGAACACGAACTGGTCCCGGAGGCCATAGCCGGTGCTCGTGGTGATGCGGGTGAGGTGGATGTCCCCCTGATCCGCTTCCCAGGCCAGGCTGCTGCCAGGAATGACCCAATAGCCCTGGGGGGGCGTCGGCAGCGGTGCCAGGGCGGCCGCGTCGAGGCTGAATCGCAGGGCAGGAATCCAGGACGCGCCCGATAGGTTCGCGGTGAGCCCCAGCCGGTCCAGGCTGAGATCTGCCGGAAGGCTGACGGCATTGTTTTGCAGGGGCAGAGGGATCACCTGGGCCTGACCGTCCGATTGGACGGTCGCATCGGCCCAGGCCATGCCGCCGGTGGCCGTGACCTGGAAGCGATGGGTCCCTACCAGCACGAGGACCACCGCCGTGAGTCCCTGGCCATCCGTCTGGTAGGCCGTGGAATCCAGCCAGACCCGGGCCTGAGCCACCGGCTGGCCCGAGAGGGTCACGGCACCCTGGAGGCTGCCGAAGGCCGGGGCCCGAAGGTCTAGCACGGTTGGGGCGTTCCTGGTGAGGGGGATGGCGCCTAGGCTCAGCGGCTGACTGCTTCCTGCCAGAGAAATTTGAATCTGTCCCGTTCCATTACCCCAGTCGATGTCGCCTTGGGTGTCCACCAAACTGCCGTCGGATAAAAGGTCGTAGCTCCAACTTCGATGGTTCTGATAGAGGAGAACCCTGGTCCCTTCCGGCCACAGCTTCGCCGAAGAGGCCCTGGCGATCCGTCCCTGCAGCCGCGTGACATCCCGAAGACGGAGATCCAGGTTCAAGGTCGCCCCATCCACTACGGTGCCGGCGGCGGAATAATCGAAACCATTGGCCCGGGTGGAGGCGGTTACATCACCTTCCAAAACATCAGTAAAGGTTGCGTTGCCTGCGCTGTCAGTGGTTTGTGATTTGTTGGCAAGGGTTACTGTGAGGCCAGGGACGGTGTTGCCAAGAGCATTGGTGACGTGCACGACCACGGTGCCAAGGCCCTTGAGAACCAGGTCTGCGTTCACTGTTTGGTTTGGCGCACTGAGCGTAATCTCCAGCTCCCCATTCCGCAACCCGTCCTGGGCCACAGCCCGGAGGCGGTACTGGCCCAGGGCCAGACCACCTGCGGCAAAGGCACCCAGCTGGTCCGTGGCGATGGTTCGAACCATGGTCCAACCGGAATAGCCCGAACGGAGGATGGCGACCGGGTTGTAGGGCACGACGGCGCCCTTCGCATCGCGCAGGACCCCCACGAGTGAGGCCGTGGGCTGGAAGGAGAGTAGCAAGTCGACCGAGACCCCCTCCTCGACTACCAAGACCGTGCCGTCAACGCTTCGGAAACCATCCTGACTTAGTGCATTCACCTTATGGGATCCCTGGAGGACATCCTTAATCAATGCCTGCCCCAGGGCATTCGTCTTCTCGGAAATCCAACGCTCATCCACCGTAAGGGAGCCACTCACGTGAGGGGTGCTATCGGCTTCGGTCAGGGTCACCAGCACCCGGCCCATAGAGAAGGGTTGGATCGGGATCGGTTGAATGGCGTCTTGCGAAAGAGAGATGATGATCGCGAAATCACCTCGAAGTAAGCCAGCCGTATCCGTCACTTGAAGGGTGTGAGAACCCACCATGAGGTCGCGCAAGAGCCCTTGCCCCTGGGCGTCCGTCTGAGTGCTTCGGCCCACTGACGAATCGCGAATTTTCCATCCTTCAAGGTTGAAACCTTGCGGGGCTCCCTTGGGGGCCGTCAGCGAAATCAGGGCCGAACGGACAGGCTGGACGGGAAGCTCGACGGAGATGATGGCCTGCCCATTAGTCCTCGTGAATCCAACCGTAACCGTGGAAAGACTCTCGGGGTCTGTAGCCTTTACAGTGTATGTGCCTGGGGGCAGGAAGGCCGTCCCCATCCCGTGGCTATCGGTGGTCAGCTCCGTGCTGAATGAGTTGGCCGCACCGCTGACGTACTCGATATGCACGCTGGCTCGTTCCAGCGAATTTTGGGCCAAGGTGGCGTGGAAATCCACCTCGCCCTTATCCATGGCCTGGATGATCACTTCTGCGATCTGGTTGCCCACGACAGTGACCTGAGCCTTCCCCAGCTGTCTGGAATCAGGATCCCAGGCCTCCAATCGGATGGACCCCTCAGGGAGTGAACCCAGGAGGAACGTTCCATCCAACCCAGTAGTGGAAACCCCAAGCCATTTGCCATCCCCAGCGTAGGCGTCAATGCGGCCTGCTGGCACGTGAGTTCCATCCATGCGAGTGAAGGTTCCATGAATCTGGCCCAGCGGCTGTAGGTTCACGATGACCTCTGCGTCACCCCCACCCGAAGGTATCTCGACCGTGGCTCGGCCTTTCAGTCCCGTGGGGTTCTGGACGAGGACACTCACGAGTCCCTCGGGAATGTTCTCAAAGGTGATGGTCCCCTTGTTGGCGTCAATGATTTGATCCTGCTTCACTGGAATATCATTTGCCTCCAAGAGGCCCACATCCCTGCTGTGCTGGAGGAAGACCGTGGCCATGGGTAGTGCCACGCCCAAACTGTCCAGGGCATGGACCGTGAGCTTCCCTCGTCCCCAAAGCCGCAATTCCTTGATGAGTCCCACGCCAGGTTCGAAAACGATGGGGACCACACAGAAATCGCCGCTGGTGGGATCCTCTGCCCTCAGTTTGTAAATCCCAGGTGGAATGACCTTGGCAAAGGCGTACTTGCCGCCCAGCTGGACATCGACACTCAGCTCACCGAAGTTGGGGGGACCCCCCATGGAATCTGCGATGAGGCGGACCCGCCCACCGGCAGCCATGGGAGTGCTGCCGTCTTTCTGATATACGGAGCCCTGGAGGTCCGCGACTGGGGCGTTGCGAAGCGTGAGATCCCGCACCTGCCGGTCGGTGGCACTGGTACCGAAATCCCCGGCCGCGGAGACTGGTGATGGGAAGTTCAGGTTGGTCGCATGGACGGAATAAACCCCCTGGGGGAGCCCCTCGAAGGCATATTTACCGTCAGCGGAAGTTGTCATGGTGCCCGTGGTGGTTGAGAGGGGCTCGCCCCAATAGCCATTGCCATTCGTTTCGGCATTGATGCTTGGCAGGAACCCCTCGACCCAGACCTGGGCCACTGCCGCGTTCCCGTTCGACTGGCCGTTTGCGGGTTGGAAAACCGTCCCCGTCAAGGCATTGCGCCCCACCAAGGGGAGCACCAGCTGAAGGGAATCCGGACTGTCCGTGACGGTGAGCCAGACGTGCGTCGAGGTCCGAAGGTCCGGACCGATGGCCACGACCTTCACCACATCTCCCACTCTCAGGCTCGGTAACTGGAAGCTCCCATCAGCGGAGGTCACGCCCAATCGATTTCTCTGCACCACCGTGTACACCGGCGGGATGGCCACATAGGCTCCCCGAACAGGTGTTCCGTCGGTTCGGCTCACAGTCCCCCGCAGCACCGTGCGGGGCGGCATGGTCACCACCACCAGTTTGTCCACGCCTGCCTCGGGCTGGATGGGCTGGGAAGAGACCCACTCGATCCAATTGGGGTGGTAGGCGCTGATGACCACTGAACCTGAGGGCGGCAGGACGGTGGAACCCACCGTTCCCTGGTCATCGGTGATGGCAAAGGCCCCAGGGCCGTAGCCCAACCCGTAGAGATAGGCCCCCGGTACCGGATTGCCCTTGGAATCCTGCACAAGAAAATGAGCCTTGGCGAGCCCCTGGGTGGGCAGCAATCGAAGGGTTTGGACCACTTCTGTGTCGGGATCCAAATAGCCCTGGAAAACGGTCGACTGGCCCAGCAGCACACTGGGGACGATGAGCCTGATGTCGCCCGAAGGAATATCTGAGAAGCGGGCCCAACCATCGGAATCGGGCAGGCTTTCCATAGGGTAGGTGAAGGTATCAGCAATCCCCCCCTGACGGACCAGACCAGAGGGGATGCCAAGTCGAATGGCCCGCCCATAGACCACCTTGCCCTCCAGGTCTAAGAGCTGAGCCCGGACGCGACCCACCTTCCCTTTTAACAGGAGGTTTTGTTGGACCACTGAACCGTCGGAAGGGATGGCGTTGCTGACACTGACCCCAAATAGTCCCTTGAGGGCCCGCATGGAGAAGACCCCTGTCTTGAGGCCGTCCAAGCGGTAGTAGCCCTTGCCATCAGACAGGGTCTGGAGCTGAATATTCCCTCCGCCCGTGCCATAGGTCGGGCCAGTGGTCGGTTGCTCCTGGGTGGCCTGGATAACAACCTCTTCAACGGGCTGTCCGGCGGCATCCAGCGCATACCCTTCCACACTGCCCTTGCCCTCCAGGACCAGGTCCATTTGAATCACTTGACCGTTGCCTAAAATGGAGGCTTCGCCCCAGGCCGTTCCGTCGGCAGTATCCCCTTGAAGAAGGAAGGGGCCGATGGCGGTCTTGACCGGAGCTGGCACGAAGTCCAGCTGGTAAGAGCCGTCTGGTCCGGTCGCTACGTTGTTGGTGACAAGTGAAAAATATGGCTCTGTGCTAGGAGTGACTGCCTGGCCAGTGCCAAGATCTTTCCCGCCCTCATCAATCGAGGTTTGATACCAGTAACTGAGGCTAGCCGAGAGGCCTTGTCCCTTGGCTTTACGGACCTGGCCCTGGACGACGGCACCGCCTGGAAGCTGGCCAGACTGGATGGGCCAGATGAAGTCTCCTTGCAGGGCATGACCACTCGCATCGGACCAACTCGACGCCATGGTCAATGTTCGGGAGATATAGGGCCCGACGGGTTTCTCCAGGAACACACTCAGGATCCGTGGGTAGGCCTGAAGCAGGGCTGCGGGTGGCTCAGCCTGGCCGGGCAGGACCTTGCGCCAGAACTGATTGGCCTCGATTTGGATAAGGGCCTGGGCTGCATCAAAGGCTGCCTGCCCATTCCCGATTTTGAAGGGCTGATTCGGCCGATTGAAAAGCACCATAAGATGCGTCCCGAAGGGAGTGGCCGAGGGGTCGAGATCCAGATCAAATCGGTGGACCGCTAGAACTCGAAAAGGTTCCTGCTCCCAATTTTTAACACTATTGGCATCCACGCGAAGGGTACGGCCATCCGAAGTGAGTATTTGAATCTGGGCAAAGGGCTTCCCGCCCAATTCCACCGTGGCAATGGCGCCACCGGGCAGGCTCAAATTCTGCCAACTGTTCAGGGAGGGAGCGGCCTGGATGACCGGGGCGACCACTGATAGACGAAACTCCCGAGGCATGATCGAGTTGTTTGAAATGACCAACCGGGCGCCAGGCAGCACATCTATGAGTTGAGCCAGGCGAAGGCCATCAGCCTCGCCGTAGGCCATTCCCGGAATCGGTAGCTGAGGGAGACCCGCCCCCGAATGACCGGACTGCAACACATTACCAAAGGCGTCCACTACCGAGAGGCCGAGCGCGTCAGCGGCCCCATCCATCGCCACGAGGACCTGGTCGGGCCGAGTCGACCACTGGGCCACATCATAGAGGCGGTCTGGAAGGGAATCCGCGGGCTGGCTCCAGGTCTTCCAGGTCTTCAGCATCACCTCCCGGAACTGGGCGCCAGCCTCGGTCGTTCGCATGAGCTGGTCGAAGCCTGCATCCTGGTTCTGGGTGAACATGCGCCACAGTTCCCACCAAATTCTTGCGCGCTCCACCCCCATCTTCAGAAACAGCCCCTGCTCGGAGAGGGATCCAGCCAGGTTGGAGGTCACTGTCCCCATATGGATCGGAAGCACGCCTGCAGGGAGGGCCGCCTTGGTGGACGCGATGGAATAGGCGTCCCCTAGTACACGAAGCATCGCGTCCCGCAGGTCCAAGGGCAGGTCATCCATCGTCTGTGGCAGCACCAACGTGTCAGGGTTGAGGCGGATGTTCCGCTCACCAAGTCCCGTGCTCAACAGGAAGGTGCCAATGAGCCCATCCTGGACGAAGAGGTAGGAACTGCGGACCTCACCGTTGCGAAGCGCGCGAAGGCGGAATTTGAAGGTGACCGTTTCGCCGGGCTTGAGGGTGTCAACGGATTGGGTTGCGTCGGCGTCATCCACCAGCTTCACGCTGCCGAGACGAGCCTTGTCCAGAGTTAAAGAAACGCCATTGGCCAGAGTCCCGGAGGTGTTGGTGAGCCTTGTTTCCAGGGTGTAAATCTCTCCCTTTCTCACCACATCTGGGTGTATCAAGACAAGATTGAAGGTCGGATTGCGGACCAGAACCTTGCCCTGGGCAGACCCAATCAGTGGGACGGGCCGTTCCAGCCCACCGCCATCAAAATCACATTGGATATCGAGATCGATGGCATGGGCCCCTTCCTTCAGTCCCTCCAGAAAGTAGGTGGCCATGCCACTCTGGCCGCCTGATAACTGGTCGGGCCCAAATCCAACGGTGCCTTCTGTGTTGGGCCCCAGAACCGGCTTTGTGTAGGTTGGGTTCCCCGCCCCGCCACCGACCAGTTGAAGGGGGTCATCTCCGGGAGCATCGAGGGTTCCTGGAGCTCCATCCAAACCCACCGGCAGCTTGATGGTGGCTTTCAGGTTTTTGATGATGAAGGGAGAATCCTCTGACAGTGCATTGAAGATGACCAGGTTCACCTTGAAGAACTGATTCAGGTATCCGATGCTCCCCGGAATGACGATCAATGCCTTGAAGCTGTTCTTCAGGGCATGGGAAAGCTCCGGGCGGCTAAGGGTGAAGGGATCATCCTTCGGCAGAATGTCTGCAGCCACAACCGTGATATCCATGGCCTGACCACCAAGGCTCCCAATCTCCAACCGCCCAAATACAGTCTCGGGTCGCGGGTCGAGAAGACCGTTGTAAACCGGGATGGCCACCGGCACAGTCAGCTTTACGGTGTCGCTGCCAATTCCAAGTGCTAAGACAAACCTCTTACCCTGGTAATCCCCCGGCTTCAGCTGAATTCCCGCATCCCGGATCTCATCCATGGTCATGGGAGTCGAGGTCACGCTGGTGATAAGAATGTCGCCGAGGCATTGAATCTGGACGGTCTGGGGGTCCGCTTCGAGGATCGTCCGATGGTTCCCGTCCAGGATCTTGATTCCGGAAACCGTATAGGTGGCCTGCTTGGGAAGGGGTGGGATGGACAGGCCGGATACTGGGGACCCGACCACTTGTATGGGAGCAATCCCGTCTCCCGCCAGGGTTCCAGTCATAAGGGCATTTGCAGGAACGAGGCAGCTGATCTCTTCGACAGTGGCCTCGTGATCCCCAAACCATAAGGAGGTTCGAAGGGTGAAAGGTGCGTTCGCTGGGATCTTAATGATTTCCGTCGGAGCCTTGAGATACAGTCCCACCAGGCGCATCTCCCAGGTCACCAATGCACCTGGGCGCAGGGGGCTCGCGACGTCCGCGAGCGTTCGGAGAGGGGAGAGGGGCCGAGGTGAGGGGCTCGCTACGGCGCCCAAAGGGCTGGCCAGAAAGGACAATGCCGGTGCCGCAGGAACCGCCCCCACAAACCCCGAGAAGGTCGATGCCAACCCCACCAGGCTTACGAGGGAACGGCGAACCACACGTTTCGTCTCTTGAATTACCGATCCAAACACTGGAACCCTCATTCGTCGGGCTCAAAGTCCAAGTGCAACGTTCTTCAGAAGGAATGGTTGTATGGGAAGAAAATATACACATATGAGTTGCGAGCTACGAGCAATATTCGAGGTGAAGCTGGAGTTGTGATTTAAGTCCCGGGTAACGCTAAAGCACGTTATTGGGGAGCTTGTCTGGCACCAGGTCCTGGGCGGGCTTGGCCGTGGGTTGTCCCTCGAGCAAGTGGCGGGCACACACTCGCGTATGCCAGAGCCCCGGCGCCTCAGTTATGAAACGATCTACAGCGCGATCTACGTGATACCCCAAGGCAAACTGCGCGCCGAGGTCATCGGGCTGCTTCGCCAGCCTTTACCCAAGGGTGCAGGCCTCAGCGTCTACACCCGAGGCCAACTCGACGACATCGCCTGAACCCTCCAAGTCCGCCCCAGGAAGTCACTCGGTTGGAAATGCCCCGCAGAGCTTTCCCTTCCAGAAGGCGCTTTTTGATTTCAAAGCCTTCTGGCCTCATGTACTCAACCTTGTTGCACTTGGAACTTGAAACCGCACCCTCAGAACGTGATGTGGCCAGGAAATTGGGTTGTCGTCCTGGGCTGCCCCCCCACAGATCCGAGCATGTCCAAGTTGGGCACTTGGCCTATCGGAATCATTGGTTCGCGGCAGGAAGGCGTTTCAAACCCAGAAGATTCGGCTGGCCCAATCCAGCAGCCAGGGGCCAAAGGCGGTGCCCACCAGGACCAGGGTGCAGGCCAGGGTCACCACGAAGACCGGGCCGGCGGCCATGGGGGGGGCTTCGCCTTCGGGCTCCTTGAAGTACATCTCCTGGACCACGCCCAGATAGTAGTAGGCGCTCACGGCGCTGGTGAGCAGGGCGATGACCGTGAGGGTGACGAAGCCCTGCTCGATGGCCAGCTTGAAGAGGTAGAACTTCCCGAAGAAGCCCACCAGTGGCGGGATGCCGGCCAGGCTGAGCAGGAAGATCATCATGGCGAAGGCCAGCACGGGGTGCTTGCGGCCCAGGCCCTTGAAGTCCTCGATGCGTTCGCTTTCGCCCTTGCCCTGCAGGTAGATCACCACGGCGAAGGCGCCGGTGTTCATGACGATGTAGATGAGCATGTAGAGCCACACGGCCCGGGCCCCGGCCAGGGGGTCGCCGGACAGCACGCCCAGCAGCAT
>JBBRZL010000104.1:0-12616 GCA_038236735.1 Holophagales bacterium | reverse complement strand
GACGCCCGCCGCCTGGGCTCTCGTGGCCCTGGCGGATCCGGCGGCGCTGCTGTCGGACCACGCCCACTGCGAGAAGAAGGCAGCTCTCTCGGCCCTGAACCTCAGCCAGGCCCTTGCAGATTCACCGCGCGCCTCAGTGCTGCTGGCGCGCCTCGCAGAGGAGGAACTGAACCACTACCGGCGGGTGCTGGAGGCGCTCCTGAATTTTGGGTGGGCGTTGCGCCCGGATGCCGGCAACGCCTACGCCCAGGCCCTGCACAGGCTCGCCGACAAGGGCCTGCTGGACCGCCTGCTCATGGCGGCGCTCATCGAGGCCCGCAGCTGCGAACGGCTGTGGCTCCTGGAACAGGGCGGCAGGACTCATGCTGAGCTGGGTTCGGCACCCTGGTTGGCCTTCCTCCTCGAATTGGAACGCTGCGAGGCGGGCCATGCCCTGGCCTACCGGAGTCTGGCGGAGGAGCGCTTCGGCGCCGCGGCCGGAGCACGCCTGGAGTGGTGGTTGGACCGGGAAGCGGAGGTCATCCAGAGCCTGCCCTGGCGGCCTGCGGTCCACTGATCTCCTTCATGGGTTCTTCAGGTCCTTTAACCCCCAGTAAAGGGGTTCGTGGCATCCTTGAGGATCTTCCGAGGCAGCTCATGTCCACCATTCCTGACCATGGTCTCAAAGAACTGGTGCCTGTCTTCGGGCCCGGGGCCTTGGGAGTGGGTGCCCACGGCAGCTTCCATGCGGCCCTCGAGCGGCTCAGCGGCCAGGGGGATCTCAAGGCCCGCCTGCTGCTGTCAGCCCTCTCCCATTTCGCCGCCAAGGGCTACGACGGCGTGCAGGTGAAGGAAGTGGCCGAGGAGGCTGGGGTCTCGAAGCCGACCCTCTACTACCACTTCGGCAGCAAGGAGGGCCTCTTCCGCCAACTCTGCCTGGTGGCGCTGGCCAGCATGGCTGTGCGCATCCAGGCCATGGTGGACCCCTTCCTGGCCACGCCGATCCAAGGCGCCCAGGAGGTGGAGGCAGCCTGCCTCAGCCTGGCCCGCTCCTACCTCGATCTGCTACTGGAAAGCCAGGAATTCACGGGCTTCATCCTGCGCTCCATCGCCGTGCCCTCGCCGGATTCCACCTTCCGGGATCTGATGCCCCTGGTGGAGAAGGGCCTGAGCCCCCTTGGCCTCTTCGTGAATCATGTCTTCGGCATCGGTCTGGAGGCATCCCGCAAGGAAGTGCTGCTCTTCACGTCCCTGGTGGGCTCGCTCATCGAGGAGAAGCTGCGGGACCCCCGGTACCAGATCACCGAAGCTGAGATCCAGTGGGCCACGGGCCGCTGGCTCCATGGCATTCTGGGTTGATGACAGCCACGGTGAAACCCGCCCCGATCGAGGCCATCCTGCGTCCCCTGGACCTGGCCCAGCATCTCTTCGAAGTGGAACTGACCATCCCGGCCGAGGCCTTGGCCCATGGGGCGGTTGCCGCCCTGCCGGCCTGGACTCCGGGCTCGTACCTGGTGCGGGACTATGCGCGCTTCGTGGACCGGGTGCGGATCCAGGAGGGGCGCCAAGAACAGCCCCTGGAGAAGCTCGACAAACAGCGTTGGCTGGTGCCGGCCTCCAAGCGGAATTTGACGCTCCGCTACCGGGTCTACGGCAACGACCTCACCGTCCGCACCAACCACCTGGACGCCAGTCACGCCCAGATCATCCCCGCGGCCACCATCCTCTATCTGGAAGGGCAGCTGCAGCGCCCTGTGGCGGTCCGCTTCGAGGGCTTCCCCGCGGACTGGAAGGTGGCCTCGGCGCTGCCGTTGAAGCAGGGTGCCTACCTCGCGTCGGACTTTGACACTTTGGTGGATTCGCCCTTCGAGCTGGGCACCTTCCGGTCCCGCCGTTTCAAGAGCGGCGGCACCTCCTTCGAGCTGGCCTTCACCGGCCCGCACAATGGCGACGAAACCCGCATCACAGAAGCCACGCGGAAGATCGTGGCGGCGGCGGGCGCCATCTTCGGGGGCTTCCCCTTCAAACGGTACTTGTTCCTGTTCACCTTCACGCCCAGGCTGCGCGGCGGCCTGGAGCACCGCGACTGCACCAGCCTCATCGCTGACAGTCACGCCTTCGACCGGCCGGAGGGTTACTTCAACCTCTACCAGCTGGTGGCCCACGAGTTCTTCCACGCGTGGAACGTGAAGCGCCTGCACGATCCCGCCCTGGGCCCCTTCGACTACAGCCGCGAGAACCCCACGAAGGCCCTCTGGTTCCACGAAGGGCTCACCTCATACATGGAGCACCTCATCGTCCTCCGCGCAGGCGTGGTGCCATGGAGCCACGCCGCCAAGGAACTGGCCCACTGCTGGAGCGAGCAGGTGCAGCGTCCGGGCCGCCTCGAGCAGAGTCTGGAGGAATCCAGCTGGGACGCCTGGATCCGCCACTACAAGCAGCACGAGTTCAGCACCAACAATTCCGTCAGCTACTACGACAAGGGCGAGATGGTGGCGTGGCTCATGGACGCGACCCTCCGTGTTGGCAGCCAGGGCAAGGCCGGATTGCCGGACCTCTTCGCCCTGCTGTGGACGCGACACGGCGAGCAGGGCCTCACCGACAGCGACATCCGCCAGGCCTTCCAGGAACTCTCCGGCCAAGTTTCCAAGCCCTTTTGGGAGGCCTACATTTCCGGCCGCGCCGAACTGGATCCAGCCCCTCTGCGCCGGGCCTTCGGGCTGCTCATGACCAGCGACGCACCCTGGGATGGCCTTTCTGCCCTGGAGCAGGAGGATCCCGCCGCCCTCCGGCGCGCTCGGGCCTGGACCGGGCTCGTGCTGAGCCCCCAGGGGCCCACGGTGCAGAACGTGTTGCCCGGAAGCCCTGCCGCAAAGGCAGGCCTCAGCTTCGGCATGGAGATTCTGGCCGTGGATGGCTGGCGCACCACCACCGCCGCGGAGGTCCATCGGGGCCTGGCGGAGTCCGGCCCCGGCGGCAGCGTCCTCGTGCTGGCCGCGGACCATGGCCGGATCCTGGAAGTCACGGTGCCCGTCATCGAGAATCCGGAGCGCACCCATCGGCTGGTGCCCGTTCCGCAGGCCACAGCCGTTCAGCGTGCCGCCTTCGAGGCCGCCTATGGCCAGGCCTTCCCAGTGGCCTTGCCCCGGCGCGGAAAGCGCCAGTGAAGCTCGCCGCCATCCTCGCCGCCCATGACGAGGCCGATCACATCCGCCCCGTGCTGGAGGGCTTGCGGCCCTTCGGCCTCCATCGGCTGCTGGTGGTGGATGACGGTTCCACCGATGGCACGGCCGCGGTGGCCGCCGCCGCGGGCGCCGAGGTACTGCGCCTGGAGCCCGGTTGCGGGGGCGGCAAGGGGCATGCCCTGCGCGCGGGCATCGCGCACCTGAAGGCTGATGACTTCGACTTCTACCTCTTCCTGGATGCGGATGGGCAGCACGACCCCGCCGACCTCCAGCACTTTCTCGACCACCTCGCGACCCATCCGGACACGGACTTCCTCATCGGCTCGCGGCTCCGGGATCGAGCCAAGATCCCAGCCAAACGCTGGCGCACCAACGCACTGGGCACCTGGACCCTGGGCCGCATCGCGGGTGTCACCTGGGAGGACAGCCAGAGCGGCTTCCGCATGATCCGCAAAAAGGTCCTGGACCGCCTGGAACTCCGCGCCACCGGCTTCGCCATTGAAATGGAGATCGCCATGAAGGCCGCGGACTGGAAGCTGCGCTGGGCCCACATCCCCATCCAGGCCATCTATCGGCCCGGGGTGCATCGGAGCCATTTTAAGGGGGTAAAGGACACTTGGCTCATCGCCTGGGAATCGCTCAAATGTTGAGCTGGCTTCAACCCGGTCTGGCCTTGTCACTTGGCGCTGCCCCGCAGCGCCAAGCTTGGTCCAGATCCGGGTTGACCTGGTTGATCGCGTGGGAGTCCCTCAAATGTTGAGCTGGCTCATCGCCTAGGAATCCCCCAAGTGCCGACCGGGTTGACCTGGCTCTTACTCGAGAATTTCTGAAATGCAGATCCGGCCTCCATCCGTTCCACCTGCAACGGCCACAGGAAATCGTCGGCCGGATCCAGCCGGGGAAGCTGATATAGTCATCACCAATGAAAAATGCCCGCAGGTGGCAAGGCAAATCCAGTCCTGAAATCCGATGGAATCACCCCTGATGTCTTGAGGAATGATCCCCATGCAAATTCCTGTCAAGTACATGATACCAAACCTACTTGGAGTGTTGGTCCTATCCCTGGCTTGTAGTGGAGGCGGCGGCAGCGCCTCCGGACCAGCTAACGCGCCCTTGATCTCCACCTATGCAGCGGGATTCAGTTGCAATGGCTCGGGGGTTTCGGTTCCGGGCTACTGGAAGAACGGGACTTGGGTGGCGCTTGCACCTCTGGACGCGACGCATGACTCGATGGTGAATTCACTGGTCGTGTCTGGGAACGATGTCTATGCCGCGGGCTACAGCGCAAACAGCGCTGGTGTCTATGTCGCGGGCTACTGGAAGAACGGGACCTGGGTCAGGCTTCCAGCGGCGAATGCCCCATGGGACTCGGGGGTGCAGGCAGTCGCCGTGTCCGGGAATGATGTCTACGCCGCAGGCTACGATCAAAACAGCTCCACCCCTGGGGGTGCAGGCTACTGGAAGAACGGAACCTGGACCGGTTTGACGCCATTGCCCGGAATAGTTACCTCCAAGGTCAACACCCTGGTGGTCTCCGGGAATGATGTCTATGCAGGGGGCTTCTGCAACGTCAGCACCTTGGCAGGCAGTGGTCCCAACGTCCTGGTGCCCGGCTACTGGAAGAATGGTTCCTGGGTTGGCCTTGCTCCATTGGACCCGGCCCACAAGTCAGAGGTGCTATGCATGTCGCTGTCTGGGAGCGATGTCTATGCCGGAGGCTACAATGCCAACAGTTCGAATCCGGCCGTTCCCGGCTACTGGAAGAACGGGACCTGGACTGGCTTCACGGTGGCTGACCCCTTCCAACTCTCCAGAGTCCAAGCACTGGTCGTATCGGGGAACGACGTTTATGCAGCCGGCTACATCGGCTACATCCCTGCCACCTTGCACGCCGGCTATTGGAAGATCGGGAGCGGGATCGGCAGCTGGGTTGGCCTTCCTGAACTTGATGCCACCAAGCGCTCCGGAGTGATGTCCTTGGCGGTCGTCGGGGGTGATGTCTATGCCGCCGGCTTCAGCACCAACAACTCCACTGTGATGATCCCGGGTTATTGGAAGAACGGCGTCTGGACCGGTCTGAAGCCGTTGGATGTCACGCAGGATTCAGCAGTCATGTCCGTGGTCCTTCAGTAGCTCCTTCCCCTAGGTTCCATTGGAATCTCCAGCGGTTCCTCGACCACCTCGCCTGGCAGCAGGTCTCGGATTTCCTATCGGTTCACGACTCCAACTCCACGCCGCGGGGTTCGACATCGAGGTGGAGATCGCCATGAAGGCTGCGGACTGGAAGCTGCGCTGGGCCCACATCCCCATCCAGGCCGTCTACCGGCCGGGGGTGCATCGGAGCCATTTCAGAGGGGTGATGGATACCTGGTTGATCGCGTGGGAATCGTTGAAATGTTGAGCTGGCCTCAACCCGGTCTGGCCTTGTCACTTGGCGCTGCCCCGCAGCGCCAAGCTCAGTCCAGATCCGGGTTGACCTGGTTGATCGCGTGGGAGTCCCTCAAATGTTGAGCTGGCTTCAACCCGGTCTGGCTGATCTCGTGGGAAGCGTTGAAGTAGTGAATGGACTGTGGGCTGTAGGCTGTGGGAAGGACTATCTGGGCGGCCCTGGGGGGCCCCGCCGATGTTGGCCTTTGGGCCGTTCGGGTGGGGTGGCGTCAACCTGAACCATCAACGCGCTGCTTGCGGCGCAGCAGGAATCAGTTCCCACAGCCGACGGCCCACAGCCTTCAGCCCACCTGCTACCTTCATACCCATGATCAACCCCCTCGACTGGGACCTGGGCAACGTGCCGCCGGGCGTGGCCTGGGGAGGCATTGACGAGGCGGGGCGGGGGGCCTGGGCGGGGCCCGTGGTGGCGGCCTGCGCGGTCCTCGACACCGAGACGGTGCGCAAGTGGGGCCACGTGCTGCGGAGCGTGCGGGACAGCAAGAAGCTGACGGCCGAACGGCGCGGCGTGCTGGCAGCAGAGCTGAAGGCCATTCTCCCCGCCTATGGCATCGCGGAGGTGGACGCCATGGGTATCGACCGGGAGAACATCCTCGAAGCCACCCTGCTGGCCATGCGACAGTCTGTGGCGAATCTGGCCCTGCGGCCCAGGCTCCTGTTCATTGACGGGAACCGCGGCCCCAGGACGGGCCTGCCCGAGCGCCTGGTGGTGGACGGGGATGCGCTCAGCTGCGCCATTGGCGCCGCCAGCATCCTGGCCAAGGCCCACCGGGACGCGCTGCTGGTTGAACTGGAGGGAACCCAACCCGGCTACGGCTTTGGAAAGCACAAGGGCTATGGCACGGCTCTGCACCGGGCCGCGCTCCGGGAACTGGGCGCGAGCCCCGTCCACCGCATCAGCTATGCGCCGGTGGCGGCGCTGCAGCGAGTGGACGAGGAGCTGCGCAACGCGCTGCACCACAGCTTGGACCGTTGTGCCTCGGTGGTGGAGCTTCAGGCCTGGGTGGTGGCGGAACTGCGCCCGGTCTATGGGAGGCTGAAACTGGTGTGGGTCGAAACGCTGCGACGGAACTACGCGGACCGCCTGGCGCAACTGGCGAATGCGGAAGGTTTGGCCGGAGGCGCTGGATGACGGAAGTCGCCCTGGCCCTGATCCAGCGCGAGGGCCGCTGGTTCCTGCAGCGGCGCGGCTTGGACAATCCCGTACTACCTGGACTCTGGGAATTCCCGGGCGGCAAGGTTGAGGCCGGCGAGTCGGTCATGGAGTGCCTCTACCGCGAGTTGCGCGAGGAGGTGGGTCTGCTGGCCGGTGTGGTGCGACCGATGCAACAACTCGAAGGCCGGGTGCGCCTCCATCCCTTCCTCGTGCAGGCGGAAGGCCAACTGCGCACGGAGCTCGCCTGGGGTTGGTTCGAAGTCGAAGAACTGGGCCGACTGCCCACCCCGCCGATGAATCAGGTTCTGATCGCCAGGCTGGTTCAAGCCCCGCAAGTGCCGGAACTTCGGAGCACGCCAGCTCATCTGATAGGCTGAAGGCCATCCGGCCCGGAGATTTCATGTCGCAATGCCTCACTCGGATCTTCCTATGTGTTCTCGCCGCCTCGGGCCTCCATGCCCAGCAGTCGGCCCAGCAGACGGAGGTGGTCCTCAGCGCCACCAGTAGCGCGAAGCTGGTGTTGGCCATGACGACGCCCAAGGTCACTGGCGTGGATGAAGCCGCGGTGGCCGCCGAGTTCACGGCGGTCCTCAAACGGGACCTGGACGAAACGGGCGTCATCGCCCTGCTGCAGGAAAGGCTGCCCGCCGAGGGTGCGCCCGTGAAGGCCTGGAAAGAGGCCGGGGCCCAGTGGCTGCTGAACACGCGTCTCAGCAAGGCGGCCAATGGTGACCTTCGCCTGGAGGCCTTGTCCCTCGATACCGCCGCGGACAAAGCCGTCTTCACCCGCACCTACAACGCCAACCGGATCGTGCCCCTGCGCCACCTTGCGCACTATCTGGCGGATGACCTGGTGGCGCGGCTGACGGGCGAGAAGGGCGTGGCCTCCAGTCGCCTTGTGTTCGTGCGTCAGCTGTCGCCTGGCGTGAAGGAGATCTTCCAGATCGATCGTGATGGCGCAGGACTGCTGCAACTCACCCGGCATGGCAGCCTCACCCTATCGCCCACGGTGGCCGCAGACGGACGATTGGCCTACGTCACCTACAAGGGGGGCGCACCGGAGATCTGGGGACAGGTGGCTAGGGATGGGTCGCACCGGAAGCTCTATCCCCTCAGCGGCGCCGGGGGCATGGTGTCCTCGCCAGTGTGGTCTCCGGACGGCAAGCGCCTGGCCTTCGTGCAGGGCGACCGGCGCGGCAATAGCGACATCATGATCCTGGACATCGGCTCGGGCCGGGCTCGACGGCTCACGGATGGCAACGGCATCAACACCGAACCAAGCTGGAATCCCCAGGGCACCCAGATTGCTTTCACCTCGGATCGCGAGGGCGGCCCGCAGGTGTTTCTCATGCAGGACGATGGCTCCAATCTCCGTCGCCTCACCGGTGAGGGTACCTACAACGCCAGCCCCGCCTGGAGTCCCAATGGCGCCATGGTGGCCTATGTCTCCCGCTTCGAGGGCAAGTTCGACCTTTTTGTCTACAAGTTGGGAGAGGGAAAGGCTTACCAGATCACCACGGGCGTCAGCACTTCCGAGTCGCCGGCCTGGTCGCCAGATGAGCGCAGGCTGGTGTTCACCAGCAACCGGTTCGGTTCATTCCAGATCTTTACGACGGACCTTTCGGGTCGCCAGATTGTGCGCCTGACTGAGCTTTCGGCCTGCCAAAGCCCCCGCTGGCTTCGCGGAAGATGAAATTTTTGGCGATTTCCTGACTATCCAGCAACTATACTCAGGCCTATCCAGGAGGAACAACCCCATGCGACACGGAATCTACCTTGTCCCCGCAGCCATCGTCATCACCCTCGGCAGCTTGGCTTGCAAGCCCCCCAAGACCGCCGAGCAGATCAAGGCTGAGACCCAGGCCGCCTTCAACGAGGGTGTCCAGGCCTTCAAGGACGGGAAAGCCCGCGCGACCAATCCCTATGTGAACGACAAGGACAACCCACACAAGGCGCAGGGCTGGAATGATGGCTGGGACAAGGCCGCCGCTGACAAGGCCGCTGCTGATAAGGCCGCCGCTGACCAGGCCGCTGCGGACAAGATCGCCGCCGATGCGAAGGCTGCCGCTGATGCCAAGGCCGCCGCCGAGGAATCCGCCCGCAAGGCCGCCGAGGCTGAGCAGGCCGCCGCCTTCAAGAAGGCCGCCGATGCCGCCCTCCTGACCATCCACTTCGATTACGACAAGGCTGAGATCAAGGAGAAGGACCGCACCATCCTCCAGGGCATTTCCGATTTCCTGAAGGCCTACCCCACCGCCAAGGTCGAGATCGAAGGCCACTGCGACGAGCGTGGCACCAACGAGTACAACCTTGCCCTCGGCAACAAGCGCGCCGCCGCGGCCCTGGCCTACCTGAAGACCCTGGGCGTGGAAGAGGCCCGGTTCACCACCATCAGCTACGGCAAGGAAAAGCCCCTCTGCACCGAGGCCAAGGAAGCCTGCTGGGGCCAGAACCGCCGCGGCGAGTTCAAGCTCAAGTAGTCGGATCCAGATCCTGTGAAGCGGGGGCCATCGCGCCCCCGCTTTTCATTTAGAATGCAAGGAACCCAGGAGCCCCCATGAGCGCCCGCACGATGATGTTTCCCGCCCTGGCCGCGTTGCTTGCCGTTGGCTGTTCCTCCGAGGACCAGCTCCGCCGGGTGGAGCAGGAAGTGGGTGATCTCAAGCTGGAGGTCTTCAAGCTGCGCCAGACGATGGAGGAGGGCAACAAGCGGGCCCAGTCGGATCAGCAGGCCTCGGCCGAAGGCCGCAGCCAGGATCGCCGTTTCCAGGCGGATCTCCAGGAGAGCCTGAGGCAGGTGCAGGAGACCACCCGGGTCCTGAACAACCGCTTGAACAGCCAACCTGCCAGGACTGGCAGTCGGCCCGCCCCGGAGACCCAGCCCGCAACCACCCTTGCCGAGGATGAGCGGGCCTTCAACGCCGCAGTGCTGGACTACAATCGCGGCAACTATCCATTGGCCGCCGAGGGGCTGGATCTCTTCCTGATCACCTACCCGCATAGTGCGAGACGGCCCGACGCCCTCTTCTTCCTGGGTCTCTGCCACTACAACCTGAAAGCCTACGACAAGGCCCAGGCTGCCTTCGACCGGATCATCCGGGATCACGCTGCTTCGCCCCAGTTCCTGGCGGCCAAGTTGAAGCGGGCCCAGTCCCTGCTCAAGCAGGGGCTGAAACCCGCGGCCGTGAAGGCCTTCCGGGAACTCGTCGACGGCTTCCAGGGCAGCGCCGAAGCGCGCACGGCCCAGCAGGAACTGAGCGACCTGGGCCTTTGAGCGGGGCCGTCTGGAGTCCCGAGACCTGGCGCGTTCCCGTCCGGGTGGACTTCGCGGGGGGGACGCTGGACCTCTGGCCCATCTACGCCATGATGGGCGGCTGCCTCACCGTGAACGCTGCCGTGGATCTGTGGATCGGGATCGAGATCTCCCGGCTGGGGCCGGGGCATCGGATTACGAGCCGGGATCTCGGCATCGACCTCGCCTTCGACACCTGGCCCACCGAGCCCCCGCCCGGGCTCACCTGGGTGTGGCGAGTTCTCGATGTCTCCGGCGTGCCGCCGGCAGGGGTGTCCATCCACAGCCCCGTGCCCCAGGGCTCGGGACTGGGCGTCTCCTCCTGCCTGGGCGTGGGCCTCTTGGGCGCGGCACTCGGCGAGGAGGCCGGTCCAGGTCTCGCTTCCAAGATCGGGATTCTGCGCGATTTGGAAAGTCGAGAGCTGCAAACCCCCACGGGCTGGCAGGACTACTACCCGGCGGCCCTGGGCGGGGCCCTGGCCTTGCACTGGGACCAGCCCGCGCCCCGCTGGGAAGCGCTGGTTCCCCACCCTGGCTTGCTGGCCGACCTGGTGGTGTTCTATACCGGGAAGCCTCATCACTCCGGCCTGACGAATTGGGCCGCCTACAAGCGGTTCATCGAAGGGGATATCCAGACGCGACAGTCGCTGTCCGATATCCGGGAGATCGCCCATGAGATGGTGCTGGCCTTGCCCTCCGACCCGGCCGCAGTGGCAGAATTGCTGGAGCGGGAAGGCCAGGCCCGGGTGCGGCTCTCGCCCGCCGTGGAGACCGACGCCATGCGGGCCGTGCGCGACCGCGGCCGCCAGGAGGGCTGGTACGCCGGCATGAAACCCTGCGGCGCGGGCGGCGGGGGCTGCTGCCTGCTGGTGGTGAAGGCGGGAAGGCGCGCCGCCGCCGAGGCCGCCCTGCGGGACATGGGGCTGCCCCCTTTGGATATTCGGATCACTCCGAAGGGCTTGCACAGACTCTGATCAACCTTTCAGGATCCGGCGCCGCCAACGGAGCCTGGCCTGGCGTCTCCAGCAGGTTCCGGAGGCGCTGATCCCGCTTGCCCATGGGCAAGCCCCGCAGGTCGCTGCGGGGCACCCAGGTCAGGCCTTCCCTTGGCAGGAAGCGAGCCTGCAACCGCAGGTGGACGGGGCTCACGGCCTCTCGCCGATGAGTGTAGACCTGAGTCCAACCAGGCCAGGCGCGGATGGGCTGGGGGCTCTGGGCTGTGGGTTCTGGTACCGGTTCGCCTGCAATCGCAAAGGATCCACCACGGAGACACGGAGCATGGGCACCCAGGAGGAGCACGGAGGCCTCCGTGCCATCTCTGTGGCCTCGGTGTCTCCGTGGTGAATCTTCATCTTTGGTGGCGACTTGGTGTGAGAAATGGGCCGTGGACTGTGGGGGCAGAGCCGCCTGATCAAAGGTGGGCCAGCGCCAGAGACCAGCCAGGAGGCCCTTGGCGGCCGGGGGGTGGAGCAGCAGCTGGCCTTCGGCCTCGACGGCCACCAGCCAGAGGGTGGAGGCCTTCGGTTTCGACCGTTTGGCCACCGGCGGGATCGCGTCTGTGCGACCGGCCTGGTGCGCGCCACAGAGCTCCGCCAGGGGACAGGCGCCGCAGATCGGCGTGGGCAAGCAGGCCATGGCGCCCAGTTCCATGAGCGCCTGAGTCAGGCGCGAGGGGCCGTGGGCCTCTAGGGCCGGTACAAGCCAAGCCCGCAGTTCCGTGGCCCGCGCCTTGGGCTCGCCCTCGATCAGCAGCAGTCGCGCCAGCACTCGGAAGGCGTTGCCGTCCAGGGCGGGTGTGGGCCATTGGAAGGCGATGGCCCCCATGGCCGCGGCGGAGTAAGGGCCCAGGCCGGGCAGCCCCGCCAGGCCCTCCAGATCGCTGGGCCAGCCCTCCGCGGCCACGGAGGCCGAGGCCGCCTTCAGGAAGCGGGCGCGGCGATAGTAGCCCAGGCCCTCCCAGGCCTTATGGACCGTGTCGTCAGCAGCCTCTGCCAGCCTCTGCGGCGTTGGGAATTCGTCCAGCCAGCGCGTGAAATAGGGGATCACCGTGGCCACCTGGGTCTGCTGGAGCATCAGTTCGGAGACCAGTACGGAATAGGGATCCGGATGCGGCACAGCGAGGTCCAGAGCTCGCCAGGGCAGGGCCCGCCGCACCCGGTCGAACCAGGGAGCGAGCGGCGCGAGAAGTTCCGGTGCCGAAGGCCAGGACATGACTCGAAACTACCAGCTTCGGGGGGGAGAAAGCAGCAGCCCAGCTTCGCCGGGATGTTGCGCGGGGCCCCGGGGGTGCGCGCAGCGCGCTCCGCCTGGCGCGGCCTCCCCTGGAGGGCGCTCCCGCTCTTTCGTCGCGGAGTCGGAGCCTCCCCCCGGATACAAGAAAAGAGCGCCCGAAGGCGCTCTTTTCTTTGGTGCCCGCGAGCAGACTCGAACTGCTACGGCTTGTGGCCACCACCCCCTCAAGATGGCGTGTCTACCAATTTCACCACGCGGGCAACGTGGAAGGTCAAGTGTGTCGCAAAGCGCGGATGCGGTCAATGACCGGTTTCGCGGAGGCTG
>JBBRZL010000103.1:0-12851 GCA_038236735.1 Holophagales bacterium | reverse complement strand
TACTCACCAGTGGCTACAACCAGCAAGAAGCCGTCCAGGACTTCCTGGGCAAGGGGCTGGCGGGCTTCGTGCAGAAACCCTTCCTGCGTTCCGATCTCATGGCGGCCATGAGGAAGGCGCTGGAATCCTGAAACGGTTCCAGTCCTACCTGGCCTCCTTGCCAGACGCGGGCGCTTCGCCGAGGGCCTGGTGCAGGGCGGCCTGAAAGCGCCCGGGGGCCTCTGTTTGCGGAATGTGCCCACACCGTTCGATGGGGAAGAGTTCTGCGTCAGGCAGGGCCGTCACCATGCGCTGGGCGTAGTCCAGGGACATGAGCTGGTCGGAAACGCCCCAGACCAGCCGCACCGGCATCTTGAGCAGGCTCAGTTGCGCTTCATCGAGAAGCCAGCCGTCCATGGTCGCCTCAGTGGCCGCAAAGCGGGCCAGGGCGCCGGTGCTGCTGCGCCGCACCAGGTCGTCCAGGATGTAGTCGGGGATGGCCGGACTGCTGGCGTCCCGCAACCGGGCCATGGTGTCCCGCGCTTCCTGGCGCGTGCGGGGCTGCAGGCTCACTTCCTCGTTCAAGCCCTTCAGGGCCCCGCCGTTGACGGGAATCACGCGGACCACCGTGTCGAGGTGCCGGGAAGCGAGGACCATGGCCATCCAGCCGCCCAGGGAATTGCCCACCAGGGTCATAGGTCGGCCCGCAATCTGGTGGGCGATCACCGCCTCCAGGCCGCTGACGATTTCGGAGGTCTGGATGGGCCCGGTCGCGGGGGCGCTCTCCCCGTGGCCCGCAAGATCCGGGATCACGAGGGTGTAGCGCTTGATCAGGGCGGGCACCACCCGGAACCAGGTGCCTGCGTGATCCCCAGCGCCATGGAGCAGCATCAGCACCGGGCCCGAGCCCCCCACGAAGACGGTCTGCGAGCCGATGGGTGCAGCCACGGAGACCTTCTTCAACCCGGACCGGAGGAGCGAGCGTCGCGTTCCCCATATGGCCACCGCGAGAGGCCGTTTGGCGAACAGCCAGCCCACCACCGCACAGGCGGAGACGAAGCTCGCCAACACCAGGATCCAGAGGAGCGAAACGAGCGTCACGGGAGCACCTCAGCATAGGGACCCCACTGGATGACCGTGGCGGCCCAGACGAAGCCGAGGCCCGCGCCCACGAACACGATGCGGGAGCCGTCCTGGATCTTCCCATCCCGGAGGCCGAGTGCCAGGGATAGCACCTGGTCGTTCTGCCCCACGTGGCCGTACTCGTCCAGGTAGGTGGTCTGTTCGGGGCGGAGGCCCAGTTCCGTGAGCACCGCATCGTGGGCGCTGCGCTTGAAGTGCAGGATGGCGAGGTAGTCGATGCCGTCCGCCGGCAGGCCCGAGCGCTTCACCGCCTCGCGGATCACCGCGTAGAAGTTGGGCATGGTGACCTCCCCGAGCTTGCCCTTGAAGGCCTCCTCGTCAGGCACTTCGAAGTGGGCCTTGGCCAGATCGCCTTCCGCGGGCGGCCAGGCCCTGGAGCCCAGCGTGGGCACGATGCACATTTCGGAGAGGGAGCCATCGCCCCGGAAGGCGGAGGCCAGCACGGCGTTCCTGCCGGCGTTCTTCTTCAATACGACGGCGGAGCCGGCGGAGCCGATGTCCAGCATGAAGCGGGTCGCGGGGACCGAGAGGTCGATGAGGTCGTTGTTGCGGTAGCCCGACACGAGCAGGACGTTGTTGAGTTCGGGATGGGTGAGCATGAGGGACTTGGCCACGTCCAGGGCAACCATCATGGAGCCGCACATGGCCTCCATGTCGAAGCTCCAGGCGTGCTTCGCACCGAGCTGGTTGGCCACGTAGAGGCCCGCCAGCCAGCAGGGGTAGTCCTTGTGCTGGGCGCCGCACCAGATCACCAGGTCGAGGGTCTCGCCCTCGATGCCGGCCGAGGTCAAGGCCTTACGGGCCGCAGCCAGGCCCATGAAGGCCGTGGTTTCATCGGGGCCAGCCACGGGCTTGCTCTTCACGCCGAACTTCAGGGCGATGACGCCCTCGGGGATGCCCGTGGCCGCTGCGAGGTCTGCCGCCGTCAGCCTGCCCGTGGGCAGGTAGTTGCCGTAGCCGATGATGCCGACATGCATAAGCACCTCCATAAGAAGCGAATCGTCTCTCATTTCTAATTTCGCTGATTTCTAAAATTCCTCAAGGAGAAAATGGCGTCAAATATCAAACAAATTAAGGAATATAGAGGCTGTGTCGCGGTATCGATCGGTCTTTCACGCTTGCATGGGTCAAGAATGGGGCCTAGACTTTGTGTAAATACCGAATCAGTTCTCATCATCAAGAATCAGGTCCGGTGTTCTCGGGCGAAGGAGCCGAGTATGACGCGAGCAGGCCGAGGCAATCCCGAGACGGCCGAGCGCCTGGTCGCCGCCGCGGTGGAGCTCTTCTCGAAGAAGTGGTATGGCACCGTGTCCGTGGCCGAGATCTGCCGCACGGCGGGCCTCTCGAATGGCGTCTTCTACCGCTATTTCGAGGGCAAGGAAGCCCTCTTCAAGGTCATTCTCAGCCGGGTGCTCGACCAGGTCCGGGAGGCCCTGGAACGGGTGGAGGGCGCGACGTCCCGCGAGCGCATTCGCCGTTTCGTCGAAGTGATCTTCCGCTTCTCCGAGGAGCATCCCGAGCTGGTTTCGGTCTTTCGGGAGGGCCAGTACCGCTACTTCGAATACGAGCGGCGCCTGGTCGCCATCTACCTGCGGAGCCTCAGCGCGGCCCTGGGCCGGGAGATCGGCCTGGCTGAGTACCTCTTCGCCCTCGGTGGGTTGCGCTTCTGCGCCATCAATTGGGCCTTCAACGCTACGCCCACTCACCTCGAGGCCGCCTGCGACATCCTCACCGACGGTATCTTCCGTGGCCTGACCTTCGAACCGGACAAGGTCTTCGGCGGCTCGGCCACGCCCCTCCCCGTCGCCCTCGAGAAGGGCGTGCGCGAGCGACTGCTGCGCTCCGGGCGCCGCCTCTTCGGGGAAAAGGGCTTCTTCGAGACCAACGTCCACGAAGTGACCAGCGGCATCCAGCTGTCGGTGGGGGCCTTCTACACGCACTTCTACTCGAAGGAGGCCTTCTACGCGGAGATCATCGCGATGGTGGGCCACGATGTGCGCGCCTTCATCTCCAAGAACCTGGCGGAGCCCGGCACCGGGTCCCTCAACGCCCTCGAGTACGAGCTGCGGGGCCTTTGGCTCTGGCTCGTCTACGTCTCCCTCGACCGGCACTGCTACAACATCGTGCGCGAGGCCGAATTCGTCCTGCCGGCCGCGGTGCGCGATTACTACGGCGCCTTCACCAAGGGCTATCGCCGACGTCCGCGCGAACTCAGCGTCACCCGCGCTGCGCCCGGGCTGGACGAGGGTGCGGCCATCGAATTCCTCATGGGCCTCGCCCACTACTTCGGTCTGGAGGCCGCCTTCGACGAATCGCCCGTGAATGCCCGGGCCCTCGTCGAAAGCATCGGCGGCTACCTCGCCCGGGGCTTTTCCGAATACCTAACCTAAACAGGAGTTGCCATGTCCCACCAGGACATCTACCGCAGCAAGGTGATCGCCATCGACGAGGCCGTTTCCCACATCCAGAGCGACAACGACATCATTGTCGCCCAGTGCGCCTCGGAGCCCCAGGGCTGCATGACGCGCTTCCACATCGTCGGGGATCGGGTGCAGAACGTCCGCGTCTTCTCGGTGTTGACCCTCAAGGAGTACGACTTCTACATGAAGAAGGAGATGCGGGGCCACTTCGAGTTGGCCTCGTGGTTCCATGCCCCAGGCTCGCGCGCCGCACTCAAGGCCGGCACCGGCACGGTCACCTATGTGCCCAACATGCTCCACCGGGCGGCCACCGACCGCATCCACGCGCACCAGCCCGACATCTTCTTCGGTACCTGTACACCGCCGGACAAGCATGGCTTCGTCTCCCTCTCCCTGGGCATCACCTACGAGAAGGACATCATGGATCACGCGCGTCTGGTGATCCTCGAGGTGAATCCGCGCCTCCCGCGTACCTTCGGCGACACTCAGGTCCACGTGTCGGAGGTGGACTTCTTCGTCGAGCACGACCAGGAAGTGCCGGCGCTCCCGGCCCCGGTGCCCAACGCGACCGACCTCCAGATCGGCGCCCATATCGCCGATCTCGTCGAGGACGGTTCCACGCTTCAACTCGGCATCGGTGGCATCCCCAACGCCGCGGCCCTGGCCCTCAAGGGCAAGAAGGACCTGGGTGTCCACACCGAGATGCTGGTGGACTCGATGATGGAGCTCTACGAGATGGGTGTCATCACCAACGCGAAGAAGGCCCTGAAGCCCGGCAAGTTCGTCACGACCTTTGCGATGGGCTCGCGGAAGTTCTACGACTGGCTCGACGACAACGTGGCCGTCGACTTCCAGCGCGGCAGCTGGGTCAACAACCCCGCCATCGTCGCGCAGAACTCCAAAATGGTCTCAGTCAACACCTGCATCTCCGTGGACTTCACCGGCCAGGTGGCCAGCGAATCCATCGGGCCCAACCAGTACTCGGGCACCGGCGGCCAGTCGGACACGGCCCAGGGTGCGGTGGCCGGCTTCGATGGCCAGGGCAAGAGCATCATCGCCTGCTACAGCACGGCCAAGGGAGGCACCGTGTCCACCATCATGCCCATGCTGCCGGAGGGTTCGGCCGTGACCCTGCACCGCTCGCTCGTGGACCATGTGGTCACCGAGCATGGGGTGGCCCGCCTGCGGGGTCGGACGGTTCGGGAACGATCCCTGGCCCTCATCGCTGTCGCGCATCCCGATTTCCGAAGCGACCTCACCGCCCAGGCCCGGAAGCTGGGCTATCTCTGATCGGGTCAGCCATCGTCCTGCCGGGGAAGGGAACTCGCGGAGGCAGGGATGCTCGTCGAGAAAAGGACCTTGCTGCTGCGCCAGACCTTCCGGACCGGGGCCGGCGCCAGCTTGCCCGAAGCGCAGGTGGCCTACGAGGAATATGGCAATCCCCGGGGGCCCGTGATCCTGCTCTGCCACGGGGGATTGTCCTCGCCCCATGCGGCCGGCAGGTACCGCGAGAGCGACCCCGCCCCCGGCTGGTGGGACGGCCTGGTCGGTCCGGGGAGGCCCTTCGACACGGAGCGCTTCCGGGTCCTTTCCAGCAACGCCCTGGGGGGCATGTACGGCAGCTGCAGTCCGCTATCGATGGACCCGCGGACGGGGCGTCAGTATGGCCCGACCTTTCCGGAGCTCAGCCTGGTGGATCAGGTCCGCTTCCAGGCGGCCTTCCTCGATGCCCTGGGCATTGACCGCCTTTGGTGCATGGCCGGCCCCTCCATGGGGTCCCTGCACACGCTGACCTTCGCGGTCCTCTACCCCCAGCGCCTGGAACGGGCCGTCGCCGTGGCCACGGCGGCCCGCATGACCGCCTCGGGCATGGCCGCGCATCACGTCATGAGCGATGTGTTCCGGTCGGACCCTGGCTTCCAGGACGGGTGGTACCCGCCCGGTGTGCCACTGGCTTCGGCCCGGCTCATCTGGCAGCTCATCAAGCTCTACTACACCAGCGAGCGGCTTTTCAAGGTGGTCTGCGCGGAGGACGTGCCCCAGGGCCCCGGCACCCAGGCGACGCGCGCGGCCAACGCCCGAGCCTTCCTCCTGGAGGGCCTCGAGGTGGGCGTCGCTGCCTACGACCCCAACTGCTTCATCACCACCCTGGCCGCTGTCAACACGCACGACCTGGGCGAGGACAGTCCCACGCTCGAGGCGGGGATCCGCCGGATCCAGTGCCCGATCCTCCTCGTCAACCTCGACAGCGACCAGGAATTTCCCCCCTATGCGGCCGAGGAGATCGCCGGTGCGCTCAATGCGGTGCGCCCCGGCCAGGCCACCCTGCGCGTCCTCAGTTCCATGTGGGGGCACCTGGGCTGCGTCCGGGAGACCGGGCCGCTGGCCGCCTGCCTGCAGGAGTGGCTGGATACCCTGCCTTGAGGCCGGCTTGGCCGCGAGTCCGCCGGTCTGGAGTGGATCAGAAGGGGTGCTTGGCGAGAAAGCCGAGGATGATGGAATTGACCTCGGCCGCCTTCTCCAGCACCACCACGTGGCCTGCGCCGGGGATCAGGTGGAACTCGGAACCGGCAATGGCCTGGTGCATGATCTCGCCGTAGCGCCGGGGCTTGAGGAGATCCAGCTCCGCCGAGGCGATGCAGGTGGGGACCTGGATCCGGCCCAGGTCCGCGGTGACGTTGAAGCGCTGGAAGCTCTCGATGAGCTGCACGGCTGCGATCAGGTCGAGTGAGGCGTAGCGCTGCTCGGCCATGGGGATCAGCTCTGGCCGCTGAGTCAAGAAGCCCTCGGAGTAGGTGTCGGCATAGATGAGTCGGAAGAACTGCGGCCCGTCACCCAGCTGGGCGGCGATGCGCCAGCGCTCGATCATGGCCACCAGCAAGGCCTCGCTGTGGGAGACCGAGGCGATGATCACCAGGGACTGGCAGCGCTCCGGGAAGCGGAGGCCCATCTCCAGATTCAGCTCGCCGCCGTACGAGGTGCCCACCAGGTGGGCCCGGTCCAGCTTCAGGGCATCCATGAGGGCCACGAGGTCGTCCGCGTGCAGGCCGAGGGTGTACTCGCCCGCCGGATGCCCGCTCTGGCCTTGCCCACGCATGTCGTAGGCCAGGACGCGGTAGCGCTTGCAGAGATCCGGCAACTGGAAGGCCCAGGAGGCGGTGTTCATGAACACGCCGTTGTTGAGGATCAGCAGTTCTCCGTCCTCGGGGCCGTGGAACTCGTAGTACAGGTTCACGTCGTTGACGCGGAGTTGGGGCATGGCGGGGCCTCCAGGAAAGACCGGGACGACGGGTCAGGCCTTCGCGCGGACCCGGGCGCGGAGCTTGCCCACGATGCCCGTGGGGAAACGGTAGGTAGCCAGGACGAACAGGATGCCCAGCCAGAGCAGCCAGCGGTCCGGGTGGACCAGGTCGCGCACCACGGGCACGCGGGTCATGCCGCCACTGACGAACTTCATGATGTCCTGCAGATAGTTCTGGAAGATGATCACCAGCGTGGCGCCGATGACGGACCCATAGAGTGTGCCCATGCCGCCGATCACCACCATGAGCAGGATGTCGATCATGATGTCGAAGGAGAGCGAGGTGTCGGGCCCGTTGTAGCGCAGCCAGAGGGCCAGCAGGACGCCGGCCAGGGTGGCGAAGGCCGCCGACAACACGTTGGACCAGGTGCGATAGACGACGGTGCGATAGCCCAGGGCTTCGGCCCGAAACTCGTTCTCGCGAATGGCCTGGAGCACGCGGCCAAAAGGCGAGTTGACGATGCGCAGCATGAGCAGGAACAACACCACCGTTACGGCGATAAGCAGGTAGAAGCCCACGAATTTCCCGTTGGTTTCCACCCCGAAGAGCATCCTCGGCTGGGCAAGGAGCTGCTGGAGGTCGTTGTCCCAGACCATCCGGGTGAACCCGTCCGTGAGAAGGGCCGGCACCTTGAAGCTGAGGCCATCCTCGCCGCCGGTCAGGTCGGACAGCTGGGAGGCCATGGTCATGAAGGCACTGGCCACGGCCAGGGTGACCATGGCGTAGAACATCGCCTTCACCCGCAGGCTGAACAGGCCGATCACCAGGGAGAGCACAAGGGACACCACCAGAGCCGCGCCCACGCCGGCGGCCACCGCCATCCAGGTGGGCCCCATGCGGGTGAGGGCGATGGCCACGCCGTAGGCGCCGATGCCGAAGAACATCGTGTGGGCGAAGGAGAAGATGCCCGTGTAGCCCAGCAGCAGGTCGAAGCTGGCCACCAGGACGATGAAGATGCAGATCTTCGCGGCGACGTTGAGGGCCTTGGCCCCCGGGAGGGCGAAGGGGGTGAGCACCAGGCCGATGATGATGGCGAGCAGCACCACCAGCAGCACGCGGCTGCGGGGCAGGTCGCCGGAGAACAACCAATTGAAGATCATCGCTTCACCACGGGGTAGAGTCCCTGGGGGCGCCACAGCAGGACGATCACCATCAGGAGGATGTTGGAGAACAGCGCCACCTTCGGGGCGATGAAGCCGGCGTAGTTGGAGACCAGGCCGACCAGGAGGGCCCCGATGAAGCAGCCGCCGATGGAGCCCAGGCCGCCGATGATGATGACGATGAACAGGAGGACGTTGATCTGCCCGCCCATTTCCGGGGTGACGGTCTGCTGGTAGAGGCCCCACATGACGCCGCCCAGCCCCGCCAGGGCCGAACCGGCCACGAACACGCCGATGAAGAGACGGCCAATGCGGTAGCCGAGGCTTTCCACCATCTCGCGATCCTGGACGCCGGCCCGGATCAGCAGGCCCACCTTGGTGCGGCTCAGTACCCAGTAGATCACCGCGAAGACGGCCGAGCCCACCAGCACCGAGATGATCCGGTACTTCTCGACCGCCGCATCTCCGAAGAGCAGGGAGCCGCGGAAGGCTACTGGCAGGGGCAGGGGGATGGCCTGGGGGCCCCACAAGGCCTTGATCAGCTCCACGCCGATGATCATGCCGCCCATGGTGATCATGATCTGCTTGAGGGGCTGCCCGTAGACCGGCCGGATGATGAGGCGCTCGAAGACGGAGCCCACCAGCCCGGCCACGGCCATGGCCACGAGGATCGCCGCCGACACGGCCGTCAGGTTGCGGAGCAGGGATTCGCTTTCGGTATAGCCGGCCATGCGGCCCAGCACCGAGGTCGCCACGAAGGCGCCGAGAGTGATGAACACACCGTGGCCGAAGTTGAGCACGTCCATGAGGCCGAAGACCAGGGTCAGGCCCGAGGCGATGATGAAGATGATCATGCCCATGGCCAGACCGGCGAAGGTGAGGGTGACCCAGGTGGAGAAGGAGCGGGTTAGGGGCAGGGCGACCAGCGCCAGCACCGGCAGCAGCAGCAGGGGCAGGCGGTCCAGCTTGACCGCCGGCAGCGCCTCCTGGCCCGGAGCAGTGGTTGAGGTGGAAGTCATCGACACTCCTTCATCATTGATGGGCGGCCAGCGACAGGCCCAGCAGGCGTTCCTGCAGGGGCTCGTCGTTGGCAAGATCGGCCATGGCGCCTGAATGCACGATGCGACCGCCGTCCATCACCGCCACCTGGTCGCCGAGTTGGCGCGCGAAGTTGAAGTTCTGCTCCACGAGCAGGATGGTGGTGTCGGTCTGCTTGAGCTCGCGGAAGGCCGAGATCATGTTCTGGATGATGGCCGGGGCCAGGCCCTTGCTGGGCTCGTCGATGAGGAGCAGGGCGCGGGGCTCGACGATGGCCCGGGCCACGGCCACCATCTGCTTCTGGCCGCCTGACAGGAGGCCGGCGGGATGCTGCCAGAAGCGCTTGAGGGCGGGGAAGAGCCCGAACACCCACTCCAGGCGTTTGGCGTCCAGATCCTCCGCCCGCTTGGCGTGCCGGGCGGCCAGCAGCATGTTTTCGCAGACGGTCAGATCGGAGAAGATGCCCATGTTCTCGGGTACGAAAGCGATGCCCCGCTGGGCGATGTCGGGGGTGGCATAGCCGGTGATGTCCTCCTCCTGGAAGCGGACGCTGCCCGCGGAGGCATGCCACAGGCCCATGATGGTGCGCAGGGTGGTGGTCTTGCCGGCGCCGTTGCGACCCAGGAGCACGGTCAGCTCCCCGCGCGCGATCTGCAGATCGACGCCATGGAGGATGTGGTAGGCGCCGATATGGGTGTGGACACCCTCAAGGTGGAGCAGGGGAGCACTCATTTGGCCACCTCGACGCCCAGGTAGGCTTCCTGCACGATGGGGGAGGCGATCACCGCGGCGGGGTCACCATCGGCCACCAGGGCCCCGTTGTGCAGCACGATGATGCGATCCGCCAGCGAGCGGACCACGTCCATCTTGTGCTCGACCAGCAGGATGGTCTTGTCCTGGCGGGCCTTGAGGCGGTGGATCAGGTCCAGGATCACTGGCACCTCGTCTACGCTCATGCCCGCGGTGGGCTCGTCGAACATGAAGATGTCCGGCTCCAGGGCCATGAGGATGGCCACTTCCAGCTTCCGCTGATCGCCATGGGGTAGCGCGGCGGCGGCCACGTCCCGCTTGGCGGTGAGGGCTACCGTCTCCAGCACCTCCTCGGCGCGGGTGATGAGCCTCGCGTGGCTGTTCCAGACGCTCCACATGTTGAGGCCCAGGCCGGCGCGCGACTGCACCGCCAGCCGGATGTTTTCCAGCACGCTCAGGTTCGGGAACAGGTTGGTCAGCTGAAAGGCGCGGCCGATGCCCTTGTGGCTGCGCTGCGGCGCCGAAAGGGCACTGATGTCCTCGCCGCGCAGGAAGACTTGGCCAGCGGTGGCCTTGAGCTGGCCCGAGATCAGATTGAAGTAGGTGGTCTTGCCCGCCCCGTTGGGGCCGACGATGGCCGTCAGGGTGCCGGGCGCGAAGCCACAGGACACCTTGTCCACCGCCACGTGGCCGCCGAAGCGGATGGTGAGTTCTCTTGTTTCGAGTGCAAAGGTCATATCTGCTCGTGAATGGGCGTTGGCAAGTGGTCCCGGCAAGAATCGGCCGCGGGCCCGTGGAAGCGGACCCGCGGCCGGCCTCGGGTTCTTAGCGCTTGTTGCGGATGGGGATGTCCATTTCCTTGATCGGGATCTCCCGGATCAGTTCAGGAATGGCCCAGGCGACCTTGGGATCGACCTTGATCTTGAAGTGGTACATGACCTGCATGGCCTGGTGGTCTTCCTTGCGGAAGGTCATCTTGCCCTTGGGTGTTTCGAAGGACATGCCTTCCATGGTGGCGATGAGCTTCTCGGTGGAAACATCACCCTTGGTCTTCTTGAGGGCCTCGACGATGGCAAGGCCGGCTGACATGCCGCCCGCGGTGAAGAAGTCGGGCGGGGTGTTGAAGCGCTTCTGATGCTCCGTCACCAGCCACTTGTTCACGGCGTTCTTGGGGATCTCGTAGTAGTAGTAGGCAGCGCCTTCCAGGCCCGGGAAGGCCTTGTAGGCCGCCAGGGCCGGCAGGATGTTGCCGCCGGTGGCGATCTCGATGCCATAGCGCTTGGGGTCCAGGTCGGCGATCTTGAAGGGGTTGCCGCCGCCGGCCCAGTTGATGAAGATGATCTTGCGACCTTTGAGGTTCTTCAGCGTGTCAAAGAGGCGCTGGGCACCGGCGGTGAAGTCGGTGGTGGTGGCGGGCAGATACTCCTCGTGCACCAGCTTGGCGTGCTTGAGGGCGCCCCGGAAGGCCTTCACGAAGTCCTTGCCGAAGGCGTAGTCCTGGGCCAGGGTGGCGATGTTGGTGCCTTCCTTGTCCAGGGCCACGGCGTTGGAGATGGCGTCCTGGGAGGAGTTGCGGCCGGTGCGGAAGATGAAGCGGTTCCACTTGTCGCCGGTGATGGAGTCGGCCACGGCAGGCTCCACCAGCAGGATCTTCTTGTACTCCTCGGCCACGGGCAACATGGCCAGGCCGGCACCAGAGCTGGTGGGACCGACCGCGAGGGCGACCTTGTCATCGGCGTAGGCCGAGGCCAGCTGGGACTTGGCGACGTCGGGCTTGCCCTGGTCGTCCTTCTCGATGACCACCAGCTTGTGGCCGTTGATCATCATGGTGCCATTGGTGGCGTATTCCAGGCCCATCAGCAGGCCGGTCTGGGTCTGCTTGGCATAGGCTTCGAGTGGGCCCGTCTTGGAATAGATGTGGGCGATCTTGATGTCCTGGGCCACCAGTCCGGTGCACAGGGACAGCGCGAGGGTGAATCCACCCAGACACTTGAGATTCAATTTCATGATGCCTCCCTTTCGTGGATGAAGGGGACGCAGGCGAGCATTCGCCGTCGCCCCCTTCGGATGCGGTCAGGTGTTCAGGCAGGTGCCAGGGTCGCGGCCACGGCACCCTCCCGGGAACCTAGAACCAGTAGTTCAGGATGATGCCGGCCTGGCGCCAGCTCTCGCCACGGGCGATGGCACTGCCACCGAAGGGGCTGTAGCCGGTGAGGAAGGGCTGGTAGTAGGCGTTGACATCGTTCTTCAGGTTGGTGTAGTAGAAGCCGATGAAGGCGCGCTTGGTGAGGGCGTAGTCATAGACGAAGTTCATCTGGGTGGCGCCGGTGCCAGCAAAGGAGGAAGTCTTGTCAGCCTTGCTGTAGGTGGCATAGACGGCGTGATCGCCGAAGCTGTAAGAGATGGGCACTTCGAGCACGGACCGCTTGGCATCCGAGTAGGACAGGATGGCGGTGCCGTTGTTGATGCCGTTCTTCATGTTGGTGCTGTCGTAGACCACGCCGAACTTGAGGCCGACGATCTTGTAGGAGACGCCCAGGCGCATGGCCTTGAGCTCGAGGTTCGGGTTGGGCAGGCCGGTGGTGGAGCTGATGTCTTCCACGCCCTGGAACTTCTGATCCAGGTAGCTGGCGGAGGCGGAGAAGCCGTAGCCGTTGTAGAGCACTTTGCCGTAGAGGGTCTGGCCACCCTCATAGGTGGAGCTGTTTTGTGCAGAGTTCCACATCTTCTGGGCCGCAGCAGGGTTCTTCGACCAGCCGAAGGTGAAGTTCAGCAAGTCGCTGCCAGTGGGCTTGAAGAGGATCGAATCGTAGCGGATCATGTTGCGGGACCGGGTGTTGCCCAGGATGTTGTTGGTGACCGAGGCCAGCACGCCGGCGCTGGCAGTGTTGGTGCCGGTCTGGAAGCCGGACAGCAGGTTGAAGGAGGCGAGGCCGTTGGCATCCCAGATGCGGTAGCTTTCACCGGGCTGCTCGAGGCTGGGGGCCAGGTAGCCGGCGGAGATGGTGTCGGTGTAGTAGAAGGTCGATTTGCCGACCACGAGGGTGCCGTAGGGGGAGGACACGCCGCCATAGGTGTCGCCATCCGCCCAGCCGGTGGCCTGGGAGACAGAATAATTG
>JBBRZL010000102.1:0-12902 GCA_038236735.1 Holophagales bacterium | reverse complement strand
GGGGGCCTGGGGGGGGGCGTGGGGGGGGGCGGGGGGGGGGGCGTGGGCGGGGGCCTGGGCCCAAAGGCCTGGTAAGACGAGCATGACCGGGCGCAGGATCGTCCAGTGCATGGTCACCTCGTTGAGCGTTTAACCACCCATTTTGGATCCCGACCTCGGCCCTGCAAGGGGGAAATCAAGGTCCCTTTTTCGACCCATGGGAATGGTTCACCTCGGCCAGGAGCTGCCGGGCCTCGGCTGCATCGATCTGCCGCCGGAAGCCGGGCATGGCGCCACGGCCCTTGAGGATCGAAGTCACGAGATCCGCCTGCTCCTGCTTGGCCAGCTTCCGCGGTTCCAACAGGCTTGGCCCTCCCAGCCGGGTTCCGTTGGGCCCCCGGCCCGAGCCATCGGGGCCATGACAGATGGCGCAACGCTCCTGGAAGAAAGCCTTCAGATCCCGGACCTCGGCGGACAGGGGTGAGGATAGGATCGCCAGCAGCAGCACGGCAGGGCGCGAAACCATGGGTTGAACTTATCACGGCCGCCTTCCAGCCGTTAGGCTGTCGTCGAGAAAAGAGAAATGGTCAAGGCCTGCGCCAATCACACCCCTAGACCTGCCAGATGCACTTTCGCCAGGCCAACGCTGACTAGCGGGTCACGGCTCCCACGAAAGCAGTTCTGGTGGGTCATTTGTCTCAACCAAAGCCCGACTACTACCCCCACCAACTCAGCCCTGAGCAGCTGCAGGGTTCCCAAATAATCGGGGGAAAGATCGCCAGACTGCTAGGCTTTTGTAGCTGGCCCCTGTGGTGGAATGGCATACACAGTTGACTTAAAATCAACCGCCTTCGGGCTTGCCGGTTCGAGTCCGGCCAGGGGCACCAACGGAAATAGGGGTGGCACCAAGCCGCCCCTATTTGTGGTGGTCTATCCAAGCGTCCAGACTTGGCAAGTCTTAGCGCATAGACCGTCCACCTAGGCAGGCCTCAGATGCTCCTTTCCCACTGGAATGACCAATTCTCAGGTGTTCCGTGCATGAGCCTCTGATACGGTCTGCTGCCACGGTATCCAGCAATCAATCCACAGCCATTCATCCTGATCTTGGTTCTGGCTGGGGCCTCGCCTAGTTGCATGTAATTGTTTCTAGAAAATTTGGCCTTGATGCCATCGATTCTGAAACCACTGTGCCTACAATGAACAATGTGTGAGGCGTTCATGCAAAAGAAGGTCGTGCTTTTTTTTCCGGAAACCCATCTCAACCGATCAGATGATGGTTGGTGTCTCCCGCCTTTTTCACTATTGGCAATCGCAGGCCCGCTCATCCAGGACGGTTACGAGGTGGCCATCGTGGATGGACGCCTCCGGCCGGATTATCTCGAGGTGCTGCTCGCAGAGACGGAAGGCGCGACCTGCCTCGGCATTAGCGTTTTGACGGGCAACCAGATTCGGCAAGCACTGCTGGCCTCAGAGGCAGTCAAGGTTCGGTATCCAGAACTTACGGTGGTCTGGGGTGGATACCACCCTACGCTCATGCCCGACCAGACTGTTGCTAATCCGTGGGTGGATGTGGTCGTCCGGGGCCAGGGAGAGATCACATTCAAACGATTGGTAGAGGCACTCTATTTGGGGAGTAGCCTGCGTGGAATTTTGGGCATCAGCTTCAAGGAACCCGGGCGCATCATTTGCAGTGATGAAGCCCCGTTCTTGGACGTAAATCAGTTTCCACCCACGGCGTTTTCCCTTGTGGATTTCAACAGACACCTACCCAATCTTGGGTTTGCACGGCGGACCCTAAGTTATGTTTCCAGCCAAGGCTGTCCTCATCACTGCGAGTTTTGCGCCGAGAGCACTGCCTATAAGGTTCGTTGGTCTGGCCTGGAACCAGAGCGTGTAGCCGAGGAGCTTAAGGATTTACTCGGACAGTACGAGGCCGACGGCGTGATCTTTGTGGACAATAATTTCTTTGTCAACGAAGCACGTGTTCAAGCCATCTGCCGGGAGATCATTCGGCACGGACTGTCCTTCAAGTGGGCCGCCCAGGGCCGTGCAGACCGTGTGGCCACACTCTCGGATGAGACTTTCGAGCTACTCCGGAGGAGCGGCTTCCAGGTATTCCACGTAGGAGCGGAATCCGGATCAGACCGGCAGTTGGAGGAGGTTTCCAAGAAGAGCAGCCGCCAGACTACCCTTGACTGTGCACGGGTAGTCCATGCCCACGGTCTTCACATCTCTTTTGGGTTCATCTTCGGCTTCCCCGGAGAGACGGATGCGGATCTCGACCAGAATTTCTCACTGATGGAGGAAGTCACGGACATCCAGGGTTCTTACGATTGCATCTACCACTTCTATGCACCGAGTCCTGGTTCGCCGCTGATGGCCAGTTCAATCCAGCATGGGGCAACTGACCACACAATGCTTCAGGACTGGGCCAACTACAGCACCACCCGGAGCATTGTGCCCTGGATTGATACTGCCTACATCGACCGGATTAAGCGCAGAACCGACTACTTCTATCCCTTCGCCAAGCCGAATTTCATGCTGAAAGGTCGTCTGCAAAACTCCCTCGTCCGGCGCCTGCTCTTCTATCCACTGCACCTAATCAACCGCCTTCGTTACCGGTTCCGTTTCTTTTCGTTTCCCATCGACTGGTGGATCTATCGGCGGATCCGGGGAGCCTTCTGATGCCAAAGTTGAGTTGTCGAACGATGCAAATCCCATGAAGAGCCTTTTCGGCCCCATCTGTTTTTGCCTACTGCTAGGGTTGCCCTCTGGGTGCTCGGGAAACAAGTCATCGAGTCCTGCTCCCATGCCTGTGGTCTGCGCAGCCGGCTTCTCCGTCAATGCCGTCGGAATAGATGTGGCCATGCTCTGGAAGAACGGAACGGCCATTCCCTTGTCAGACGGAACTGCTGATGCAGCGGTCCGGGCCTGCGTGGCGATTGGCTCCGAACTATACCTAGCTGGATACATCCGAAACCCCGCCGGCAACCAGGTTTGCACCTATTGGAAGCATGGCGTCCCAGTGTCCCTGTCGAACGGTTCGACCAATTCCCTGGCCAATGGGATAGCGGTCTCCGGCCCGGATGTCCATGTGGTTGGAAGAGAGTTCAACCGGCTCGGGAAAGCGGTGGCCATGTACTGGAAGAACGGAGTTCCCGTACCTCTATCCGATGGGACAACGGATGGTTTCGCCTATAGCGTGGCGGTCCGGGGTGCTGATGTCTACGTGGCTGGTTTCGTCTTGAACGGGGCAGGCATTACTGTGGCGACCTGCTGGAAGAACGGAACGCCCACAGTTCTTTCAGATGGTACGAACGCGGGAAAAGCCTATGGCGTATCAATAATTGGCGGAGACCTGTATGTATGTGGTTATATCACCAACGCTGCCGGAATAGTGACCGCAACCTACTGGAAAAACGGAATGCCGGCATCCCTCAGCGATGGCACAACCCAGGCAGACGCTTTCGTTCCGATAGTGCTTGGGAGCGACCTGGTATTCCCGGGTTATATGGCCAACGCTGCAGGCGTCTGGGTGGCCACCTATTGGAAGAATGGAACCGCCTTTCCCGTGACTGATGGCAAGTACGATGCTGAACTTTTCGGGATTGCCACCGTAGGCGCTGACCTTTATGCCGTGGGGTATGAACGGACTGCCTCGAGTGCCCTTTCTGGGAAACTCTGGAAGAACGGAAGTCCGCTCTTGCTAGCCCCGAATGGCGAGGTGAGTGCCCTTGCCGTTGTGATGGAATGACGACTCTGCACAGAAGACAGGTCAGCATCTTGGCTGCGTTCTCTTTGGGTTCCGATCCAACAACTCAGTCCAGGGCTTAGGTCTCGGCCTAGATCGATTGGTCTAGCAAAAACAACCCGTTTGATATCTATTTCTCCAGAAATCAGACGACTACCATGTGTTTTGTGGTGGGGTTATGCTAATACCCCGAGTTCGAACAACAATGTTGGCACACCATAATTGAGAGAACTCCATGAATACCTACCGCCGCGACAGTACAGCCTTCAAAGACGACCCGCTCGTTCTGGGCGCGGCGTCCTCGTCGATTGTCATGACCCTGGCCTATTTTTCTTTATTTCAGCACCCACTCCTGGAAGAGGAGCTGCTGACCTATAGCCACTTCTACGCCATTTCTAGGGAAGATGCCTTAGCCGCCATCCGCAGCCTGGTTGCACGCGGAATTCTGGAGACCCATGATGGACTCCTCTGCCTCCACGGTGAAGGTGCCTTGGCGCGCATCCGTGCCGAGCGCGTGGCCCGCGCGGCACCATGGCATCAAAAGAGTCTGCGATCGATCCAGGTGCTCTCCCGGCTTCCATTTCTTCGCGGCCTCTTCATTTCCGGATCCCTGTCCAAGGGCACCCAGGATCCAAATGGGGATATCGATTTCCTGCTCCTGACGGCCCCGAATCGCCTTTGGACGGCCAGGTTCTTCGCCTCCCTCCTGCTCAAATTGATGCCGCGTTCACACAGATGCAACTACTGTCTCAATTATTTTCTGCCCGAGGGCCAGCTTGAGATCCCGGACCGCACCCTGTTCTCTGCCACTGAAGTGGCCTTCCTCAAGCCAGTGCTAAACGCCAGGACCTGCGCGGCCTTCTTTGAACAAAACACCTGGACGAGAACCTTCTATCCCAACTGGCAACCTCCCACGGGACCACCCTCTGCGCCCCCTTCTTCCGTTTTCCAACGTGCGTTTGAATGGCCCTTGGCCGGGCATCTGGGAAACCTGTTCGAGTCCTGGATTTCCCGTTGGTATGAGAATCGCCTTCGAACCATGAGTCAGCTACTACCACCCAAGGCCGCAGCGGATTTTCGATATGGACCCAGTGAATACAAGGGCCACAATAAAGGGCGTCATGACCAGATTCGCCAGCGCTGGGTCGAACGAGTCAATGGGCTGGAAGCTGACCTCGGCATCTGTCTGATCCGCTGGTCCTGGACGCTCCGGGCCTCCTGGAAACCCTTGCCTCGCCCTCTCCGGTCGCAGCGTGCTCGGGAACAATTCACCCGCAGGCTGGTTCCCTTGAAAATCACCGGATGGCGACTTCAGCCAACACTGTGATGGTATCGCCCCACCGACTGTGCCCCATACAGCCAAGCGCATTACGAGCAGTGAACCTGGCAACTCGACCCAGGAACCCTGGAAGGGGCAACGCCGCATTCATGGAACCACTCACGATCCAACCCGGTGTCTCAAAGGTCAGGCCTAGAACCCGGTAACCTGCCCGTTCCACCAGTCCCACAAGGGATACCGGGTCGTAGTGGACCAGGTGTCGCGGAAGACCCAGCCCTCGCCACTTGGATCGGAATACTTTGGATCCGGCACTGCTGAAGTTCGAGACGCCGATTGCAAGAATCCCGCCTGGTGCGAGAGACAGTCGGAGCTTCTCCAGCAACGTCTGTGGATGGTAGGCGAGTTGCAGCATCCCCCAAAGAGTGATGGCGTCAAAGAGACCTTCTGGCAATGGGTCTTTCTCCACATCGGCAACAGAGCAGCACTGGATGCCGATGTAAGACCGGGCGTAGTTGACAACGCTCGACTCCACATCAATGCCCGTCACATCCCAACCTCGTCGCTGCATGGCCGCAAGAAAAGCCCCATCACCCATGCCGACATCAAGCACCGACCCAGGGGTGGGATGAGACTTGAGGATTGCCCCAACCCGCCGATCGAAAGCCTGCATCTCCGCTTCGCTGGGCGGGCCAACGGCACGCCGGGCGCGATCGTAGAAGGGGTAGGAGCCCTCAAAGGCCATCTGCTTGGCCGTTTCAGGGAAGCGTGGACTCGTGAAACAGGCGCGGCAACGATTGCAGCGCACCACCGAGAATCGAAACCCCCGCGAGGAACCATCGGGGATCCAGTCATCTTCGGCTTCGAGGATCGGTCGTGCTTCCCCTTCACCACAAAGGGGACAAGGAGGTACCTCCATGCCTGGGTGGTCACCTGCTTGGCCTGATCGAGAAAGATCGTGCATAGGTTCATGATAGTGACGCTGCGGCCTGAGAGTCCCAGAAACCTGTCCTAACCACCAACCCAAAAAACATCGCTTCCCCCGAACCCTAGAACGAGCACTCGCCCCCAAACGGAGACACTCGATCCAGCTTCGTGACTGGATCAGCGCATGATGGAGGCTCTGAGGTTTTCATGACGGGGTTCGCCCTTCGTACCCGAGGGAGTGACGATGATGCTCTGGCGTCAGTTCGCGATGGAATGGCGGATCTACAGCCGTGACCGGATCGCCTTGTTTTGGACCTTTGCCTTTCCTGTGGTCCTGCTTCTGGGGCTTGGAACAATTTTCAGGGACGGCGGTGGGCTGCAGCTAACCATTGTGAGGGTCCAGTCACTGGCCACCAGTTCCAGGGATGCCGCCTTGGATCAGGCCTTAGTGGACTTTCATCTCAAGGTTGTGAGCCTTCCTAAAGCCGAAGCCGAGGCTCGCTGGGCCCGAGGCGAAACAGCCGCTCAATTGGAACCACAAGGTGATGGGTACCGACTGCGCCTCAACAGCTACCTCATGGCCCAGGCTGGTGCCACGGCGGGGCTGGTAAACCAGGCCTGGCTGGTCGCGCAAGCGCGGCTGCGCGGAACCGCCGAACCACTGCGCCTCCCGGTCCAGGTGGAGAGCCCCAGCCACAAACGTTCCGCCAACTATGCCGCCTTCCTGCTTCCGGGTCTCTTGGGCCTGAACCTAGTCAGTATGGGGCTATTCGGTGTGGGCTTCGTGAACGTGTCCTACCGGGAGATGGGGAAGTATCGGCGACTGGCTGTGACGCCTCTTCCCAAGTGGGTCTTCCTGCTGGGCCAGCTGCTGCAACGTCTGACGATCATCGTGATCCAGACGGCTTTCCTCCTGTTGGTGGCTCGCCTGACCTTTGGCATCCAAAACCAGGGGTCTTTCCTCGATCTCCTACTGATCATGACCCTCGGCACCGGTTGTTTCATGGCCTTCGGATTTGCCCTGAGTGGATTTGCCGAAACCACCCAAGGTTACGCCGCCATCTCGAACCTCGTCTACTTCCCGCTCATGATGCTCAGTGGGATCTACTTCACGCTCGACGCGGCTCCTGCCTGGCTGCAGCACACCGTGGCCTACATGCCCCTTACCCCCTTGGTCCGAACCCTCCGGGTGGTATTCAACGATGGAGAGGGTCTGACTGGTCATTGGTCCGCTATGGCCGTCTTGGCTGGCTGGGGTTGCGTGGCCTTCTTCCTGGCAGTCAGACGTTTCCGATGGGCCTGATAGGGCTGATCGTCAGGGGCTTACCGCACCGAGAACCATTTGCCTGGGAAGGGAATATAGGACTCCCCCTTTGCAACCAGATCAAAGTTTCTCGGGGAGCAGCTTCAGAAGTGGGATCAGGATCCCATTGAACCGCTTCCAACCGGACAGGTCGCCATGCACCAGCCGCCGGACTTTCACCCAGTCATCCTCGGCGGCGGCCTTGGGCACGCCCTTGAGCATGAAGTCGTAGGCCAGGATGCGCGCGGCTACGGCAGGATCCAGGGCCAGCTCAGGCTGCTGCACGAGATCCACGCCGACAAGTTTCCCGAACCGGGCGTACTCCGAGTGGCCCAGCACGGGCACGAAGCCCCGGCCGCAGTATTTCACGCCGTCCCCCGGCTCCACGTTGCCGAGGCTGCGGTCGAATTCGTACATGCGCCGGAAATAGGCATCCGTGCCCGCCTCCTTTTCCGGTGCGAAGACATAACTTTCAGTGCCGATGCTGGTGATGGCGGCGACTTCCACGGCCTGGTCCAGGATCTTCAAGGCCGCCAGCGCCTCCCGGACCAGCGGCCAGTTGGCCTCCACGTTCGCGAGGGGCGCATGGAGGATGGTGGCGATGGCATCCGCCGTGAAGGGCATGGCTGGCTCCCGGGGTGAGGCCGTGGATATGAGGGACTGGCGGCCAATCTACCACGGGCAGGTCATCATGATGGGCATGGACATCCATCGATTGCACCGGGCCGGTACCGAAGCGACGGTAGCCCGCTTCGGTGCCGAACTCCGGACCTTCCGCCTGGACGGCCTGGACCTGCTCTGGACCGCGGGTCCACTCTGGCCTCGCCATGCCCCCCTGCTCTTCCCCGTGGTGGGAGGCCTGAAGGGCAACACCCTGCGCCACCGTGGTCAGGCCTTTGCCATGCCCAAGCATGGCTTCGCTCGGGATCTGGCCTTCACCTGGATCGAGCGCACGGCCAGCACCTGCACCCTGGAACTGAGGGATGATGCCACCACCCGGGCGATCTACCCCTTTCCCTTCCGCCTGACCGTGACCTATGCACTCACAGCTTCCGACCTGCGTATGGACGTGGCCCTGCACAATCCCGCCGATGCACCCCTGCCCGCCAGCTTCGGTCTGCACCCGGCCTTCCGTTGGCCCCTGGCTCCGGGGTTCCCCAAGACAGCCCACCGCCTAGTCTTTGAAACCAATGAACCAGCGCCGCTCCGGCGCCTGGATGCTGATGGACTACTGAAGCCGCAAACGCTGCCCACCCCCATCCATGACCGGGTGATGCCGCTTCGTGAGGACCTGTTCACCGAGGATGCCCTCCTTTTCCTGGAACCCTGCAGTCGCGGCCTCCGGTTCGAAGCCGAGGGTGGGCCTGGCGTTGCTTTGGGCTGGGAGGGCTTCCCCCACTTGGGCGTGTGGACCAAGCCGGTGCCGGGCCCTGCATTCCTCTGCATCGAACCCTGGGAGGGCTACGCCAGCCCGGCGGATTGGGATGGCGAGTTCGGCGACAAACCGGGGGGGTTTTGGTTGGCCCCAGGAGCGACACGGCAATGGGCGCTCACGATCGCGCTGGACTAGACCAGCTCCGCCCCCAGGAAATGCGGGCTGGCCAGGGTGATCCGCGCCTGCACGAGCTCGCCGAAGGGCAACTCGCGGCCCGGTCCAACGGCCAGGTGCACGGTCTTCCACTCCCCACTATGGGCCAGCCACCAGCCGGATTCATTGGGGCCGTGGGCTTCGACGCGCACTGGGATGACGCGGCCCAGGAAGCGTTCGTTGCTGGCTCGGGTGAGTTGCTTCTGACGCGCCTGCAATCGGCTCAGCCGCTCGGCCTTCACGGCCATGGGCAGGTCATCCTTGAGGCGCAGGGAGGGCGTGCCGGGCCGCGGGGAGTAGATGAAGCTGAAGGAACCGTCGAAGGCGACTTCGTCCAGTACGTGCAGGGTGGCCTCGAAATCCGCGTCAGTCTCGCCGGGAAAGCCCACGATGAAGTCGGTGCTGAGGGCCATGCGGTCGCGGCCCTCGCCCAGGTAGCCCAGGCGCTCCAGGTACTCGGCCACCGTGTACTCGCGCAGCATCCGCTTCAGCACCGCATCACTGCCGCTCTGCAGGGGCAGGTGGAGGAAGGGCGCCACCTTGGGGTTGGTCACCAGCACCCGGGCCAGTTCCTTCGTAAAGTTCATGGGATGGCTGGTGGTGAACCGGATCCATTCCAGCCCCTCCACCTCGGAGACCCGCTCCAGCAGGTCCGCAAAGGTGCAGCCCCCGGCATAGCTGTTCACGTTCTGGCCCAGCAGTTCCACCTCGCGGTAGCCGCGGGCGACCAGGCCCTGCACTTCGGCCAGCACATCAACGAAGGGACGGTGTCGTTCTGTGCCCCGGGTGGTGGGCACGATGCAGTAGGTGCAGGCATGATTGCAGCCTTCGGTGATGGTGATGAGGGCCTTGGCGGTGTCCCGGCGGCGCGTGACGGAAGGCGGGAACAGGTGGTTGTCGGGATACTCACCCGCGTCCAGCACCCGGGCTTTGCCTGCTCTGGCTTCGGCCACCAGCCGCGGCAACTGTTTCAAGGCCATGGTGCCCAGCACAAAGTCGATGTGGGGGGCCCGCTTGAACAGGGCCGCCTGTTCCTGCTGGGCCAGGCAGCCCGTGACACCCACCAGCAGGGGCCGGCGCCGTTTTTCCTCCCGCAGCCGACCCAACTCCGAATAGACCTTGTGCACCGCCTTTTCGCGGATGGAACAGGTGTTCAGCAGCACGAGGTCGGCTTCCTCCGTCGAATCGACCTCTTCGAACCCATCGGCCGACAACAGACCCGACAGTTTCTCGCCGTCATGGTCGTTCATCTGGCAGCCCCAGGTCTGGATGTGGAACTTCATCCAATGGGCCTTTCCATGCGGGCCTCGAGTCCACCCGGTGTTTCCCGGATCGACAGACCCAGGCGTTCCCCCGTGGACCGGAGCCAAAAGGCCGGCAGGCTTTTCGGCGCGTCCGGCGGAAGCTCGGGCCGCAGAGCCACGGGCAGGGGTGCGTCACCGACCCAGGTGAGAAACCATGCATCCTTTGCCGCCCTGGCTTCCAAGCGGAGTGGGCCCGGGGCCACCCAAGGGAGAATCTGACGGGTGAAGGCCGTGGCCCAGTCCTGCAACTGGGGCGCGGGCCAGGGAGCCCCAAGGGCCCCCAGGTCCACCAACTCGATGGGACACCGGAACAGGGCGGCCAGTGGCTCCAGACGGGCATTGAGCCCTGCCTGCCAATCCAACCAGGAAGTCAGGCCCTGATCCGGATGGCGGCCCAGGGCCAGGGCGCGGGCCATGGCGATGAGTGACTTGCCATCCTCGAGAGTGGCTTCCAGGCGCAGGCGATTGCGGGCATCGAGGGGCAGCCGGGGATCGCTCAGATCCAGCACGCCCTGAATCCCCGCCAGCAGGTTGTTGAAGTCATGGAGCGCCGCCCGCCAAAGTTCCTCAGGATCCACGCGCCCTCCTCCAAACCACCTTGATTAAGGTTACCTTGTAGAAGACCCGATGTGCAGATATGGAAGGAGCTGAAACCCGAGATGCAGCAACCGACCAAGCGGCTGGGAGAACTGCTCGTCGAGAGCGGCCTCATCACGCCATCACAACTGCAGAGTGCCGTCACCCATCAGAAGATTGCCCGAGGGCGCCTCGGCAGCAACCTGGTGGCCCTCGGGTACATCTCCGAGGAAGTACTCATGGACTTCCTCAGCCGCCAGACGGGCGTACCGCAGATGGACGTGCGCAACATCGAAGTCCCGGATCAAGTGCTCAAGCTGGTGCCCCGACGACTGGCCGACCAGTTCACGGTGCTGCCCATCAGCTTGAAGGAACCCAAGTCACTGGTCCTGGCGATGTCCGACCCCTCGGATCTCAACGCCATCGACAGTGCCCGCTTCGCCTCTGGCCTGAGCATCGAACCCGTCGTGGCCTCCCATAGTGCGCTGCGCAAGGCCATCGGCGATCTCTACCGCCGGATGGACACAGGCGCCACACCGATCAACCTGGAAGCGCTTCTCAATGCGGGTCAGGATGCCGGACTGCTAGTCCCCTTTACCGTGACCCCCTCTGCCCCGCGCCTGCCCGTTCCTGGGGCTGGCCGCGGACCCGGGTTCCCGCCTGATCCCTTTTTTGGCGCCCCTGCCACCCCTACGAACCAGGCGAACATCGACCCCTTCCGCTTGTTCGAGAGTGCCCCCCCGGTCCCGAAGCCCTCAACTCCCGACACCATGACCCGGACGATTGGCGGCGCGGTGCGGCCCCTGGAGTCCTACCAGACCCGCACCCTCGTCCTGGGCCTCATCAGGCTCTTCCAGCGCCGCAGCATCATCGGCCCGGACGAACTCCAGCGCCTCCTCGCCAACCTCGTCGAAGCCGGCGAGATCAAGGACACCGACCGGATTGGCTAGCTGTCAACCTTCAGGATCGCCAGGAAGGCTTCCTGCGGGATGTCCACGTTGCCGATGGCCTTGACGCGGCCCCTCCACCGGACGCAGGGCCCTCGGCCCTGCTCCCACTCGCTTCGCTCGCGGCGGCGGAGCCTCCCTGGGCCGCGCCCTTCGGGCTTCGCCTTCGGCAAAGTCGCCCTGCGCTCCTGCTGCGGGCTCATCCGGGTGGCGGGCCATCGGGGCTACTTGAAGACCTAGCTGTCCACCTTGAGAATCGCCAGGAAGGCTTCCTGCGGGATGTCCACGTTGCCGATGGCCTTCATCCGCTTTTTGCCTTCTTTCTGCTTGTTGAGGAGTTTCTTCTTGCGGCTGACGTCGCCGCCGTAGCACTTGGCTAGAACGTCCTTGCGGCGGGCCTTCACATTGGTGCGGGCGATGATCTTGCTGCCAATGGCGGACTGGATCGCCACGTCGAACATCTGTTGGGGGATCACTTCCTTCATCTTCTGGCAGAGCGCCAGGCCCAGGGTCTGGCTTTTGCTGCGGTGCACCATGATGGACAGGGCGTCCACCGCCTCGCCGTTCACCAGGATGTCCATCTTCACCAGGTCGGATTCGCTGTAGTGCTTCATGTGGTAGTCGAAGCTGGCGTAGCCCTTCGATACGGACTTCAGCTTGTCGTAGAAGTCGAGCACCACTTCGTTGAGGGGCAGCTCGTAGACGAGCATCACCCGGTCCTGGCTCACGTATTCGAGCTTCTGCTGGAGGCCACGGCGTTCCTCGCAGAGCTTGATGAGGCTGCCCACGAAATCCGTGCGGGTGAGGATGGTGGCCTCGATGACGGGCTCTTCGATCATGGCGATCTTCTGAAGCGGCGGCAACTTGGAGGGATTGTCGATGGCGGCCTCGGTGCCATCCGTGAGATGCACGTGGAACCGCACGCTGGGAGCCGTGGTGATGAGATCCAGATCAAATTCCCGCTCCAGCCGCTCCTGCACGATTTCCATGTGGAGCAGGCCCAGAAAACCGCAGCGGAAGCCGAAGCCCAGGGCCGTGGAGGTCTCGGGCTCATAAGTGAAGCTGCTGTCGTTGAGCCGCAGCTTGTCCATGGCGTTGCGCAGGTTCTCATAGTCGTCGCTGGAGGTGGGGAAGATCCCCGCGAAGACCACCGGCTGGATCTCCTTGAAGCCCTTGAGCATCTCCGTGGCGGGCTTGGTGGTGAGCGTCACCGCATGGGTGATGGTGTCGCCAACCTTCACGTCGACCAGC
>JBBRZL010000101.1:0-13052 GCA_038236735.1 Holophagales bacterium | reverse complement strand
GGGTCGCGGGTCGGCGGGTGGTTGGTCGATCCTCGGCGCCAACGGTCGGGCGACGGACCGGGCGGTCCTCCTGGCCGGCCACGGGACGGCGGCCGGGGCGGTTGTCGGGGCCCACGGGTGGGCGATGCACCGGACGGCCCTCGGGATGAGGCGCCGTGCGCCGGGCCGGACGTTCCGCGGGAGCGACGACGGGGGCTTCACTGCCTCGTACGGCGGCGCGGGGGGACCGGGTCGTGGGGCGTGCCGCGGAGCGGGGGGCGGGCCGGCGGGCCGGGCGGTCTTCAGCAGGGGCAACGCGACGGGCGGTCGGCCGGGCTGTGGTTTTCTTGACGGTGGGCGCGGTTCCAGGCCCCTTCGGGGTGAACTTTCTCATGGCAGCTCCTTCGGCGTCTCCCGACGCGGAACCCTCAGTCTATCAGGCCGTCGGCGCTGGGGACCGCGTGGCCCGAACGAAGTAGTGGATGCCCGAAGCCAGAGCCAGGGCGGCCACGACCCAGTACATCTCCGGCAGGAAGGGGTCCATCCAGGTCCGGTAGCCGATGGCGTTGAAGAAGAGTCCGAAGGTGATGGCAACCAGCTGCATGGCAGTGCTCAGCTTGCCCAGCAGGCTCGGGTGGAACTTGCTGTCACTGAGCCGGTCCACGGAGGCAAAGGCGTAGAAGGAGATTAGGCCATCGCGGCTGATGGCCAGGATGGCGACCCACACCGGGATGGGGGCGGTCATGCCCTGCGTGCGCCAGGCCATGAGGACGAAAGCCGTTGTCATCAGCAATTTGTCGGCTGCTGGATCCAGGATGGCGCCCAATTCGGAGCTCTGGTTGAAGGTCCGGGCGATGAGTCCATCCAGCAGGTCCGTGAAACCAGCCGCGGCGAAGATGATGAAGGCCTGCCAGTAGTGGCCGTACCAGACCGCGATGGCGAAAAAGGGCACCGCCAGGATCCGAAGCAAAGTCAATGCATTGGGAAGTGTCAGTGGGTTGTTGTTGGCCATGGCAATCCAGTTTAGACGGAGATCACATCCCGCGAAGGGCAGCTTGTTGCACTCTAAAGCTGAGATACACTGGTTTGTGGAGTTGAGACTATGACTCAAAATCTTCCAATCCCCCTAAGTCTTCTCCAGCCCGGAGATCAGGGGGAGGTTGTGGAAGTGCAGGCCCAGGGCGAGGTCCGCCAACGGTTGCTGGAGATGGGGTTCATCCGGGGCGCCCGCCTGCGGGTGGAAAAGCTCGCCCCGTTGGGGGATCCGATGGAATTGGTGATCAAGGGCTACCACCTGTCGCTGCGGAGGGACGAGAGTTCCTGCATCCTCGTGTCGCGGGTGGCCGGATGACCTTGACCATCGCTCTCGCGGGAAACCCAAACTGCGGGAAGACCACGCTCTTCAACGCACTGACCGGCGCGCGGCATCACGTCGGCAACTGGCCGGGCGTCACGGTGGAACGCCGCAGCGGCACTTTCGAACACGAAGGCAGCACCATGGAAGTGGTCGACCTGCCCGGCACCTACTCGCTGTCGGCCCGCAGCGAGGACGAGCGGGTGGCCTCGCAGTTCCTGGCCTCACCAGAGGTGGACCTGGTCCTGAACGTGCTTGATGCCTCCAATCTCGAGCGCAATCTCTATCTCAGCACTCAGCTGCTGGAACTGGGCAAGCCCGTGGCCTTCGTGCTCAACATGGTGGACGATGCGGAGAACCGCGGCGTCCGCATTGATGTACCCGCCCTGGAGCTACTGCTGGGCGGGCCGGTGCTCCCCACCGTGGGGAACCGCGAGCAGGGCATCACCGAGCTGAAGGCGCTGCTGGCTGCCATGGCGCGGGGGGAATCCAACCGCTGCCGGCGGATCACCGTGGACTACGGCCACGATATCGAAGGGGAGCTCACGAAGCTGCAGGCCGAGATCGGCCGGGACGAAGTGCTCAAGGCTGCCATGCCGCCACGCTGGCTGGCCCTGCAGCTGCTGGAGAACAACGCCGAGGCGAAGCGCCTGGTGGCCGAAAGTCATGCCAGCGAGGCCATCCGACAGCAGTTGGCCAAGAGCTTCGCCTTCCTGGAACCGCACCTGGGTGCCGACGGCGCCACCCTGGTGGCGGAACGCCGCTACGGTTTCGCGCATGGTCTGGTGAAGGAGGTGGCCACGGCCGCCGACGACAAGCGGACGCCTACCTCCCGCCTGGACGCGGTGCTCACGAACCGGGTCGTGGGGATCCCCATCTTCCTCGGCATCCTCGCCTTGATGTACTCCCTGTCCTTCATCCTCGGGAAGATTCCCCAGGACTGGATCGCCGCGGGGTTCAAGGCCCTCTCCGGTTTCGCCGAAGCCAGGCTGCCTGCCGGCGAGCTCACCAGCCTGCTGGTGGATGGCGTCATCCCCGGCGTGAGCGCAGTGATCGTCTTCCTGCCCGTCATCATGATCCTCATGGGCTGCATCGCGTTCCTGGAGGACACCGGCTACATGGCGCGGGCGGCCTTCATCATGGACCGGCTCATGCACGTCATGGGCCTGCACGGGAAGAGCTTCATCCCCCTCATCATGGGGAGCGGCTGCAACGTGCCCGCCATCCAGGCAGCCCGCACCATCGAAAGCCGACAGGATCGCCTCATCACCATGCTGGTGACCCCGCTGGTGAGCTGCTCAGCACGGCTGCAGGTCTACATCGTCATCGCGGGAACCTTCTTCACGCCCTTCAAGGCCGCCCTCGCCATCATCGCCATGCACTTCCTGGGTCTCGCCTTGGCCGTGCTCATGGGTCGGATGCTCCGCAGCGCCTTGTTCAGCGGGCCCAGCTCGCCCTTTGTGATGGAACTGCCGCCCTATCGCCTGCCGGTGCTGAAGGCCACCCTCATCCACATGTGGGAGAAGGGCTCCGTCTTCCTCACCCGCGCGGGCACCACCATCTTCGCGGGCGCCACGCTGATCTGGTTCCTGTCGCGGTACCCGGGCATCGCCAACCGTGAATGGACCCTCGAATACCAGCAGAAGCGCCAGGCCGTGATGGTACTGAACCTGCCGCCGGCCGAATCCGAAGAACACTTGAGATCCCTGCAACTCGCCCACGAAAGCCGGATCGTCAACACGAGCCTGGCTGCCCGGCTGGGCCAGAAGGTGGAGCCGCTCCTGCGGCCCATCCTGGATCCCGACCACAAGCGCGCCGAAGCCTGGAAGGACGTCATCGCCCTCACGGCCGGTTTCGTGGCCAAGGAGATCGTGGTCTCCACCATGGCCGTCATCCACCAGGCCAGCGAGGAACCCAAGGCGGGTGAGCGCCTCAGTCCCCTGCAGGTGGCGCTGCGGGACGGCTCGGGCCTGACCCCGCTCACGGCCCTGGCCTTCATGGTTTTCACCCTCATCTACACGCCCTGCCTCGGCACCATCGCCATGATCCGGCGTGAAGCTGGCAGCTGGGGTTGGGCAGCCTTCACCGTGGGCTACGGCCTCATTCTCGGCTGGGGGCTGGCCTGGCTGACGGTGGTGTCGGGCCGGGCCCTCGGTTTCGCGTGAGGTGGACGTGACCCTGCAAAGCGTCCTTGCCACTTCTGCCGCCGGGTTTGCGGCCTTCTATTTCATCCGGGGCATCGTTCAGGATTTCAGTGCCGAAGCTGGCTCAGCAGGCGGCAGCTGCGGCAAGTGCCGCTCCGGCTGTCCAGTGGCGCGCAAGGAATAGGGTCTGCTTTCAAAGTGGTTGCGACTAGCTGCGCGGTTTGCGCGCGGCGATACCATCCTCTTGGCAAGCAGGGGGAACGATGCGCTTCATCTTCGAGCAGCTCCGGGTCGGGGGCGATCGCAACTTTGGCTACCTCCTGGGGGACCGGGAGGCAGGTGTGGGGGTGCTCATCGACCCCTCATACACGCCCGAGGCCGTGGTGGAACGGGCGCGGGTGCAGGGCTTGCGGATCACCCACATCCTCAATACGCATGGACACGCGGACCACTCCAATGGCAACGAGGTGGCGAAGGCGCTGACCGGGGCCCTGGTGGCTGGCGGGCCGGGCCATCCGGGCCAGCTCGACCTCACGCTCCAGGACGGGGACCGAATCCCCTTCGGGGCCTATGCGCTCCGCGTCTGGCATGTGCCCGGCCACTACCACGACCACCTGGCCTTCCTGGTGGAGGGCCAGGATGCCGCCTTCACCGGCGACCTGCTGTTCGTGGGGAAGGTGGGCGGCACGCTCACGGAGGCTGATGGCCGCACCGAGTGGGAGAGCCTCCAGCGCCTGCTCTGCGAGTGGCCACCCCACACGACCCTTTGGCCCGGCCATGACTATGGCGCTCGCCCCAGTTCCACCATGGCCTGGGAGCAGAGCACCAACCCCTTTCTTTTGTGTGCAGATGTGGAAGCCTTCCTGAAGGCCAAACAGGCATGGGCCGACTTCAAGGTCAGACACGGGCTGCGTTGAAGCCTCGCACTCCCGGAACTCGATTGATTCTGGTCGACCGCATGGTGAAGCAACCTGAGCGGGCGCCGGGTTGTTGATCTTGAACTCAGTTGAAAGTAGGTTGAGGGCCATCACCAACCACATCGGCCACTGCACTGCGGCCGTGGTCCTGGTCATCTGGGAGAAGGAACTGGACTGGGACAAGTTCCGCGAAGGCCAGAAGAAGGGCAGCACGGGCAGCAACTGATCGAGACTGCCAGCTGTCAGAAGGGAAGGGCCCGGGTTCATCCCGGGCCCTTCTGCATCAGCCGAAGCTGGTCGGGCCTTTCCGCTTTCGCTGGCAGCCTGCTCTGGACCGAGGTCAGAATGGGGAGTTGATCCCCTGGCCGCACAAGCCTGCGACAGTGTTGCGCGATGCCTGACTGACTGCCCTGAAAGGAACCCCTTTGGACCTCTTCGACAAGCCCAGTGCGGCGCAAACTGCTGCAGTTGACGCCGCCATCACCAGCCGCCATTCCATGCGGGCCTTCCTGCCGACCTCGGTGCCCCGCGAGGTGATTGAAGATATCCTGCGCGTGGCCGCGCGGGCGCCCTCGGGCACCAACACCCAGCCCTGGCAGGTGCACGTGCTCACTGGCGCCGCCAAGCAACGGCTCTCGGATCGCATCAGCTCAGTCTGCGAGGATCCCGCTGAGTTGGCCACGCACCAGGAGGAGTACGCGTACTACCCAACGCAGTGGGTTTCCCCCTATATCGATCGCCGCCGGAAGATCGGCTGGGATCTTTATGGTCTCCTCGGCATCACCAAGGCCGACAAGGCCCGTATGCAGCAGCAGAACAACCGCAACTTCCAGTTCTTCGATGCTCCCGTGGGCCTGATCTTCAGTATCGACCGCGTGATGCAGCAGGGCAGCTGGCTGGACTACGGCATGTTCCTGCAGAACATCATGGTGGCTGCCCGCGCCCGGGGACTGCATACCTGCCCCCAGGCCGCCTTCACTCAGTTCCACCGCCTCATCGCCGATGAACTGGCCCTCAAGCCCGAACAGATGGTCGTCTGCGGCATGTCCCTCGGCTACGCCGATCCGGCCGCCGTGGAGAACACGCTGGTCACCGAGCGCGCACCCGTGTCCGAGTTCACACGGTTCCTGGAAGATTAGCCAGCCCCTTCAGTGCCCGGCATCCCCCGCCAGCTTGCGGGCCAGTTCGCCGACGACAGTCTTGGCGTCGCCGAACAGCATGAAGGTCTTGTCCAGGAAGTAGAGCTCGTTGTCGATGCCGGCAAAGCCTGGCGCCTTGGAGCGCTTGATGGCGTAGATGGTCTTGGCCTTGTCGGCGTCGATGATGGGCATGCCATAGATGGGGCTGGTCTTGTCCGTGCGGGCCGCGGGATTCACCACGTCGTTGGCGCCGATGATCAGGGCCACGTCCGCCTGGGGCATATCCCCGTTGATCTCGTCCATCTCAACGAGGTCGGTATAGGGGATTTCGGCCTCGGCCAGCAGCACGTTCATGTGGCCCGGCATGCGGCCTGCTACGGGGTGGATGGCGAACTTCACGGTGACGCCTCGCTTCTTCAAGAGATCGTAGAGCTCACGGACCTTGTGCTGGGCCTGCGCCACGGCCATGCCATAGCCAGGCACGATGACCACCAGGTTCGCCTGCTCCATGACCTGGGCGGCGCTTTCGATGGTGTCCTCCTTGTAGAGCTTGGCCTCGCCGTCCACGGCCTTGGCCTGGGCCTGGCCGAAGGCGCCGAACAGCACGTTGAAGAAGGAGCGGTTCATGGCCTTGCACATGATGATGGAGAGGATCAGGCCGGAGCTGCCGTCCAGGGCGCCCGCCGTGATGAGCAGCTTGTTGTTCAGCACGAAGCCCATGGCCACGGCGGAAAGGCCCGCGTAGGCGTTGAGGATGGAGATCACCGTGGGCATGTCCGCGCCGCCGATGGGGATGATCAGCAGCACGCCGAAAGCCAGCGACAGCACGATGATGCCGATGAAGGCCCAGGGCGCCCAGGGTGCCAGGGGGTGCAGCACCAGGGCCACGCCCAGGGCCAGGGCCAGGGCGAAGAGCGCGAGGTTGCTGACGTTCTGCAGGGGATAGGTGACGGGCCGCTGGGGAATCCACTTCACTTCCTGCAGCTTGCCCGCCGCCAGGATGGAGCCGGTGAAGGTGAGGAAGCCCAGCAGGATTTCCGCCACCAGGGCGATGACGATGAAGGGGGCCAGGGCCGCCTCGTTGCGCTGCCCGTAGTAGAGGAAGAACTTGGCGGCGCCCACCAGGCCTGCGGCCAGGCCGCCGAAGGCGTGCGACAGAGCCGTCCGCTGGGGCACCGCGGTGAGGGGCACCTGGGCCAGGGGGTAGCCTACCGCCGCGCCCGCGGCGAAGGCGGCGAGGATCCACCAGTAGTGGGTGCCACCAGTGGCGATCACTCCGGTGAGCGTGCCCATCACGGCCAGGGCCATGGCCGCCACGCCGGAGAACACGCCCTTGCGCGCGGATTCGGGGTCACTCATCCAGCGCAGCGACAGGATGAACAGCGCCGTGGAGATGAGATACAGGATCTGGACTAGGGTCTCCGCGCTCACCGGACCACCTTTTCCTGCTTCTTGAACATCTTCAGCATGCGATCGGTGATGAGGAAGCCGCTGACGATGTTGGTGGTGGAGCAGAAGATCGCGATGAGGCCGAGGGCGGTGATGTAGCCGGGGTAGTCCTTTCCGGCGGAGACAATGAGGGCGCCCACCACCGCGATGGCAGAAATGGCGTTGGTGAGGCTCATGAGCGGCGTGTGCAGCAGCCGCGACACGCGCTGGATCACCATCACGCCAATGAAGGTGGCCAGCATGAAGACGAAGAGGGCGCCCATGAAATCGAGCTGCCCATGCCCGCCCCCGGCTGCTGCCGGTGTGGCCGCCACAGTTTCGGAATATGCCGCCAGCATCCTCACGCCCCGCCTCCCTGTGCCTTTGTCTGAGCTTGATCCAGTGCCTTGAGGGTGGGCGTGTGCACCACCTGGCCTTCGTGGGTCACGGCGCAGCCCTTGAGGATGTCGTCGCTCCAGTCGAGCCGGAAGCGCTTGCCTTCCTTGTCCCAGAAGGCCGACATGAAGTTCAGCAGGTTGCGCGAGAACATCATGCTGGCGTGGGTGGGCATCGTGGCGGGCAGGTTGAGCGGTGCGAGAATGGTCACACCACCCACCTGCACGGTGCCACCCAGGATCGACAGCGTGCAGTTGCCGCCGCCATCGGCGCCAAGATCCACGATGACCGAGCCCGACTTCATGCTCTTCACGATGGCCTCGTCCAGCAGTTTGGGGGCGAAGACGCCACCGATGAGCGCCGTGGTGATAACCACGTCCACCTGGGCGCAGTGGTCCGCCAACATTTTGGCCTGGAGCGACTTGTCCTCCGCCGAGAGTTCCGTGGCGTAGCCGCCACCGGCTGAAGCGGCCTGCTTGAGGTCGATGCCCACGTACTTGCCACCCACAGATTCGATCTGCTCCTTCACCTCGGGGCGCACGTCCGTGGCTGAGACGCTGGCCCCCAGGCGTTTGGCGGTGGCGATGGCCTGCAGGCCCGCCACGCCCGCGCCGATGACGAAGACCTTGGCGGGGAGGGTGGTGCCTGCGGCGGTGATGAACATGGGGAAGTACTTCGGCAGTTCCATGGCGCCCAGCAGCACGCCCTTGTAGCCCACGAGGTTGGCCTGACTGGACAGCGTGTCCATGGCCTGGGCTCGGGTGGTGCGCGGAATGCAGTCCGTGGAGAAGGAGGTGAGGTTGCGGGCGGTCATGCGCTTCACGGCGTCGAGGTTGCGCGTGGGGAAGAGCGAGGCCAGCAACAGGGTCCCTGGCTTGATGAGATCCACTTCGTGGATGCCGTCGGGCCTGGCCTGGGGGGCGTTCACCTTCAGCACGAAATCGGCGCCGTCCAGCAGCGAAGCCGCGTCCGGTTCGAGGGTGGCACCTGCGTCCAAGTAGGCCTGGTCGGGAAAGTACGCCGAGGCTCCCGCGCCAGCCTCCACGGCTACTTCGATCCCGAGGGCGATCAGTTTCTTGCAGGATTCCGGATCCAGTGCGACACGGGTCTCATCCGCCCTGATCTCTCTGGGAACGGCAATCTTCATGGGGTCCTCTGGTTGGAAAGTTACTTATGGCGATCACCTTACCATTGACGGAAGAGCGCAGCTCAATGTTGGTTTTTTACGATGCTCAGGTCGGTTGTCTTGTCTTCTGCTGCAGAGGTTTTCCGGGGCGGTTCCAGGCAACGAAGGAACTGAGGACGCAGTGCCACAGGGTAAGGGTGCGACACTCAGCGCACAGAAGGGCGCACCTCCGACACGGAGGAGGGTTGGCATATGAAGTTGTTGATGCGGGGCGTCTTCTGGTTCGGGCTCTACGTATTCCTCGTTACCTTCCCCCTGGTGGTGGCGGCGGTGGTCGTTCCTCGGGGCGGCTCGGTCTCGTTCCAGGTGAACCTGGCGGCTGGCCTTGGCTACCTGGCGCTGGCCATGATGGCCCTGGAACTGGCGCTGGTCTCGCGGATGGACCAGGCCTCGGGCGCCTTCGGCCAGGACGCGCTGCTGCAGTTCCACCGGGGCATGGGCCTGGGGGCGGTGGCTATGGTCCTACTCCATCCCCTGTTGCTGCTCTCCAGCCGCGCCTACCCGGTGGCAGTGCTCGGCCTTGGTGCCGCAGTGCCGCTGCCCATCCGGTTGGGGTCCTTTGCCGCGCTGACAGCGCTGCTGCTGGTGCTCACGTCCCTGCTGAGGAAGCGCTGCAAAGTGTCCTACGAGGCCTGGCGACTCCTGCACGGCCTGTTTGCCGTGGTGATCCTCGTCCTCGTGGCCTTCCACGTTTCAGGCGCGGGGCGCTTCCAGGCGGCCCTGCCAATGCGTCTTCTGGGTGTCGGCTATCTCGCACTCTTCATCGGCGTCTTTCTCCGCTACCGGCTGGTGCGGCCCCTGCTGCTTTGGCGCAGGCCCTGGGAAGTGGTGGAGAACCGCGCGGAGCTGGGCGGAGCCCGCACCATCCGGGTGCGCCCGGTGGGCCACGTGGGGTTCGCCTTCCAGCCGGGCCAGTTCGCCTGGGTGAACCTGGGGCGCACGCCCTTCCACCTGGAGCAGCACCCCATTTCCATGTCCTCGGACGGCGACGTGGCACCCGGCGGGGACATCGCCTTCACCATCCGCGCCCTGGGCGACTGGTCCGGTGAAGCCGTGCCGAAACTCTGTGCCGGACAGCGGGTCTGGATAGACGGGCCCTACGGCACCTTCTCCATGGACCGGGAGGAGGGTGCAGGGTATGTCTTCATCGCGGGCGGCGTGGGCATCACGCCGGTCGCCTCCATGCTGGAGACCATGGCCAGTCGCGGGGACTCGCGCCCGGTGGTGCTCTTCTACGGCGCCAGGACGGCCGAGGACCTCACGCTCCGTGCTGGTCTTGAAACCCTCGTCCCGCGCCTGGATTTGAAAATCGTCTACGTGATCGAACATCCGGGACCGGCCTGGACAGGAGAGCCTGGCTTCATCAACACCGACCTCCTGCGCCGGCACCTGCCGAAGAACGTCGTCCACTTCCAGTTCTTCGTGTGCGGGCCGCCCGTGCTCATGGACCTCATGGAAGTCGAGCTGCCCTCCCTGGGCGTCCCCGCGGATCGGCTCCACGCCGAGCGCTTCGACATGGTTTGAGGAGATCGTTGGTGAACCATCGCATCGTCTCCGGCGTCATCTCGTTCCTCCTGCTGCTCTTCGTGACAGCGGCCCTGCTGTTTGCCGTGAGCGTCCGCCCCCTCCGGCTGCCCGAAGCTCCGATCTCGACTAGGCCGGCCCAGGTACCGCACGAGCTGGGTGGCGCCTACGCCAGTTGCCGGGGCTGTCACCGGAACGGCGGCGGTGCCCTGGTCCCGCCCGCGACCCACCGCCAGTTCGGGTCGAATACCTGCACCAGCTGCCATCCTTTCGCCCGCTAGGGGACCTGAGAGGCCTCGAGCGAGCGGTCTGATCTCCTTTACAACTGGGCTGGAATCAGGCCCCCAGGCCTGTCCACCTGGACGCTGGCAGGGCAGGCCAAGGGACCAGCATTGATTGCTGAAAGATGACCTATTGCAGATTGGCGCTTTCGGGCATCGAATGGGGGATGTGACTTGGATCAAGTAACCGGTTCCAGTATTGAAGATGCTAGGGTAAAGTTTGACCGGACCAACTCAGCCTCGCTGATTTCCCAAAATTGAAGGCGCTGCCATGACTCAATCGATCACCTCCTCTGTCCCGTCCTACGTCAAGCACGAAGGACTGAAGACCTGGGTATCCGACATCACCGAGTTGGTCCAGCCGGACCAGGTCGTCTGGTGCGACGGCTCTCAGGAGGAGTACGATCGTCTTTGCAACGAGCTGGTCGAGGCGGGGACCTTCACCAGGCTGAAGAAGCGGAAGAATTCCTTCCTGGCCTGCTCGGATCCGTCCGACGTGGCGCGTGTGGAGGATCGCACCTTCATCTGCTCGGAGCACAAGGAAGACGCCGGGCCCACCAACAACTGGGAAGCACCGGCAAAGATGCGGGAAATCCTGAAGGGCTTGTTCAGGGGCTGCATGAAGGGCCGCACCCTCTACGTCGTGCCCTTCTCCATGGGGCCCATCGGCTCGCCCATCGCCCAGATCGGCGTCGAGCTCACCGACAGCGCCTATGTGGTGGTCAACATGCGCATCATGACCCGCATGGGGAAGGCCGTGTTCCCGGTGCTCGGCACCGATGGCGAGTTCGTGCCCTGCGTCCACTCCATCGGCGCGCCGAAGGCAGCCGGCCAGAAGGATCCCAGCTGGCCCTGCAACCCCACCACCAAGTACATCGCCCACTTCCCCGAGACCCGGGAGATCTGGTCCTATGGTTCCGGCTACGGCGGCAACGCGCTGCTTGGGAAGAAGTGCCTGGCCCTGCGCATTGCCTCCACCATGGCGCGGGACAACGGCTGGCTGGCCGAGCACATGCTGATCCTCGGGATCGAGTCGCCACAGGGCGAGAAGCACTACGTGGCCGCCGCCTTCCCGTCGGCTTGCGGCAAGACCAACTTCGCCATGCTGATCCCCCCCCCAAGCCTGAAGGGCTGGAAGATCACCACCATCGGCGACGACATCGCCTGGATCAAGCCGCGCTTGGACAAGGATGGCAAGACCCGTTTCTTCGCCATCAATCCCGAGGCCGGCTTCTTCGGCGTCGCCCCCGGCACCAACGAGAAAACCAACTTCAACGCCATGGCCTCCCTGGCCCAGAACACGATCTTCACCAATGTCGCGCTGACAGACGACGGCGACGTGTGGTGGGAGGGCATGGGCCCCGCGCCGGCCCACGCCATCGACTGGCAAGGCCATGACTGGACGCCCGAGATCGCCAAGGAGAAGGGGACCAGGGCGGCCCACGCGAATTCCCGCTTCACGGCCCCGGCCTCCCAGTGCCCCTGCATCGACGACCAGTGGGAAAGCCAGGAAGGCGTGCCCATCTCGGCCTTCCTGTTCGGCGGCCGTCGCGCCGCCACCGTGCCCCTGGTGTGCCAATCCTTCAACTGGGACTTCGGCGTCTACGCGGCCGCCACGCTCGGCTCGGAAACCACCGCCGCCGCCTTCGGCCAGCAGGGAGTGGTCCGCCGCGATCCCTTCGCCATGCTGCCCTTCTGCGGCTACCACATGGCCGACTACTACAGCCACTGGCTGACCATGGGCAAGGCGGTCGATGACGCGCCGCTGATCTTCACGGTGAACTGGTTCCGCACCAACGAGAAGGGCGAGTTCGCCTGGCCCGGCTTCGGCGACAACGCCCGCATTCTCCAGTGGATCATCAAGCGCTGCGAGGGCCAGGTGGCTGCGCACGAGACAGCCCTCGGCTGGATGCCCCGCTACGAAGACGTGGACTGGTCCGGACTGGCCTTCTCCAAGGCCGATTTCGACGCGGCCACGAACATCGACCAGGCCGCCTGGAGCAGCGAGCTGGCTGGCGTGAAGGAATGGTTCGAGAAGCTGGGCCCCAAAGTGCCCCGGAAACTCGCCCTCATCCGTGAGCTGCTCGAACAAAGCCTATAAAACGCTACAACCCCCGCGCCCATTCAGGTCGCAGGGGGATCTGGCCCGCGAGGGCCGCATCGATGGCCGCGAGGATGGCTGCCCGATCCCGGGGCAGGCGGCCTCCGATGGGCAGGTAGTTCGAGGCGTGGTTGGAGCGGAAGATGCCGGCGCTCAGGTGGGCCTCCTCCACGAACCAGCGCAGCTCCTGGAGCAGCCCCGACACGTCCGGCAGTTCGAAGCGCGCTTGCTGGGCCAGCTTTGCCAGCGGCGTGCCGGGGACGATGGTCAGGGTGAGGGTGGAGAGGAATTTGGGATCCATGGCCGAGGCCAGGCGGCCCGAGGCGCGGGCATGCAGCTCACTGCGGTCGCGCCCGCCGGCGCCCAGCAGGAAGATCAGCGACTGCTCGAGGCCGGCCTCCCGGGCCTTGCGGGCGGCCTCCACGTGGTCTGCTGCGTCAGCTCCCTTGGCGATGCGCCGCAGGGTACTGTCATCCCCTGATTCGGGGCCGATGTAGAGCAACGCCAGGCCCAGCTCACGCAAGCGCGCGAGTTCAGGCGGCGATTTCTCCAGCAGGTTGCGGGCGGTGGCATAGGTGCTCACGCGCCGCAGACGGGGGAACG
>JBBRZL010000100.1:0-13123 GCA_038236735.1 Holophagales bacterium | reverse complement strand
GCCCCCGCCCAGGCCCCCGCCAAGGCCCCCGCCAAGGCCCCCGCCAAGGCCTTGAACGAGTTGAAGGCCTTCTATGCCACCAACCGTGTGAAGTGCCACAGACGGGATGGCGTGGCCCAAGCCGCAGACGGAACGAAGCTGGGCGGGTCCGACTTCACGGACACGAAGAAGGCGGCTGAGGAGTCGGATCTGGACATGGTGAAGATCCTCCGCAAGGGCCACTTCTTCGGGATCAAGAAGCCGTCGTTCAAGGAGCGGCTTTCAGGGGCCGACGCCTTCCTCCTGGTGCAGGGAATCGTCCGCAGGGTCGATTGGAGCAAGGTCATCACGCCGGAGGAGGGGGCGGCCCGGTAGCATGGATGGATGCATGGCCACGCCCCCGATCCAACCGTCCACCCGCTGCTTCGTAACCTGAATGCACCCCAGCAGGAGGCCGTTCGCCATGCCCGGGGGCCCCTGCTTATCCTCGCCGGAGCCGGGTCGGGCAAGACCACAGTGATCACCCGGCGCATCGCCTGGCTCATCGAGGAGGAGGGTGTCCATCCGGGGTCCATCCTGGCCATGACCTTCACCAACAAGGCTGCGGAGGAAATGCGGGAGCGGGTGCAGCGCCTGGTCTCCGTGCCCGCCGCCCAGATGTGGGTGAGCACCTTTCACAGCTTCTGCACCCGCATCCTGCGCCGCGAGGGCGAGCGCACGCCTGTGGGCCGCGATTTCGTCATCTTCGATCCCGCGGATCAGAAGAGTCTCATCAAGCAGGTGCTGGTCGAGCTGAAACTGCCCGAGAAACAGTTCCATCCGAAAAAGGTGCTGGAGCTCATCAGCGACTTCAAGAACCGCTGCCTGCTGCCCGATGAGGCCCGCGAGGAAGCCCTGGATCCCTGGACCCGCAAGGTGCTGGACGCCTACGACCTCTACCAGAAGGGCCTGAAGAACCACCGGGCCTGCGACTTTGACGACCTGTTGCTATGGACTGAGCGGCTGTTCCGCGAGCCCGTGGTGCAGTCGGTTTATGCGGAGCGCTTCAAGTTCATCCTGGTGGACGAGTACCAGGACACCAACCGGGCCCAGTACCTGCTGGTGCAGCATCTGGCCCGGAAGCATCACAACCTGTGCGTCGTGGGCGATGAAGATCAGTCGATCTATGGCTGGAGAGGAGCGGACATCCGCAACATCCTCGACTTCCAGCAGGACTTTCCGGAGGCCATGCGCATCGAGCTGCTGCAGAACTACCGCTCCACCAAGAAAATCCTGGATGCGGCTTCCGAGGTGATCGCCAACAACTCCCAGCGGGTCGAAGGCAAGGGTGCCTTGATCACGGATCTGGGCGAGGGCGAGGCTATCCAGTTCAAGCTCACTGACGAGGGCCGGCTGGAGGCGGAGTGGGTGGTGCAGCGCATCCAGGAGCTGCGTTACGCGGAACCGGAAACCAAGACCGCCGTGCTGTACCGCGCCAACTGGCAGTCGCGGCAGATGGAAGAGGCCTTGCGCGCCCAGAATCTGCCCTACCGCCTGGTGGGCGGCGTGAAGTTCTATGAGCGCCAGGAGGTCAAGGACCTCATCTCGTACCTGCGGCTGATCTCCAATCCCTTCGACCTGGTGAGCTTCCGCCGCTGTGTGAATGCGCCCTTGCGTGGGGTGGGGCCCACCACTCTGGGAAAGATCGAGGCTGCCATCCCCGAAGGCGGCACACCCCTGGAAGGCCTGGCCGTTCTTCTGCGCGGCGGCGAGCTCAAGGGCCGCGCCCAGCGGGAGCTGGGGAAGTTTCTGGACCTGTTCCGGCGGGCCTTGGGCGAGCGCGAGGCCCTGGGCCTGGCGGGCCTGGTCAAGTGGGTGCTGCAGGAAAGCGGCTACCTGCAGAGCCTGGAAGACGAAGCCACCCTGGAGGCCGAAGGCCGCATCCGCAACCTGGAGGAATTCCTCAGTGCCGCTGCGGAGTCGGAAGCCCTGGGCCTGCGCCTGGCGGAATTCCTGGACCGCATCACCCTGGCCTCGGACACCGACAACCTGGAGGAGGCCTCGCAGCTCAGTCTCATGACCATTCACTGCGCCAAGGGCCTGGAGTTTCCCTATATCTTCGTCATCGGCATGGAGGAGGACGTCTTTCCCAACCGCAACGCCCGGGAGACACCGGAAGGCCTTGAAGAGGAACGCCGTCTCTTTTACGTGGCCATCACTCGGGCCCAGCGGCGCCTCACGCTGAGCGCGGCCCGGCGGCGGCGCATCATGGGCACGGAGATGCTGGCCATGCCCAGCCGCTTCCTGCGGGAGCTCCCCGCCGCCGTGCTGACCGCGCCCATCCGCTGGGGCACCGAGCTCTACCAGGCGGGCGAGGGCGTGCGGCCCGGCAGTTCCTTCACGCGCGGGCCCGGCGGGGCCTCCGTGGCCACGGAGCTGCAGCGCATCCGCAGCTTCTTCGACCGGGTGCGCGATGTACCGGCTCCCGCGAACGAGGCGGAGAGCGGCAGGTTCTCCGAACCTGCCGCTCTGAAAGACCCGAGTGCCTTCCCCGTGGGCACGCGGGTGAAGAGTCCGCGCTTCGGGGCTGGAATGATCCTGGCGGCCTCGGGTCGCGGCGAGGGCCTGACCTACACCGTGCGCTTCGAACAGGGGGGGGACAAGCGCATCATGGCGCGCTTCGGGGGGCTGGAGCCGGCCTGAACCGCTCCGCCAACACCTTTTTCCGGTACTCGAAGATCTTCGCGATGTCCCGGCGCACCCACAGCGCCGTCACGACTCGCCCCAGTATTCCGAACCCCACCCGGTAGCGCACCGTGTCGGTCATGCGCGTGCCGCCACGGGGCATGTCTGCTGATGGGGGCAAATCCTCGAAGCGGTGGGTGTGGTGCCAGAGGGCATAGGGGCCTATGATCTGACGGTCCACGAACTGCTCGCCGGGCACGAAGGTCTCGATGAGGGTGCGCCAGCGGAGGGAGAGGCCCCGCACGCGCACACGGTAGTCGAACAGGGCGCCTTCGCCCCTGGGCAGGGGCAGGGGCGTGAGCACCTGGAAGCCCAGCCAGGGTGGCGTGAGGGCTTCGAGGTTCGCGGGATCCGCGAAGAAGGGGAAGACCTCGCTGCGCGGCACGGGCAGGTCCTGGATCGAGATGAAGACTTCCTCTTTCACAGCAGGTCCTCCAGGGCGGCCTCGGCCGTGGGAAAGCGGAAGGGGAAGCCCAGCGTCAGGGCGTGGGCGGGCTGCACGAAGGCGCCCTGGAGCAGCAACGCCTCGGCCATCTGGCCCAGCAGCAGCTTCGTGGCCAGCGTAGTGAGGAAGCCCGGCACGGGCAGCAGGGGGCGGTGGAGCCGTTGCGCCACGAGCCGCGTGAAGGCCTCGTTGCTGAGCGGCTCCGGCGCAGTGCCATTGAAGGCACCCTCCCAGGTGGGATTTCGGGCGGCTTCGATGAGCATGGCCACCAGATCGTCCAGGTGGATCCAGCTGAGGCCCTGCTGTCCTGAGCCCAGCTTGCAGCCAGCAAAAATGCGCACCGGCAGGGCCAGCTTCGGCAGGGCGCCGCCCTCCCGCGCCAGCACCACGCCGATGCGGATGCGGGCCACGCGCACGCCCAGGCTCGTGGCCGCCATGGCCTCGGCCTCCCAGGCTTGGCAGACCTCGGCCAGAAAACCCGAACCAGGTGCCGCGCCCTCCTCCACGGGCGCCGCGTCCTTGGGGATGTAGTACCCGATGGCGGAGGCGCTCACCAGCGCTGCGGGTGGCCGGGCACACTGGCGCATGGCCCCCACCAGTCGGGAGGTGGCCTGGATCCGGCTGTGGAGGATGGAGGCTTTGCGGGCGGCGCTCCAGCGCCGGTCGGCGATGCCCTCTCCGGCCAAATTGATGACGGCAGCAGCCCCGTCCAGCAGGGCTGGCAGTTCCTCCCAGCCATGGGCCGAAGCACCGTCGGACAACATCAGGTTCTGAGGCTGCCTCGTCAGGATGTGGACCCGACTGCCTTGGGCCAGGAGGGCCCGTACCAGTGGCTTCCCCACCAGGCCAGTCCCTCCTGCCACCACCACGCGTTCAAGGGATCGGCTTGGCATGGGCGTTGAATCCTCGGCGGGCTGGCAGGGGAACCAGGGCCCTGCCGCATTCTCGCAGGAGCGCAGGAGGACGGGGCGGGTGATGCCTGCCAGATGCCGATCCCCTTTTCCCTTGACCGTGGTCTTTCGCGGACTAAGCTAGTGGTCTGATCCCATTCATGCAATTGCGTCTCAATATTAAATTATCTTCCTGCCAGGAGTCTGTCATGGTCCGATCTCGACTGCTGTTCTGCCTCCTCTATGGCCTCGGCCTGTCCGCCGCCATGGACGTCTACCTTCCCATCAAGCGGGCGGCCCTGGTGTCCAAGACCGGTGCCACAGTGGCCCGTGCCGAGGCGGACGCCAAAGGCCACGTGACCTTTGCCGGCGTCAAACCAGGTGAATACAAGCTGGTGCTCACGAATTCAGCTGGAAGCAGCGTCACCGTGGGTGACCTCGATGGCGACGGGGTTCTGGATGTGGTTATTGCCGCTCCAGCCCCGCCCCCAATGGGCGCACTGAGGGAGTCACCCACGCGGGCCAGCGGCAAGGCGTCCATGTCGGACTTGAGTGTGATGAAAGGCGCCGCCCCATCCAGTGCCTCCCACGAGATCAAGTCCCCCCGGGACGCTGCCAGCGGCCTGCCCACGGGCAAGCGGATGCACAAGCCCATGGTCTGCCTCTTGGATTGGGGCGGCAAAGTGCAGGGGGGCCTGACCTCGGAAGCCGAGGCTACCCGGGCCGCGCAGCAGCAGTCGCCCTCGGCGGCGGGACGCTGTGCCGTCCAGATTGACGCCGATGTGAGCCCGGGCACCATCGAGATCCAGAGCTTCTCCTGGGGCATGAGCCAATCAGGAAGCATGGCCACGGGGGGAGGCCTCGCCCAGGGCAAGAAGTTCACCCGGGCGGCGCTTCAGTCCAGCACGGGCACCACGGTGGCTTCCATGGAGGTGGATGCCATTGGTCAGATCCAGTTCACCCAGGTTCCCCCCGGTGAGTACCGGCTGGTGCTCACCAACGAGGATGGGAAGTCCGTGACCCTCAGCGATCTGGACGGGGACGGCCAGCCTGACCTGGTGGTCGCCGGTGGCGGCCTCTCGGCGGGGAAGGTGTCGGTGCAGGATCTCAGCATCATGAAGGGGAAGGCCGCGAGCGATGGCACCAGTGACGTCAAATCGCCTCGGGATGTCGCCACAGGCCAGTCCAGCGGCAAGCGCCAGCACAAGCCCTATGCCTGTGTCGTGGATTGGAGCGGCTCCGTGCAGGGCGGCTTCTCCTCCGAAGCCGAGGCCCGGAGCGTGGGGAAGGCCCTGCCGCCCTCGCCCGCCGGCCGCTGCATCGTCCAGGTGAGTGTGGATTCCGAGGCCCGTAAGATCGTGTTGCGCGGCGGCTGGGATCTCGCGACGAACAAGAAGTAGGTCGCCTTCCCTACTGCCCGGGCGGTTCAGTCGCTCGTCATGATGAACAGCGGCGCCATGTCGAAGACATAGTGGAAATGGGGCCGCATGCGGTCGGTGCTGTAGTACTTCTCGACCTTCACCACTTTCTTGCTGCTAGTCACCACGTCGATGGGGACGTTGTCGTAGCGGCCGTTGCGGAGCACCACCAGGCGGCCGTGGATGCCCTTCAGGATGAGATCCAGGGCCAGGTTGCCGAAGGCCATGGGCACGATGGAATCGATGGCGTCGGGATCGCCACCGCGCACCAGATAGCCCAGCTTCTGGTTGATGACGTTGACCGTCCGGCCCTGGTTGTACTTCGGGCTCAGCGCCTGCAGCTCGGCCGAGACCAGATCCCCGATGCCGCCCAGCTTGGCGTGCCCGAAGGCGTCCCGGGACAGGTCGCTGAAGACCATGTCGCCGCCGAACTTGGCCCCTTCGGACACCAGGACAATGGCGTACTTGCTGGGATTGCGGTACCGGTCCCGGGACAGCAGTTCGGTCAGCAGCTCGATGTCGAAGGGGTGCTCGGGAATCACGCAGCGGTTGGCAGCTCCGGCCATGGTGGGCAGCATCGCCGTGAAGCCGGCATAGCGGCCGAACACTTCCACCACCAGGAAGCGCTCGTGGGACCCCGCACTGGTGCGCAGGCGGTTCACCATCTCGATGGTGCGGGTGACGCAGGTGCTGAAGCCGATGCAGTAGTCCGTCCCCGGCACGTCGTTGTCCATGGTCTTGGGGATGGCGATCACCTTGACGCCTTCCCGGTAGAGGCGCACGGCCACGCTGAGGGTGTCGTCGCCACCGATGGGGATCAGGTGGTCGATGCCGAGGAAGTCGAGGTTCTTGAGCACCTCCGGGATGAGGTCGTTGACCTCGTCGGAGTAGGCCCCCTTCAGGTGCTCGGGCACGGCGTCCCGGGCCACCTTCATGGGGTTGGTCCGGGAGCTGTGGAGAAAGGTCCCTCCGGTCCGGCCAGCGCGGTTGACGACCTCCTCCGTGAGGACCTGCACCCACTCGCTATTGTCCGCCTGCGGATCCCGGAGCAGGTTGACCAGCCCCGCCCAGCCGCGCCGGATGCCAAGCACCTGGTAGCCTTCGCCCAGGGCGCGGATGGTGACGGCCCGGATGGCGGGGTTGAGGCCCGGCACATCGCCGCCCCCGGTGAGAATGCCGATGACGCCTCGGGTTGCGTTCACGTTGGCCATGGGGACCTGTCTCCTGGTTGAGTCCTGCAGTGCGTACCTAGCACAATGCCACGAACCGTCCGGATCCCTTGAGCGGTCCAGCAGGGGTTTACGGCGAATTATTTTTCAAGGACTTCCGGCTTTGACCTCGGTGCTTAAGCTGGCGTCCACGGTTCTTAGCCTGTGACGCAGTCCGATCGAGCTGCCAGATCATAGACCAAATGATGTATCTACTAATACTTGTATGGAAACGAGCAAGGGGCCACGCTTCTGTTTTCAGTGCAACCGCAGGCTTCCAGGAGGTGTTTATGAAGATGCTCAGATCCATGGCGTTCGGGATGGCTCTTGCCCTCGTGCCCCTCGCCCTCACCGTTGGCTGCGACCAGAAGTCGCAATCTGAATCCACCGAGGCCAATGATCTCGTCAAGAAGGTCGCCGAGACTCAGCAGGCCGAAAGCCAGGCCCAGGCGGCCACGAAGGCCCAGACCGAGGCCATGGCCAAGGCGGGCCTGCAGACGAATGGGGCAGTCGTCCCCTTGTCGCCGGATCAGCGCAGCCTGCTGGAGACCCGGGTCAAGGACGAGAAGGACAACAGCACCGCCGCCCTCCTCCAGGTGATCCTGGACCGGGACAAGCAGATCGGTGACCTCAACGCGAAGGTGGCCAGGCTCCGGTCCGAGTTGCCCAGGCCCCAGATCGCCACAGAGAAGGACAATCACTTCGCCATGGCCGTGCGCTTCCTGAAGGGCCATGGCCTCTCCGAGGAGAAGGCCAAGACCCTCGCGGCCCGGGCCAACATCATGGAAGACCTGCAGCCGGGCTGGCAGGTCTATCAACAGTATGTGGGTGGCGCCTACCTCACGGCCGTTACCCAGGGCAAGGCCGAGGTGGGTCCCACGGAGTACCTGCACAACCAGCGGGCAGCCCTGGAACAGGCCCGGGACGAGAACATGGCCAAGGCCAAGGATCTTGCGGATCAGGTGAATGGCCTGGTGGCGGAAAAGGTCAAGGTCCAGGAGGAAGTGGACTCCCTGCACACCGAGAAGACCACGCTGCTGGCCCAGGTGAATGACCTCACCACCTTGAGTCAAACCCAGAAGGCCAAGCTCAACTCCCTGCATTACCTGGTTGGCCAGCGCAAGCAGCTGGTGGCTGAGGGCGTCATCGTGGTGCCCATCTTCGCCAAGGACCGCATGGGCCCCAAGGCCGTGGCTTCCCGCTTCAGCACAGACCTGCCCCTGGATGCCCCGAACCCCGAAATCCTGATCAAGGCCTCTGACTTGGGTCTCACCAGGATCAGCAAGGTGAACGTGGTTCCCGGTTCCCTGCTGAAGGACAAGCAATACACTGTGATCCTCGCCGAGGATCGGAAGGTGGCCACCATTCGCATCCTGGACCCCGAGCGCATGCGCAATGATCGCGTGGTATTTGCCGTCACGGACTGAACCAAGGCCCCGCCTGTGTGATAAAGCGCCCCGGTCAGCCGGGGCGCTTTCCATGTTTCTCGGCATTGGCGGTAACCTGAATTCCTGGCCTTGAGTCCCGGTGACTCCTTTCGCCGAGGTGACCATGCGCTACCTGCTCTCGAACCTGCCGCTGAACCTGGGCGAGGAGGCGCTGGATCTGGCTCGGCCTCTGGCCCACGCCCTGGGGGGCACGACAGGGGACTACCGCGCCGTGACCCTGGAGCGCCGCAGCCTGGACGCCCGCCACAAAGGCGCTATCCGCTTCCTGACTGCCCTTAGCTTCGATTCGGACCGTGCCCTCAGCCTGGGCCCGCTGTCGGGCGGCTTGAAACTGGACCTGGCCCCGGAGGTGCCGCCCTACGCGGTGGCGCTGCCGCCGCGCCGCCCAAGGGTGGTGATTGTGGGCAGTGGCCCCGCCGGCACCTTCTGCGCCCTGCGCCTGCTGGACTACGGCATCGAGCCCATCGTGCTGGAGCGCGGGCCCGCCATGGGCGATCGCGTGAAAGCCATCTCGGGCCTCTGGAGGGACGCGATCCTGGACCCGGAGGCCAATGCCCAGTTCGGCGAGGGCGGCGCCGGCACCTTCAGCGACGGCAAGCTCACCACCCGCATCGGCCATCCCGCCACCCGCTACGTGCTGGAGGCCTTCGTGCGCTTCGGTGCGAACCCGCGGATCCTCTACCTTTCAAAACCCCATGTGGGCACGGACGTCATCCGCCGCTGCGCGGTGCTCATCCGCAAGGCAGCCGAAGCCCAGGGCGCCCGGTACCAGTTCAGGGCTCGGTTGGTGGAGGTTCGTTTCGACGACCAGGGCCGGGTGCGCGCCGCGGTGCTGGCCAGCGGCGAGGAACTGCCCTGTGAGGCCCTGGTGCTGGCGCCGGGCCACAGTGCCAGGGACACCTTCGAGATGCTGCACGGCCACGGCGTGGCCATGCGCCAGAAGCCCTTCGCCATGGGCGTGCGGGTGGAGCACCCCCAGGACCTCATCGACCGCTCCCAGTACGGCCCCAGTTCGGGCCACCCATCGCTGCCCGCCGCCGACTACAAGCTGGTCTGCAACTTCGGCCTGAACCGTGCCGCCTACAGCTTCTGCATGTGCCCCGGCGGCGAGGTGACCCAGTGCAGCAGCGAGCCAGGTGGTGTGGTGGTGAACGGCATGAGCAACGAAAAGCGCGATTCCGGCTTCGCCAATTCGGGGCTGGTGGCCAAGGTCAACACCGCCGATTTCGGCAGCGACCACCTACTGGCGGGCATGTTCTTCCAGCGGAAGTGGGAACAGGCGGCCTTCCGGGCGGCGGGCGAAACCTACGGCGCCCCGGCCATGGCGGTGCAGGACTTTCTGAAGGGCCGCGCCACGGGCCACCTGCCCCGCACCAGTTTTCGGCCCTTCGCCGTGGCGGCGGATCTCAGCACCTGCCTGCCAGATTTCGTGCGGGAACAATTGGCCGGGGCCCTGCCTGACTTCGACAAGAAGATCCACGGTTTCGCCAGCCGCGAGGCCATTCTGCTGGCCATTGAAAGCCGCACCAGCAGTCCCATCCAGCTCCTGCGTGGCGAGGATGGCCAGTCCGTGTCGCATCCGGGGCTCTACCCCTGTGGCGAGGGCGCCGGCTTCGCGGGCGGTATCACTTCTGCCGCCGTGGACGGTATCCGCGTGGCCGAGTGGATCGCTCAGGGCGCTGGAGCACCCGTGTTCCAGCCCTTCGAAAAGCAGGTGCGGGCCACGGATCTGGCGAACGAATATTAGTTCTCGGCCTCGGCTGCGGGCACGCGGATGATCTGCCACTCGTCGCCAAACTGTTCCAGGAAGCCCAGAGAGTAACAGCGGAAGAAGACGGAGATGGGCAGGAGGACCACTGAGCTGAGATAGGGCAGAAGGGCCACGCAGCAGGTGAGGCAGCAGGCGAGCAGGATCAGGATGACGGCGGGAATCCAGAGCAGGCAGGTCATGAGATAGAACCCCACGAAGCGCCACCCGTTTCCGGGCAGGAGGTCCTGGCGCAGTGTGGCCCAAGCTGCGGCGGTAGTCAGATTCTGCCGGTACATGATCGGCACCACGAAGTCGTGGAGCAGGAGCCCGATGATGGCGAAGGCGAGCACGCCCAGGAGGAAGAGTCCGCCGGCCACGATCAGCCCGGTGATGGCTGGGGCGCCAAAGGCGCGGGCATGGATATCGGGCAGGGCGATGAGGACCCCAAGGCCGCCACAGACCATGAACAGCGCCAAGCCAACCAGCATGAGCATCAACCTGAACCGGAACAACTGATCGCCAAGTTGCCGGAAGCGGGACCAGGGTTCCACTATCTCAGCCCGGTCCCGGGCCACACCATCCAGGAACATGAACTGGCCGCGACTGCTCAGCCAGAGAATGAGTGTCGAGAGGGCCAGGATGAAGAGGAAGGACAGAACGCCCAGGGCGATGACCAGCGCCAGGTGTTCGCTGATCCAGGTGGTCACGGGGCTGAAATCCGACCCCCGGCCACGCGCGGAATGATCGAAGGGATTGCCGTTGAACTGGTAGGAGCCGCCGCCGCCCAGCTGGGCGAGGAACGCGGAGAAGCCCAGCACGAACCACTTCTTCGCGTGGAAGGGCTCGAAGAGGATGCGCTTCGCATGGGCGATGGCGGGCTGGATGGGGGCAGTAATGGAGATCATGGTTCCCATGATTCCATGGACAGGAGATGCCGGAAATCAGCTATCGTGACCTTTGTGTTGAAATAGGAGTCGTATTTGTCCCGGGGGAACCATGTTCGAATCCGCGGAACTCGGCCACAAGATCACCAAGGATGTCTGGGACCGGGAGGTGCCAGCCTTGCGGGAGGCGCTGCTGGACGCCCAGTTCGACCTGACCGCGGCCCAGGTACCGGTGATCATTCTGGTGGCGGGTGTCGATGGCGCCGGCAAAAGCGAGACTGTCAACACCCTGAACGAGTGGATGGACCCCCGCCACATCCAGACGCACGGGCTGGACGAGCCCACGGACGAGGAGCGGGAACGGCCCCACATGTGGCGCTACTGGCGCATGCTGCCGCCCAAGGGGAAGATCGGGATCTTCGACGGCTCCTGGTACACCTGGCCCATCCTCGAGCGGGCGTACGGCCGCAGCAAGACCTCGGACCTGGACCAGGACATGGCCCGGGTGGCCCGCTTCGAGCAGATGCTCATCCACGAGGGCGCCATCGTGCTGAAGTTCTGGATGCACCTCAGCAAGGATGTCCAGAAGAAGCGGCTGAAGGGCCTGGAGAAGGACCCCAAGACCCGCTGGCGGGTGACGCCCCGGGATTGGAAGCACTTCGAGATGTACGACACCTTCCGGCAGGTGGCCGAACGGGCCCTGCGCTCCACCAGTACGGCGGACGCGCCCTGGATCGTGGTGGAAGCCACCGACCCGCGGTACCAGCGGCTGACCGTGGGAAAGATCCTGCTGGAGCGGATTCGCGCGCGGCTGGACAAGCCTGTGCCCGAGCCCATCAAGGCGCCGGCACAGCCCAGGACGTCCATCGACAGCATGAACGTCCTCAAGGCCCTGGACCTCACGAAGCAGATGGAGAAGAAGGAATACGAGGAGACACTGCTGGACCTCCAGGGTCGGCTGAACGTGCTGGCCCGCCATCGCAACCTCCGCAAGCATTCCATCGTGCTGGCCTTTGAAGGTGTGGACGCGGCGGGGAAGGGGGGCAGCATTCGTCGCATCACCCAGTCCCTGGACGCCCGGCGGTATCACATCCACCCCACGGCCGCACCCACCGAGGAAGAACGGGCCCAGCCTTACCTCTGGCGCTTCTGGCGGAACCTGCCGCCCGCCGGACAGGTGGCCATTTTCGATCGGAGCTGGTACGGTCGCGTGCTGGTGGAGCGGGTGGAGGGCTTTTGTGCCGAGGCGGACTGGCAGCGGGCCTACAGCGAGATCAACGACTTCGAGGATCAGCTGGTGCGCTCCAGGAGCATCCTCCTGAAATTCTGGCTGTCCATCAGCCAGGAGGAGCAGCTCCGGCGGTTCGAGGAGCGGCAGGTGACCCCCTTCAAGCGCTTCAAGATCACGGACGAGGACTGGCGCAACCGGGAGAAGTGGCCCGCCTACGAGGCCGCCATCTGCGACATGCTGGATCGCACCAGCACCGAGATCGCGCCCTGGACACTTGTTGAAAGCGAGAGCAAACACTACGGCCGGATCAAGATCCTGAAGACCCTCGTGCAGCGCCTGGAGGACGAGCTCTAGCTGGGGCTCAAACCGCCCGTTCCTTCCCGAACACGCGGTCCAGCACCAGGCCTGCCGTTTCTTCAATGCTGCGCCCGGTCACGTCGAGCACCGGCCAGCGGCGGTGGTGTTTGAAGATCTCATCGGCATAGGCCAGTTCTTCAAGAATACGGCCCATGTCGCTATAGCTGTCGGCGCTACCCACGCCCCCCAGACGTTTCAGCCGGTAGGCGCGGATCTCCTGGAGGCGGTCGGGCTGGATGGTGAGGCCCACGACGCGGCCCTGGGGAATGTCGGCAAGCTCCGGGGGCAGGGCCACGCCCGGCACCAGGGGCACGTTCATCACCTTGTAACCCTCCATGGCCAGGTACATGGAGAGGGGCGTCTTGCTCGTGCGGCTGATGCCGACCAGCACGATGTCGGCATCCACCAGGCCGCCCATGTCGATGCCGTCGTCGAACTTGAGGGCGTACTCGATGGCCTCGATGCGGCGGAAGTACTTATCGCCCACCGCATGGAAGCTGCCTGGCCGCTCCTCGGGCCGCTCGCGAAGGTAGAGGGACAGGGTGTCCAGCAGGTTGCCGAAGAGGTCCACCTGGGTGAGGCGCAATTCCGCGCAGCGGTGTTCCAGGTAGTCGCGCATGTCCCGGGCCACGGTGGTATGGATGATGACGGCGCGCTTTTCCGCGGCCATGAGCAGCAGGCGGTCCAGGTCCTCCCGGGACCTTACGTTCTGGAACCGTCGCACCAGGGAGGAGGTCTCGCCCTTGGCGAACTGGGTAAGCGCCGCCTGCACCATGCGATAGGCGGTCT
>JBBRZL010000099.1:0-13193 GCA_038236735.1 Holophagales bacterium | reverse complement strand
GGCCCGTGAAGTTAACCTTGCCCAGGGCCATGGCCACCAGGGTGCCCACGATGATGCCCGACAGGACCGCGACGTTGGCCAGGAAGCCCTTCACGAAGCGGGTGATGATCAGGATGAAGACCAGCACGAAGGCCGCGATCCCCAGGTGGAGCGGCGCGCCGTAGGTGGGGTTGGGGATGGGCCCCGCAGGCCCGGTGATGGTCGGATTCCCGCCAGCGGCCCAGTTGATGCCCACGCGCATGAGGGAGATCCCGATGACGGTGATGATGGTCCCCGTCACCACCGGTGGAAAGAGCGGCAGCATCCGGCTGATGAGGGGCGCCACCAGGATGCCGAATATCCCCGCTCCGATGACCGCCCCGTAGATGCCGAGGAGACCCAGGTCGGGGTTGCCGGCCATGACCACCATGGGGCCCACGGCGGCGAAGGTGACACCCATCATCACGGGCAGGCGGATGCCGAAACGCCAGCAGCCGATGGCCTGGATGAGGGTGACGAGGCCGCAGGCGAAGAGGTCGGCGTTGATGAGCTGGGCCATCTGCTCCTTGGGGAGCTTCAGCGCCCCGCCGATGATGAGCGGCACCGCCACGGCCCCGGCGTACATGACGAGCACATGCTGGATGCCCAGCAAGGTGAGCCGGGCAGGGGGGAGAACTTCGTCCACGGGATGGATGGCGGCCTTGGATGCCACGAGATTGCCCTCCTCTTGAAACCAGTCCTCGGAACCAGGGATTTGATTGCCGACCTCTCAGGAAAGAATCTAATGACTCCACCTGGACTGTGCAATAAATTTTTTACTGTGATGTAAAAAATTTTATCTTTGCATCAACGTTTTCAAATCACCAGAATGGGTTTTAAGTTACCAACGGGGGAAGTTGTTTGGCCTCCGGGTCTGAAAGGGGTCCTGCAGATTTGATTGTGTGAAAATTTTTTACCTCTAAAAAAAATTATTGACCTATCTTTCGAAATTCCTAAAATGGAATCAATCTTGACCCGCTGCTCATCATAGACGCAGGATCGAGGGACAATGAGGCCAGACCGATGGCAGCTATTCAAATCCCGATCGCCAGGCCGAAGCAGGCTGGACCAGTCATGAGGGGACCGGCTGCGTTCCCGGTTGAACTGGGACCCATGTCCGTACAGGTTTGCTGTCAAATGGGACCAGAGCGGCGTTAGACAGTCGCCGGGGGACGGAGGGGAGCCATGGAATTCACACTCAACGGTCAGCCGACAAGGTTCGAGTTGGACCCTGAGATGGAGGTTCTTTTCTACCTGCGGGAAGTGGCCGGGCTCATCAGTCCCAAGGACGGCTGCTCCGGCGAGGGCGTCTGCGGTTGCTGCACGGTGCTGGTGGAAGGCGCCTCGCGCCTCAGCTGCCGCATGAAGATGAAGGAACTCGCGGGCAAGTCGCTGGTGACCGCTGAGGGCCTGTCGGCGCGGGAACGGGACGTCTATGCGGATGCCTTCGTGGTCAAGGGTGGCGTGCAGTGCGGCTTCTGCACGCCGGGCATTGTCATGAAGGCCAAGGCCATGCTGGACAGGAACCCGAACCCCTCCCGGGACGAGATTGCCAGTGGACTCTCAGGGAACATCTGCCGCTGCACCGGCTATAAGAAGGTCATCGACTCCATCGAGTGTGCGGCTGAGGCGCTCCGGGAAAACAAGCCGGTGGCGATGCTGACGGGCACCGGGAAAGTGGGCACCCGCCACGGGAAGTACACGGGCCGAGAGGCGGTGCTGGGCGACCGGGTGTTCGTGGCCGACATGAAGGAACCCGACATGCTCTTCGGCGCCCTGCGCTTCTCGGATCATCCGAGGGCCAAGGTGCTCCGGATCGACATCGCGGCGGCCCAGGCAGTGCCCGGCGTGGTGAAGGTGCTCCTCGCGAAGGATGTACCCGCCCAGCGCTACATGGGCTCCATCACCATGGACTGGCCCGTGCTGGTGGCCGAAGGCGAGATCACCTGCTTCATCGGCGACGTGGTGGCCACGGTGGCGGCCGAGACCGAGGCCATCGCGCGGCAGGCCGCGGCACTGGTGAAGGTGGAGTACGAGGTGCTGCCGCCGGTCACGGACCTGTTTGAAGCCCTGAAGCCGGAATCGGCCCAGGTCCATCCGATGTTCAAGGGCAACGTCCTCCATCGTGCCGCCGTAAAGGTAGGCGACGCCGAAACGGCTTTGGCCGGCTCGTCTTTTGTGACCCGCAACCGCTTCACGACGCAGAGAGTCGAGCACGCCTTCCTTGAGCCCGAGGCCACCCTGGCCCTCCCCTGGGCCAAGGACGGCCAGCCCGGCGTGAAAGTCTACAGCTGCAGCCAGGGCGTCTACGAAGACCGTCACCAGCTCGCGCAGATGCTGGGCCTCCCCAAGGCCCGGGTGAACGTGGTCCAGGTCCAGAACGGCGGCGGCTTCGGCGGCAAAGAGGACATCACCACCCAGAGTCACGCGGTTCTGCTGGCCTGGCTGACGGGCCGGCCCGCCATGGTGAAGCTGACCCGCAAGGAATCCCTGAGCATGCACACCAAGCGCCACCCCATCGTCATGGACTATGCCGTGGGCTGCGACAAATCCGGGATGCTGACCGGCATGGTGGTGACCATGCACTCGGACAGCGGCGCGTACTCCAGCGTGGGGTTGGCGGTGATCGAGCGGGCGGTCTCCCACTCGGCCGCGGCCTACTACATGCCCAACGTGCAGGTGGACGGCACGGCGGTGGTCACCAACAACGCCCCCTGCGGGGCCTTCCGGGGCTTCGGCGTCAACCAGTCCAACTTTGCCTTCGAGTCCTGCCTGGACGAACTCTGCAGGCTGGGAAGCTTCGACCGTTGGCAGTTCCGCTGGGACAACGCCCTCATAGAAGGGCGCACTTTCGCCACGGGTCAGGTCCTCACGGCGGGCGTGGGCGTCCGGAAATGCCTGGAGGCGCTGAAAGCCCGCTTCTACGCCGCCAAGTGCGCCGGACTGGCCGCGGGGATCAAGAACACGGGAATTGGCTGCGGCCTGCCCGACTTCGGCCACGCCAAAATCATCATCAAGGCTGAGGATCGGGTGGAGCTCCACCACGGCTGGTGCGAGATGGGCCAGGGCAACTTCACCATGGGTGTGCAGAGCCTGGTTGAGGAGACCGGCATCAATCCAGACTTCATTGAAGTGCTCGTGGAGACCAACGAGGAGGCGGAGGCCGGCATGACCACCGGTTCCCGCGGCACCTCCCTCCTGGCCAACTCCGTCATCGCCGCCTGCAAGGATCTCAAGCGGGACCTGGCGTCGGGACTGACCCTGAAGGACCTGGTGGGGAAGGAATACCGGGGCAGCTGGATCTGCGACTGGACGGTGCCGCCCGGCAAGCCGGCCAAGCCCGGCTACGACATGATCACCCACTACTCCTTCGGCTATGCCGCCCAGCTGGTGGAACTCGACGAGACCGGGAAAATCACCCGGATCACCGCGGCGCACGATGCGGGCCGCATCATGAATCCCACGCTCTACGAAGGCCAGATCGAGGGCTCCCTGCACATGGGCCTGGGCTACGCCGTGAGCGAAGAGTTCCCCTACAAGGACGGCCGGCCGGTATCGCTCAGAATGGCCGATCTGGGCCTCATCCGGGCCAAGGACATGCCGCCCATGGAGATCATCGGCATCGAGGTGCCCGATGCGGTTGGGCCTTACGGCGCCAAGGGTGTGGGGGAGATCGGCCTGGTTCCCACCGCCGGTGCCGTGGCCAATGCCCTCTGCCAGTTTGATGGCATCCGCCGCACCACCCTCCCCCTCAAGGAAATGAAGCTGCTTGGCAAGAAGAACAAGAACTGAATTCGAATCCTCTTTGCTCTCCGCTGGACCCCGCGTCGGAGTCCGCCCACCTTTTCACCTGGAGCCACCCCATGTCCAACCTTGATGTCCGCATCGCGGAACTGGCAGCCAAATACCTGCCCCTCGCCTCGGAGATGCTGAAGGAGGCCATCCGGATTCCGGCCGACTACGTGGACAAGCCCGTGGACCAGGGTGGCGATCCCGCCTGTGGCACCTCCAACCACGAGTTCCCCCGCATCGACTACCTCCGCAAGAAGATCGTGGCGATCAAGGGTGTGCGCCGCGAGGAAGACGCCTACTTCGACGACTTCGGCAACCTGGTGTGGAGGGTGGAAGATCTCAATGACGGCATCCCACCGGACCAGAAGAAGGTGATCTACATCGACGGCCACACGGACACAGTCAAGCCCCTGCGGGCCCAGTGGCTCCAGAACACCGGTGGCATCGACTGCTTCGACGGCATCATCGACGCCACCAAGCTGAACAAGGACTTCCTCAACAAGGAGCTGGGCTACTTGCCGCCGGAGAGTGAGTGGAACCACCTCATCTTCGGCCGCGGGTCCGCGGACCAGCTGGGGGGCGTGATCTCCGCGGCCATCGCCACCAAGATCATGCTGGAGCTGGAGGCCGAGGGTGCCCTCAAGGGCGTGATCGTGTACTCCTACGCCACGGTCTGCGAAGAGGACAACGACGGCGCGGGCCCCATGTACCTCAACCGCGACGTGTTCCCCACCGCCGCTCCCGCCGTGGTGCCCGATGTGGTGATCCTCACCGACAGCTCTGGCTGCTCCAAGAACGGCGCCCTGGGCATCTACCGCGGCCAGCGCGGCCGCATGCAGATTGAGGTCACCGTCAAGGGCAAGTCCTGTCACGGCTCCATGCCCTGGGAGGGCAAGAACCCCCTGGAGTTCGGCGGCGCCATCGTCAAGGAGGCCGCCGACAAGTACGATGCGCGCATCGGCTTCAAGGACGACAAGTTCCTGGGCCACGGCACCCGCACCGCCTCCTGGGCCCGGCTGGACACCCCCAGCGACTGCGCCGTGCCCGAGAAGTTCACCTTCCGCTTCGACCGCCGCCTCACCATCGGCGAGACCCCCGAGCAGTCCTGCGCTGACGTGGAGGCCCTGGACGCCGTGGCCACCGCCCGCAAGGCCGGCCTCACCGTGGAAGTCTCCATCCCCACCTACACGGACGCCTCCTGGAAGGGCTATGTCCTCAACAACCCCCAGGTCTACCTGGGCTGGCTCACCCCCGAGGAGCACCCTGCGGTGCAGGCCGCGGTGACCGCCTACAGGAAGGTCATCTCTCCCAACGTGGATGGCAAGGTGGGTACCGGCGGCGTTCTCACCAAGGAGCCCCGCGTGGATCGCTGGGTCTTCTCCACGGACGGCGTGGGCTACCCCATCCCCAAGGACGCCAGCGTCCCTGGCGCGGCCACGAAGCAGTGGGTGGACAACGGGGTCTACAAGCACCCCGCCATGATCGGGTTCGGCACGGGCATCGAGCAGAACACCCACAAGATCGGGGAATGCCTGGATGAGCGCGAGCTCCAGCACAGCGCGGCCTTCCTCGCTCGCTTCCCCAGCGTCTACGCGGGCAACGTCTAGGCCGACCGCGCCCTCCAGTTTCACTCAAGCAGCCCGCACCTTGTCACGAGGAATACGGCACCATGGATAAAGCCTTCCGCTCCGCCTCCCTCGAGCTGCTCAGCAGCTGGATCTTCAATGACCTGGATACTCGGGATGCCGTGCTGGGCATCCCGAAACAGAACTTCCAGATTCCTCACCCCAAGCTCGCCCGGGAGATGTTCGGCCACACCGTGGCCGCGCCCCTGGGCGTGGCGGCGGGTCCGCATTCGCAGTTGTCGCAAAATATCGTCTCCAGCTGGTTGTGCGGGGCCCGCTTCATCGAGCTGAAGACCGTCCAGATCCTCGATGAAATTGAGGTAAGCCGGCCCTGCATCGATGCGGCGGACGAGACCTACAACTGCGAATGGTCCCAGGAGCTGAAGCTCGAGGAATCCTTCACGGAGTACCTGAACGGCTGGGTGCTCATCCATGCCCTGGCCCACAAGCTGGGACTCAAGGATCCCGGCACCCACTTCAGCATGAGCGTGGGCTACAACCTGGAAGGCATCCAGCATCCCCGGGTGCAGAAGTATCTCGCCGACATGCGGAACGCCGGTCCCGCCCTGGCGGTCGCCATCGATACCGTGGCGAAGAGCTACCCGGGCGTGCGAGACATTCCCATCCCCAGCGAGCTCTCCAACCAGATCACCCTCTCCACCATGCATGGCTGTCCCCCGGCCGAGATCGAGCGAATTGCGACCTTCCTGCTCAAGGAGCTGGGGGTACACACCTGGGTGAAGTTGAACCCCACGCTACTCGGACCCGAGCGACTTCGGGGCCTCCTCAATGACACCCTGGGCTTCGACATCACCGTGCCCGACGAAGCCTTCGGCCACGATCCCAAGTGGGCCGATGCCATGGCCATGGTGAAGCGGCTGGCCGCGGTCGCCGAAGGCCGCCCGAACAGCTTCGGCCTCAAGCTCACCAACACCCTGGAGGTGGTGAACCACCGGCCTGTCTTCCCGACCAGCGAGAAGATGATGTACCTGTCGGGCCGGGCCCTGCATCCGCTCACCCTCACGCTGGCGGAGTTGGTGGTCGAGGAAACGGATGGCAAGGTGCCCATCAGTTTCTGCGGCGGCGCCGACGCCCTCAACTTCGCCGACCTGGTGGCCGATGGCCTCGGCCCCGTGACGGTCTGCACGGACTTGCTGAAACCCGGCGGTTATGCGCGCCTCCAGCAGTACCTGGTCAACCTCGAAAGCGCCATGGACGAGGTTGGGGCGGACAGCCTGGACGCCTTCATCCTGGCCACTTCCGGCGGCCACGGGGCCCGGTTCAACCTGGCCCGGCATGCCGTCAAGGCTGTCGGTGAGGATGCCTACCAGCGCCGCATGCGGCCCCTGGCTTTCAAGGGCGACCGCCCCCTGGGCCACTTCGACTGCATCAACGCGCCCTGCGTGGATGCCTGTCCCACGAATCAGAACATCCCCGACTACCTGTGGCTGGTGGCCCACGGCAAGCCCCGTGAGGCCATGGAAGTCATTCTCCGCACCAATCCCCAGCCGGGCATCACGGGCAGCGTCTGCGACCATCCCTGCACCGAGCGCTGCGTCCGCAACTTCTACGACGCGCCCCTGGCCATCCGGGAGATCAAGCGGTTCGCTTTCGAGAACGCCGGCCCCCTGCCTGCAGAAACGCGGGGCGAGTCTCTCGGCGTGAAGGTGGCCATCGTGGGCGCCGGTCCCGCGGGCCTCAGCGCCGCCTACTTCCTCGCGAAGATGGGCTTCGAACCGGAAGTCTTCGAAGCCAAGCAGGAGCTGGGCGGCATGGTGGGCGGGCTGATTCCGGCCTACCGACTTCCCAACGACACTCTGGAAGGGGATCTGGTCCGCCTGCGCGAACTGGGCGTTCCGATCCACCTGGGCCAAGTGCTGGGCCGGGACTTCACCCTGGCAGGCCTGCGCCGGGACTACTCTGCAGTCTTCCTGGCGGTGGGGGCCCAACAGGGCAAGCGCCTGGGAATCCCTGGCGAGGCCACCACCGGCGTCATGGACGCCCTGGACTTCCTGGACAAGGTGCGGGCCGGCACGCCCATGGACCTGGGCCAGCGCATCCTGGTCATCGGCGCCGGTAATTCCGCCATGGATGCAGTGCGTTCGGCGATCCGGCTGGTGCCGGGCGGCGAAGTGACCATCGTGTATCGCCGCACCCGCGCGCAGATGCCGGCGGATCCCGCCGAGGTGCATGACTGCATCGAAGAGGGCATCCAGATCCGGGATCTGTTGGCCCCGGCGGCCGTGGTGGCTGAAGGTGGCAAGGTCACCGGCCTCTCCTGCACGCGCATGCGCCTGGGCGAGCGGGATGCTTCGGGCCGACCCCGTCCCGTGCCCGTGGAGGGCAGCGAGGTGCTGCTGCCTGCCGACACCATCATCTCGGCCATCAGCCAGGAGGCGGTGCTGGATTTCCTGGCCGGCCTGGAAATCCAGCGGAACTCGAACGGCTATCTCGTGGTTGATCCCGCCACCCGCGAGACCTCGGTGCCCGGCCTCTTCGCGGGTGGGGACGTGGTGCACGGTGCCTCCTCCGTGATCCTGGCCATCGCCGATGGCCGGGCCGTGGCCGAGGGCATCGCCGGCCGCCATGGCGTGGTGTTGAAGCCCGAGCCCCTGCTGGAAAAGGGCCAAGCCGACGCGGCCCTCATGGAGAAAAAGAGCCGACTGGTGGGGGCCCAGAAGGTGCCCGTGCTGCCCGTCACGGACCGGCATGGCTTCGACGAAGTGCTCAAGCCCTTCACGGCGGAAGCCGCGGCCCTGGAAGCCAGCCGCTGTCTGGACTGCGATGATCTGTGCAGCCTGTGCGTCACCGTCTGCCCCAACCGCGCCAACCAGGCCTATGGCATCGAACCCTTCAGCCTGCAGGTGCCGCAGCTGGTGCAGCGGCAGGGACGGCTGGTGGCGGAGGGCACACGCACCTTTGAGGTGAGCCAGCGGGTGCAGACCCTCAACATCGCCGACTTCTGCAATGACTGCGGAAATTGCGACACATTCTGCCCGGCGGCGGGATCGCCTTACAAGGACAAGCCCCGCTTCTGGATCGACGAAGAGGGTTACCGCGAGGCCAAGGGTGATGCCTTCCGGTTGACCCGCAAACCCGCTGGTCTCGCCCTCGAAGCCCGCCTGGGCGGGCAGGCCTGCAGCCTGGAAGTGCAGGGAGATCTGGCCCTGTACCGAAGCGGCCCATTGACTGCCCACCTGCGGACCGGAACCTGGACCCTGGTGGATTGGGAGGCCCGGGCCATCCTGCCTGAGGGCACCCAGGTGGACCTCACGGCCTGCTACACCCTCGTCGCCTTGCTGAGTGCAGAGTCGGCCCTGCCGACCCTGGTCGCTGCTCATGAGTAAAAATTTTCCCACGGCGGTATTTTTTTATTGACCCATGGGTTTTCTATTCTAATCTTGACTCGAAATTGCCGAAATTTCTGAGCCCTCAGTACGAAGGCTCAGGCTTCACCCTCCCCTCCCCCCCACCTGAGGTCCAGGCCTGCCTGGCCACCTCCACCACGGAGCAACACATGAAGAAACTCACCGCCACCGCCCTGGGCCTTATCGCCCTGGCCGCTCTTCCCGTCAGCGCCGCTGACTGGAGCGACACCTACCTCGGCTACCGCACCGGCTCCAAGTTCCAGGAGACCGCCATCCAGGACGCCATCAAGAAGGACATCTACTCCCTCAGCCACGTGTCCGGCTACTCCCTGGGCACGAACTTCTTCAACGTGGACATGCTGAAGTCCGATCTCAAGGATCCGGCGAACTCCTCCTCGCCTGGAGCCGCTGCGAGAGGCGCCCAGGAAGTCTACGTGGCCTACCGCACCAACCTGAGCCTGAGCAAAGTCTTCGGCACCAAGATGTCAGGCGGCATCGTGCGCGACGTGGAATTCACCGCCGGCTTCGACTACAACGCCAAGAACACCCAGTTCGCCCCCTCCGTGTTCAAGGTCATGGCGGGCCCCACGGTGGCCTTCCAGGTCCCCGGCTTCTTGACCCTGGGCGTCCTCTACTACAACGAAAAGAACCACAACGCCTTCGGTGGCTTTGATGCCAACATCGGCGGCGGCCAGAATGTCTCCTTCAAGCCCACCTACCAGGTGGCCGCGGCCTGGGGCATCGACGTCAAGCTGGGCGCCGTGAACACCAAGGTCAAGGGCTTCGGCACCTACACCGGCACCAAGGGCAAGGACGGCTCCGGCGTTGACACCGTGGCCGAGACCCTGATCGACATCTACTGGATGTTCGATGCGAGCCCGATCTTCGGCGCCAAGAAGGGCACCTGGCAGGTCGGCCCCGGCTACGAGTACTGGGACGGCAAGTTCGGCGATCCCACCTACAAGACCTGGGCCGCGACCCCGTCGGGCAAGGTGGTCAACCCGCAGGTGAACTGCTTCATGCTGGCCCTCGAATACCACTTCTAGACCGCAGCAACCGCCCGCGCGGAGGGTGATCTCCGCGCGGGTTTCTTCGTTAACAAGGAACAAATCATGACCCCCTTTTCCTATCGCTGCACGGATTGCGGACGTTCCTACTCCAGGGACGAAGTGCGCTATCTCTGCCCCGAATGTGGCAAGGGCTACCATCCGGGCATCCCTCTGGTGGGCGTGCTGGAGGTGGTGTTCGATTACGCCGTCATTGGCCGCGCCTTCGATCGCGCCCGGCCTGACTGGAACCTCTTCTGCCCCGTGGAGCCGGACTTCCATCCTGCCCTGCCCGTCGGCAACACGCCCCTGGGCCGCGTGGATCGCCTGGGCACCGAACTGGGCCTGCCCAGCCTCTGGGTGAAGAACGATGGCCTGAATCCCAGTGGCAGCCTCAAGGATCGGGCCTCCTTCCTGGTGGTGGCGGAAGCCCGCCGCCTGGGCCTGGACCTCATCGTGACGGCCTCCACGGGCAACGCCGCCTCCGCCCTGGCCGCGGTGTGCGCATCGACCGACATCAAGGCGCTCATCTTCGTGCCCGAGAAGGCGCCCAAGGCGAAGCTGGTGCAGATGGTGCTCTACGGCGCCACGGTGGTGCCCATCCAAGGCACCTACGACGACGCCTTCGCCCTCTCCTTGGAATACACCGACCAGCGGGGCGGCCTCAACCGCAACACCGCCTACCATCCCCTCACCATCGAGGGCAAGAAGACCGCGGGCCTGGAGATCTGGGCCCAGCTGGGCTTCCAGGTGCCCGAAGCCATCTTCGTGTCCGTAGGGGATGGCGTGATCCTCGGCGGCGTGCACAAGGCCTTCGTGGACCTGCAGCGGGCCGGGCTCATCGAGCGGCTGCCCCGCCTCATCGGCGTCCAGGCAGAGAGTTCAGACGCCATCCACCGTTACGTGGCGACGGGCCACTACTCCGACGCCCCCAATCCCACCACTCGGGCGGATTCCATTTCCGTCACCTGCCCCAGCAATGCGCACGGGGCGCGCCGGGCCATTCTGGAGAGCCGGGGGCTGACCCTCACCGTCACGGATGACGAGATCCTGCAAGCCCAGGCGCGCCTGGCCAATCGCACGGGAATCTTCACGGAACCGGCGGGCGCTGCCGCCCTGGCGGGCCTGGTCAAGCTGCAGTCCGGTCCCCAGCGCCTCGCCACGGCCGAACCCGTGATCATCCTCGCCACCGGTCACGGCCTCAAGGACGTCGAGGCCCCGCTTTCCCGCATCAGCATCCCGGCCGCCGTCGCGCCGGTCCTGGCTTCTTTGACGCTATGAAGACCCTCATCCGCAATGGCCGCGTAGCCCTTGATGGGCATATCCAGTCACTGGACCTCCTGGTCGAGGATGAGCGCATCGCGGTTCTGGGCGCCCTGGAAGCGGCCTCGGCCGACCGGGTGCTCGATGCAGGTGGCTGCTACGTGCTGCCGGGCTTCATCGATTTCCACACCCACGTGGACGATCAGATCGGTCCCTACTATCTGGCGGACAATTACGAATCCAGCACCCGGATGGCCCTGGAGAACGGCATCACCACCCTCTGCACCTTCGTGACCCAGGGACCCGCCGAGACGCTGCTGCAGGCCATGGCCACGGCCCGGGCCAAGGCCGAGGGGAAGAGCCACTGCGAGGTCCTCTGGCACCTCACGCCCACCAGCTTCAGCCCCGCCGACCTGGTCACGCTGCAGACCCTCGCCGCCGGCGGGTACCGGACGCTGAAGTTCTACACCACCTACAAGGAGGCCGGCCTCTTCTCAAGCTATGAGCACCTCGAATCGCTGTTCCGGAGCCTGGGCCCCCAGGGCAGCCAGTTCCTGGTCCACTGCGAGGACGACGCCTGCATCGATGCGGTTGATGTCGCGGGGCTGGATCTTGCCCAGCCGTTCACCAACACGCTGCTCAGGCCTGAAGAGGCGGAGATCCTCGCCATCCGACGGGTGGCGGAGCTTGCCCTCACCCACGGCGCCGCCCTGCACGTGGTGCATGTCTCCACCCTGGAGGGCGCCCGGTACCTGGTGGCGAACCGGGGCAGGGGAGATCTCAGCTTCGAGACCTGTCCCCAGTACCTGTTCCTGGATGAGTCCTGGCTGGCCCGGGACGACGGCCATCGCTGGCTCTGCTCCCCGCCTCTGCGGGGGAATCGCGCTCCGTTCCTGGACCTGATCCGGCAGGGGGCCGCCGACATCATTGCCACGGACCACTGCCCCTTCTGCGCCCGGGATAAGGACAGCTGGAGTGGCCAGGACTACCGCGACGTGCCCAACGGCCTGCCCGGTCTCGGCTCCCTCCCGCACCTCGCCTGGCAGCTCTGGGCGGAGGATCCGGACCGCGCCGCCCTGGGCCTCGCTACCCACGTCTCTCTCAATCCCGCGCTCCGAGCCGGCGTGGGTGATCGCAAAGGCGCCCTCCGGCCGGGCATGGACGCCGATATCGTCATCCTGGATCCGAACGGGCCTGTGCGTCCCGTCCGCTCCAGCCACTCGGACGCCTCCGAAGCCTATCCCGGCTTCACGTCCTCCCTGGCCTTCCGCCACGTGCTGCTGCGGGGTGAACCCCGGGTAAAGGACGGCCAACTCATCCAACCTCAGAGGCCTGCGGGCCGCCCCCTCCAGGCCTCTCCGGCCACCCTTGCCCTGACCTGATCCTTCGTTTCCCAAGGAGCTTTCATGCCCACCCTCGCCGCCAACCTGAAGGCCTTCAAGGCGCTGAAGACCAATCTGTTCGAGCAGGATTTCCTGCTGACGTGGGAGCATCCGGAGGAGGAGCTGAAGGCGATCATCACGCTGGCGGACACCTTCAAGACCCTGCACAAGCAGGGGAAATCGTTCCGCAGTTTCGACACGGGCCTGGCCATCTCGATCTTCCGGGACAACAGCACACGGACGCGGTTCAGCTTCGCCAGCGCAGCGAACGCGCTGGGCCTGGGGTTGGCGGATCTGGATGAGCAGAAGAGCCAGGTGGCCCACGGTGAGACCGTGCGGGAGACGGCCAACATGATCAGCTTCCTGACGGAAGTGATCGGCATCCGGGACGACATGTTCCTGGGCGAGGGCCACACCTACATGCAGGAGGTGGGAGACGCCCTTACGGATGGCGCCAGGCACGGCGTGCTGCACCGCCGGCCCAGCATCGTGAACCTGCAGTGTGACGTGGACCATCCGACCCAGTCCCTGGCGGACCTGGCCTGGCTGAAGGAGCACTTCGGCAGCCTGGAGGCGCTGAAGGGGAAGAAGCTGGCCATGACCTGGGCCTACAGCCCCAGCTACGGCAAGCCACTCTCGGTGCCCCAGGGCATCATCGGGCTCATGACGCGGTTCGGCATGGACGTGCGGCTGGCGCAT
>JBBRZL010000098.1:0-13233 GCA_038236735.1 Holophagales bacterium | reverse complement strand
TCCTCGATCTCCTCGGCGTAGGCGGGCATCTCCTCCCGGGTGCGCCGGTAGAGCACGGTCACGGACTCGGCGCCCAGGCGGATGGCCGTGCGGGCCGTATCGATGGCGGCGTTGCCGCCGCCGATGACCACCACCTGCTGGCCCACGGGCACGGAGCCGCGGATGTTGTACTGGCGCAGGAAGTGGATGGCATCCTCGACGCCCGCGGCATCCTCGCCGGGCACGCCCAGGTGCTGGCCAAGGGGGGCGCCCACGCCCAGGAAGACGGCCTCGAAGCCCTGGTCGCGAAGATCCTGGAGGCTGTAGTCCCGGCCCAGGCGGCGGTGCGTCTCGATGCGGACGCCCATGCGCTCGATCATGCGCACTTCGAGGGAGAGGATCTCCCGGGGCAGCCGGTAGGCGGGAATGGTCTGGACCGGCATGCCGCCGGGGCGGGATTCCGCCTCGAGCACCTCAGGCTTGTAGCCCAGGCGGGCCAGGAAGTAGGCGCAGGAGAGGCCGGCGGGGCCGGCGCCGATGATGGCAACCCTGCGCTGCGCGTTGGCCTCGCTGGGCCGCACCTCCGGATGCTGCATGGTGGCTTCCGTGTCCACCATGAAGCGCTTGATGCCGCGGATGGAGAGGGCCTCGTCCACCAGGCCGCGCCGGCACTTGTCCTCGCAGGTGTGGAAGCAGACCCGGGCGCAGACCGCCGCGAAGGGGTTGCGCTCGCGGTGCAGCCGCAGCGCCTCCGCGATGCGGTTCTGGCCCACCAGGGCGATGAAGCCCGGGACGTCCACGTTGGCCGGGCAGGCGCTCTGGCAGGGGGCCCGCACCAGGTCCGGGCACACGCCGGCGACGCAGCGCTTCTCGCGGATGTGGGCCTCGTACTCGGCCCGGAAATGGCGGATCGTGGACAGCACCGGGTTGGGCGCCGTCTGGCCCAGGCCGCAGAGGGAGGTCTCGCGGATGATCCGGCCCAGCTCCTCCAGCTTCTCGATGTCGCCTTCCTCGCCCTGGCCGGCGCAGATGCGGTCCACGATCTCCAGCATGCGCTTGGAGCCGATGCGGCAGGGCGGGCACTTGCCGCAGGATTCGTCCTGGACGAAGTCGAGGAAGAAGCGCGCCATGTCCACCATGCAGGTGTCTTCGTCCATGACGATGAGGCCGCCGGAACCCATGATGGCGCCCAGTTCCTGCAGGGCCTCGTAGTCCACGGGCACGCTCAGGTGCTGCACCGGGATGCAGCCGCCCGAAGGGCCGCCCAGCTGCGCGGCCTTGAACTTCTTGCCGCCGGGGATGCCCCCGCCCAGGTCGTAGATGATGTCGCCCAGGGGCGTGCCGATGGGGATCTCCACCAGGCCTGTGTTGCGCACCGTGCCCGCCAGGGCGAAGACCTTCGTCCCCTTGGACTGCTCCGTGCCGAAACTCGCGTACCAGGCCGCTCCCCGCAGGATGATGGCGGGGATGTTCGCGTAGGTCTCCACGTTGTTCAGCATGCTGGGCTTGCCCCAGAGGCCCGCCTGGGCCGGGAAGGGCGGCCGCGGCCGCGGTTCGCCGCGCTTGCCCTCGATGGAGGTCATGAGGGCCGTCTCCTCGCCGCAGACGAAGGCGCCGGAGCCCATGCGGATCTCCAGGTCGAAGCTGAAGCCGCTGCCCAGGATGTCAGTCCCCAGGAAGCCCCGCTCCCGGGCCTGCTTGATGGCGATGTCCAGGCGCTCCACCGCCAGCGGGTATTCGGCGCGCACGTAGGCGTAGCCTTGACTGGCGCCGATGGCGTAGCCGGCGATGGCCATGGCCTCGATGACGCTGTGGGGATCGCCCTCGAGGAGGCTGCGGTCCATGAAGGCGCCGGGATCCCCCTCGTCGCCGTTGCACAACACATACTTGACCTCGCCCGGAGAACGGCGGCACAGGGCCCACTTCTGGCCCGTGGAGAAGCCGGCTCCCCCGCGCCCGCGCAGGCCGGAGGCCTTGATCTCTGCAATGACCTCTTCGCTGGTCATGGCGCCCAGCACCTTCTGCAGGGCCTCATAGCCCTGGTGGGCGATGGCGTCGTCGATGCTCAGCGGATCGATGACCCCGCAGTTCCGGAGGGCGATCTTCACCTGGCGGCGGAAGAAGGGATTGTCCTCCAGCCGGGGCATGGGTTCGCCGCTGTCCGCCTTGTGGCAGACCAGCCGCTCAATGACTTCGCCCTTCTCCACCGTGCGTTCGATGATCTCGTCCACGTCGGCCAGGGCGATTTTCTGGTAGAGGATGCCTTCGGGCTCGCAGAGCAGCACCGGCCCGCCCGCGCAGGGGCCCAGACAGCCGGTCTCCACGAGCCGGACGTCGAGGCCGCGCCGGGCCATGGCTTCGCGCAGGGCCGCGCCCACGGGCACCGCGCCGGCCGCCACGCAGCCAGCGCCAGAACAGAGATGAAGGGCATGGATCCGGGTCATGGCAGACTCCGAGGTCACTCGTAGGGCAGAAGAATCGAGGCGATCTGGGTGGGCTTGATGCTCTGGTGGACATCGCTGTCCACCAGGCACGCGGGCGCGATGCCGCAGGCGCCGAGACAGCGCGCCACCTCCAGTGAAAACTGGAGGTTGGGCGTGGTCTGGCCCACGTCGATGCCGAGGGACTGCTTGAAGCCCTCCAGCACGCGCTTCCCCCCGCGCACGTAGCAGGCCGTGCCCATACAGACCCGGATCGTATGGCGTCCCCGGGGCACGGTAGAGAAGAAGCTGTAGAAGCTCACCACGCCGGCCACTTCGCTGTACGACTTGCCCAGGCCTGCGCAGATGCGCTGCAGGGCCGGTTCTGGCAGGTGGCCGTAGATGCCCTGGGCGATCTGGAGCACCGGGATGAGGCCCCCGGGCACGGTCTGGTACTGCCCGATGGTCTCGTCCAGCCGGATGAGCAGATCCGCCTCGCTGACCGCGCCGCCGCAGGAACACACGCTGCTGGTGTTCATGGACCCTCCTTCGGAAGGGCGGGAGGGATCGGCTTTTTCGATGCGCGACCGTGTCCCGCAACAAGAACCTGGATGCCACCTCAGCTGAACGCACGCATGGAACGAATGCCTGGATTCCGGTCTGAAAATGGGGAATCAGACTTGGACGCCCCCATGGTCGGCGTAATCAACCCATGAGTCAACAATAGATCAAGGGATTCAGTGGTGTACAAAACCAAACGAATAAACGACTTGATACTCCATTGTTGGGGGCCTGGATGGCGGATGCTAGGATCATCGGGTTCCAGTGCCTTCCTTATGGGGAGTTCCAGTGACCCGATCCGGCGCGAACCCAATGGCCGTCCCGCAGCCCCTCAGCCTGGGGGATGCAAGGTTCTACCTCGCCACCGCCGTCATGGTGCTGGGCAACTTCCTGTTGCCCTATGCCCTCCACCGCATCCCCGATGCGGGCCGGACCTTCCTGCCGATCCTCTTCTTCACCCTTATCGCCGGCTGGCGCTTCGGGGCCAAGGCGGGCCTCCTCACGGGGGTCCTGTCCCCCCTGGTCAACCATTTCCTCACGGGCATGCCTCCGGCCCCGGTGCTCCAGGCCCTCATGCTGCAGTCCGCCCTGCTGGGCCTCCTGGCTGCCGCGATCGCCTTCCGCAGCCGCCGGCTAACCCTGCCGAGCCTCGCCCTGGTGGTGCTGTTGCACCAGGCGTGGATCCTGATTCCCCAACTGCTCCAGGCCGGTCTGCGGCCCGCCTTCGCCACCTTCGAACTGCGGCTGCCGGGCATTCTCCTGCAGATCCTGGGGGGCTTCGCGCTGCTCTGGTGCCTGGGACGCTGCCTGCCCCAAACCCCGGCTCCCACCCGTGAAGGCTGAACCCCTCCCGGGTTCAGGGTCGCCACTGCCAGCGCCCCTGACGCTGCGGCTCTATGCCGGGGACGAGGTGATCTTTTCCAGCGACAGGCACTGGCTGCATCCGCTCTTCGAGCTGGAAACTTACTTCGGGCAGAGTGGCCAGGATCCCGCCCGGACCCGCCTGGTGGACCGGATCACCGGCCGGGCTGCGGCCTTCCTGGTGGCCCGGCTCGGCATACCGGAACTCCACTCGCTGCTCCTCAGCCGTCGGGCCATTCCAGTGCTCGAACACCACGGCATCCGGTACCGTTGCGACGAACTGGTGGACCAGGTGGCCTGCAAGACCGAGGAGCTGCTGGCGGATACCCAGGACCCAGAGGTCGCCTGGTCCCTCCTCCAGGAACGAAGGTCCAATTTCCGTCCAGTCATCTAGCAAGCGGAGGCAATCCATGAAGACGGTGCAGCTGGCCTATGGCAAGACGGGTTTGAGCCTGTCCGTACCCGATGACGCGCACGTCATCGAACCGAGACACCTGGCGGGACTGGCCGATGAGCGAGGCACAGTGCTGGCCGCCCTGCGGAATCCCATCGGTACGCCCCCCCTAAGGGGAATGGTGAAGGCCACGGACCGGGTCGCCATCGTCATCTCGGACATCACCCGGCCCACGCCCAACCACAAGCTGGTGCCCTGGCTGCTGCAGGAACTGGCCCACGTGCCGAAGGAACGGTTCGTGATCATCAACGGGCTGGGCAGCCACCGGGCCAACACCCGGGACGAGCTGATCCAGATGCTGGGCCAGGAGATCGTGGACACCATCGCCATCGAGAACCATGACGCCTTCGACGACAGCAAGCTGCTCCATGTGGGCCGCAACACCTACGGCTCCGAGGTGTATTTCAACAAGACCTACGTCGAGGCCGACTTCAAGATCGTGACCGGTTTCATCGAGCCGCATTTCTTCGCGGGCTTCTCCGGTGGGCCCAAGGGCATCCAGCCGGGCATCGCGGGCATCAAGACCATCCTGGATTTCCACAACGCCGAGATGATCGGCCATCCGAACAGCACCTGGGGGCTCATCGAGGGCAACATCCTGCAGGACTCGGCCACCCAGAACTGTCTCATGGCCAAGCCGCACTTCATGCTGAACGTGACCCTGAACGGCGAAAAGGACATCACAAACGTCTTCGCCGGCGACGTGATCCAGGCCCACCGCATCGGCTGCGACTTCGTCCGGGAAAGCGCCATGTACGCCGTGGACGAACCCTTCGACATCGTGGTCACCACCAACTCCGGCTATCCCCTGGACCAGAACCTTTACCAGACGGTGAAGGGCATGAGCGCCGCGGCCCTCATCGTCCGCCAGGGCGGCGTGATCGTCAGCACCTCAGAGTGCTGCGACGGCGTGCCCAACCACGGCAACTACGCCAAGATCCTCCAGATGCGCGACACGCCGCAGGAACTGCTGGACATGATCAATGACCGCTCCTTCAGCATGTTCGACCAGTGGCAGGTGCAGGTGCAGGCCATCATCCAGCTCAAGGCCGAATGCCTCCTGTACTCCCTGCTGGACGAGGACACGGTGCGGAAGGCGAAGTTCACGCCCATCGACGATCTGGCCAAGACCATGGCTGAACTCATCCAGCGCGAGGGCCCCAAGGTCCGCGTGGCGGTCCTGCCCTACGGGCCCCTGACCATCCCCTACGTGAAGGTGCCGGTGGCTGTTGGCTAGCTCTTTGGCGCTCCAGCTTCCTGGCTGAAGGGGCATACATCGAGCATCTGAGTCCCCTTGTGCGGGATCACCATCCGGACGCCACCCCGGGGGTTCGGCACATCGCCCCTCCGCCTTGGAATGACGTGGATGTGGCAATGGAAGATGCTCTGCCCGGCCACCTCGCCCGCGTTCGTTCCGATGTTGAACCCTTCCACTTGGGGATCCTCCCGCAGGATATCCCGACGGAGCTGGTGAATCAGCTCCGCGCAGGCCTCCCGTTCCTCTGGGCTCAGGCCGAAGAAGTCCGGGACGTGGCGCTGGGGGATCACCAGCGTATGCAGGGGAGTGACCGGGAAGGCGTCACGGATGACAAAGGCCAGGGCATTGGCGGCGATCACCCGGGCGGGGGGAATCGAACAGAATCTGCACTCCCAAGGAGCTGGCGTCACCGATTCATTCATGGGGCTCCTCCAAACTAGCCATCCAGCCGCCATTGATTATCGACCAACCAGTACCGACCACATGACCCCCCAAAAAAGCACCCCGGCCTGTGCCGGGGTGCTCTTCCTAGTTCAAGGGTTACTGGTGCTTGGGGATCACCGAGCTCCTCAGGATGTGCACGTCGATCTTTTCGATGACGTCGCGGGGGATGATGTAGGCATTCCGCTTGGCGTCCACCCAGGCGGCATGGTTGCCAATGCTGTTGCTGTTGTAGGCAATCCAGCAGTAGCCGCGCTCGGTACCGTAGCCACAGGTGTCACCCCACCAGTTGCCCCAGGAATTCTTCATGAGCCAGGCCTGCTTGGCGTCGTCCCACCCGATGAGCAGCACCGCGTGGTTGATGGGGCCCGGATCATGCTCGTTGAAGATGCCGCCCACATAGGACTGGAAGCCGGCTGTGGCGCGGAAGGCCACCGCCACCGACCCGTGCTCGCAGATGGCCTTCTTCATGTCGGCCACCGAGGGAATGCCGGCATCAGGTCGTACGAAGCCCCAGGCGATGGCGTGGTTGGGCGAAGGCAGGGCCGTCCAGGCGGCCTTGGAACCCGAGTTGTCCGCATGGGTATAGGGGCAGGCCGCTTCGCCGCAGACGCCGTGGTTGATCATCCAGTCGAAGACAGGCATGTACCAACCGCCCGTGCAATTGCCACCCCCTGAACAGGTGAGGACCTGCTGTTCGGAGAGATCCACGGTGGTGCCATTGCGGATGAGGTTGCTGACCTCCCAGGCCGCGCAGGCCGCGAAATCCCAGCAGCTGCCACAAGTTGCCTGGTTCCGGATGGGCGTCACCTTGCCCTGCTTGCGCATGTCCCAGGTAGGCTGGGACGCCGAGCAGGACAGGACGATGGGCGCCACCTTGTACTTGATCCGGGATGCCTCATCGATCTTCATGAACTTGACTGCCCGTATATTCACCTCCGCGGCCAACTGGGCCACGTTGGCAGGCACCTTCAGGCCCGTCAGCTGGGCCAGGGTCTTGTCCATAGCCTCTGTGTAGCCCACCTGGAAGGTCAGCTTCTCGGACTGGATGCGGGCCCGGAGGGCCGTGAGGTTCTGCTTGATGGCCGGGGAGGCCCTGACTTCTCGAGCCTGCCATTCGGCGTGGAGCTGGACCGCAGGCAGCTTGGCGACCGCAACCATGTTTCTCTGGGTCTGCGCTGTGGCTGGGATTGTGAGCAGCAGCGCCAAAGCTGCCGCCGAGATGGAAAGCCTGGTCCGTTCCACGTGCACCTCCTCGGGTGGGTCTTGTAGCAATAAAAGCTCAAGATTGTGTGTTGGTCCATTTTTTCCAATTCCGGCATGGTGTCAACAGCATTTCTATAACTTTCACAAACACCATGGATCCATTGTGGATAGGGGGCTGAAGGGGGCTCTGGGCAGCCTGGTACCGCCCATTCGCGCCTTCTCCGGAAGCTGGAAAGCCCCGGGTCGCCACCCCTCCAGCCGAGGGCTGGTTCCAAACGGCGAGCTTAGTCCCTCGCCCAGGGACGGGCGGTTGGCGCCAATTCTGTTTTGCCTGCTGCGTTGAGGGCTAGCTGATCGTCTCGGGGTTGCGGGCCACGAGCTTGCCCTTCACGCGCTCCACGGCCTTGGCCGCCAGGGCGTAGCGGGGGTTCGCTTCCAGGGCCTGGCGGAAGTGCTCCAGGGCCTTTTCCAGTTGGCCTTTGGCTTCGAAGACCCGGCCCAGGTTGAAGTGGGGGAAGCAGTAGCTTTCGTACCGCTTGGCCTTGAGCGCCATCCGCAGCCAGGGGATCGCCTCGTCCGGCTCGTCTTGTTCGACGTAGTAGGCGCCGATGTCGTTGTAGGGATTGCCGAACTCGGGATCCAGATCGATGGCGTGATGGCAGTCCTCAATGGCGGCCGCATAGTCCTTCTCGAAGGAGCGGGCCCAGCCGCGGAATGTGAAGGCCTCGGCCGTGGGGCAGATCTCGATGGACTTGGTGTAGAGGGCGATGGCCTGGTCCACCTCGTTCTTCATGTGGAGCTGGTAGGCCTTCCCCACCCACTCCATGGCTTCCTGTCGCTTGTCCTTCCGGTCCTGCTCGTCGCTCATCGGATGTTCCTTGCTGGTCCCAGGATAAAACCTTCAGCAACCAGGAGCCACCTTAGCCTCTATCCTGTTGTCATGGTCAACGATCTGCCCGGTTCCTTCTGCCAGAACTGCCTCTCCTGGAATCCCGGCGACCGGGAGACTTGCCAGAAGTGCGGCACCCGCCTGCTGATTTTGGCGGGGGACCAGACCTGGGAGGACGAGCCAGAGGATAGCGACGGCGGTGAGGATCTGGAAGAGCACCTGCTGGAGCGCATCACGGGGCTGGAAGAGACCATGCGCCGGGTGGAAACCTACCTGGAGACAGTGTCGGACCAGCTGGGCAAGCTGGAACGCAGTGAGGTGATGCTCCGCAACGGCCTCATGGCCCTGGTGCAGGAAATGGAGCAGAAGCGCCAGCTGGATGCCCACGCCTTCTCCGAGCGCTGGGAACAGCTGGTAGAAGAGAACCTGCACCTCATCAGCGCCCGGGAGCTCTTCACCCGCTACCGGGCCCGCATCCTGCCCATTGCCAGGCCCAAGTCCATGTCCCAGCTCAAGCGGGCCCTGCTGGAAACCACCGCCCTGCTGGAGGCCGCCGACCTGCTGGGCGCGGCCCAGCGGCTGGGCCAGGCTGTGCCCCTGGATCCCAAGAACTACGAGTTGATCTTCACGGCGGCCTCTCTGCACGAGGCGGCCCAGAACTTCGAGGAGGCCGAATCCCTGGCCCGCAAGGCCGTGGGCCTGAGCCCCCGCCATTTCGAGGGCTGGATGCTGCTGGCCAAGCTGCTCCAGGAACTGCCGGAGCAGGCGGACCAGGCCATCGAAGCGCTGCACCAGGCGGCGGATCTGCGTCCCGAGGATCCCGAACCCCGCATGATGCTGGCGGAGCTACTCCTGGACCAGGACGACTTGCAGGGGGCCCTGGAAGCCGCCCAGGAAGCTGTGGCCCGGCGCAAGGATGGGGAGACCCTGCTGCTGTTGGGCCAGGTGCTCCTGGCCCGGGGGGAGAGTGCCCTGGCCGTGCCCGTGCTCAAAGACGCCAGTGTCTACCTGCCCGGTGACCTCCATGTGCGCGAGGCCCTGGCCGAAGCCTACTTGCAGCAGGACGAGCGGTCCAAGGCCTTCGCCATCCTCCAGGAACTGCTCATGCAGAACCCCGGGGACCCCCACCTCCTGCTCATGCTGGACGCCGAGAATCACCCCCAGCTGCGCGAAGCCCGGGACGGCAAGACCGGCACCCAGATCATGCTGGACGAGGCCGAGGCCCTGCTGGATGAAGGTCAGACCGAGGGCGCTGAAGTGCTGCTCAGGCGGGCGCGCCGCAAGGGGCGCAGTCAACGCTCGGAATGGCTCGACCTGCGCCTGGCCTTCCTGATCGACCCAGAGAAACAGCTCAAGGCCGCCCTCACCTTCGCCTGCTCGGACCGGCATCCCCGCCTCTGTTTCCTGGCCCTGCGCCTGGTGCTCGAGCACCTCATGGAGCAGAAGCGCGAGCCTGAGATCACCCTGGCCCTGGACGCCTACCTGTCCCGGCACCCCAAGAGTACCGGCGCCTGGGAAGCGGCCCTCATGCGGCTGGCCTACCGGCTCTTGAATGGCCAGATCACGGAAGAGGACTTGGTTGAGGTCCGCCGCCTTCACGCCCATCCCCTGCCCGGCCTGGAACCCCGGGCCCGGACCCTGCTGGGCCAGTATCTCCTGGCCCTCAAGCACCATCAGGACGTGCTGGACCTGCTGGACCCCCTCCTGGAGAAGGAGCCCACCCTCATCAATCACTTCCAGATCGGCGCCGCCCTGGCGGGCCTGGGCGCTCAGGAGGACGCCAAAGTGCTGCTCAAGGCGGGCCTGGACGCGGACCCCGGCGACCTCAACGACACCCAAGCCAAGGGCGTGAAGAGCCAGATCCGGGCCCTGGTGAAGGAATTGGAGGAGGGACCCCAGCCCTGAAAGTCCGTGATCCAGGCCACAGTCTATTAAGTTGACAAATTTAGTCTGGATTCCAGAATAGAGGGAATCGGGAGACGACGATGAGCACCACCTTAAACGTGGTCACCAGCCAGGAATACAAGTACGGCTTCGTGACGGACATCGAGGCGGACAGCGTTGCGCCTGGATTGAACGAGGACGTCATCCGCTTCATTTCGGCCAAGAAGGGTGAACCCGAGTGGCTGCTGGAATTCCGCCTGAAGGCCTACCGGCACTGGCTGACCCTGACCGAGCCCGACTGGGCCAACGTGCACTACCCCCGACCCGACTTCCAGAAGATCGTCTACTACAGCGCCCCCAAGCAGAAGACACCCAAGTACGCCTCCATGGACGAGGTGGATCCCGAGCTGCTGCGCACCTTCGAGAAGCTGGGCGTGCCCATCCATGAGCAGGAGGCCCTGGCCGGCGTGGCCGTGGACGTGGTCTTCGACTCTGTCAGCGTGACCACCACCTATCGGGAGAAGCTGGCCACCGTCGGCATCATCTTCTGCAGCTTCAGTGAGGCCGTGCGGGAACATCCCGACCTGGTGAAGAAGTACCTGGGCAGCGTCGTGCCCTATTCCGACAACTTCTACGCGGCCCTGAACAGCGCCGTGTTCACGGACGGCAGCTTCGTCTTCATCCCCAAGGGCGTCACCTGCCCCATGGACCTGAGCACCTACTTCCGCATCAACAACAAGGAATCAGGCCAGTTCGAGCGCACCCTCATCGTGGCCGAAGACGGCGCCAGCGTGAGCTACCTGGAGGGCTGCACCGCGCCCCAGTTCGACACCAACCAGCTGCACGCGGCGGTGGTGGAACTGGTGGCCCTGGACCGCGCCTCCATCAAGTACAGCACCGTGCAGAACTGGTACGCCGGGGACAAGAACGGCCTGGGTGGCATCTTCAACTTCGTGACCAAGCGCGGGCTCTGCAAAGGCAAGGCCTCGCACATCAGCTGGACCCAGGTGGAGACCGGCAGCGCCATCACCTGGAAGTACCCCAGCTGCCTGCTGGTGGGCGACGAGAGCGTGGGCGAGTTCTACAGCGTGGCCCTCACCAACCACAAGCAGCAGGCGGACACCGGCACCAAGATGGTGCACATCGGCCGCAACACCCGCAGCACCATCATCAGCAAGGGCATCAGCGCCGGCGACAGCTCCAACAGCTACCGGGGCCTGGTGAAGGTCATGCCCAAGGCCGAAGGCGCCCGCAACTTCAGCCAATGCGATTCCATGCTCATCGGCCAGACCTGCAGCGCCAGCACCTTCCCCTACATCGAGGTGCAGAACCGCAGCGCCCGCGTGGAGCACGAGGCCACCACCAGCAAGATCGGCGAGGAACAGCTCTTCTACTTCCAGCAGCGCGGCATCCCCACCGAAGAAGCCATCAGCATGATCATCAACGGCTTCTGCAAGGACGTCTTCCGGGAGCTCCCCATGGAGTTCGCCGTCGAGGCCACCAAGCTGCTGTCGCTCAAGCTTGAAGGATCCGTGGGATGACGACTGGAGTTTCGATGCTTTCGATCAAGAACCTGACCGCCTCCATCAACGGCACGCCAGTGCTGAAGGGCATCGACCTGGAGCTGAAGGCGGGGGAGATCCACGCCATCATGGGGCCCAACGGCTCCGGCAAGTCCACCCTGGGCAAGGTGCTGGTGGGCCATCCGGCCTATGAAGTGACCGGCGGCGAGGTGCTCTTCGAGGGCAGGAACCTCTTCGACCTGGAGGCCGATGCCCGGGCCCGGGCTGGGATTTTCATGGGCTTCCAGCACCCCATCGAGGTGCCCGGCGTGAGCAATGCCGCCTTCCTGCGCCTGGCCTACAACAAGAAGGCCGAGGCCGAGGGCCGGGACGAGCTGGACCCCCTGGAGTTCGACGACTTCATCCACGAGAAGATCAAGCTCGTGGCCATGAAGGAGGAGTTCCTGGACCGCAGCCTCAACGAGGGCTTTTCCGGCGGCGAGAAGAAGCGCAACGAGATCCTCCAGCTGGCCGTGCTGGAACCCAAGCTGGCCATCCTCGACGAGCTGGACAGCGGCCTGGACATCGATGCGCTGCGCGTGCTGGGCGATGCCGTGAACCAGCTCCAGCGCCCCGACCGGGCCCTGCTCATCATCACCCACTTCCCCCGCATCCTGGAGATCATCCAGCCCCAGTTCGTGCATGTCCTTTCTGGCGGCCGCATCCTCAAGAGCGCCGGCCCAGAGCTGGCCCTCGAACTCGAAGAGCGTGGCTATGACTGGGTGCTGGAAGAGGCCGCCGCCGGGGGCGCCCGATGACCATGGTGGCGGTGGGTTCCAACCTGCTGACGGATGTGCTCGGCGGGCCGCGGCCCGCCGAGTGGGCTTCGCTGCGCGAAGCAGCCGAACTGCGGTTGGCGGGACGGGAGCTGCCCTCTACTGCCGAGGAGGATTGGAAATACACGGACCTGAAAGCCCTGGCCGGGATCAGCTTTGGACCCGCGCCCAAAGCCACCGTGGACATCAGCGCCCACCTGCTCCCGGAAATGGTGGGCACCCGGCAGGTGTTCGTGAATGGGCGCCATGCCCCCCACGCCAGCTGCACCGCAGCTCTGCCGGCCGGGGTACGTTTCCTGCCCATGTCCACCGCCAGCGAAGCCTGCCACGGCCTGGGCAGCCTGGGCCAGGGCGAGGTCAAAGGCCTGTTCGAGGACCTGAACACGGCCCGTTTCGAGGATGGCGCCATCCTGCTGGTGCCCAAGAACCTGAAGGTGGCCCTGCCCCTGCACCTGCTCTTCATCACGAAGACTGAAACCCCAGCCGCCATCTTCCCGCGCCTGTTGGTGGTGCTCGAACGGGGCGCCGAGCTGGAACTGGTGGAAGAACACCTGGGCGAGGGCACGTACCTAAGCTGCCCCGTGGTGGAAATCCGCGTGGCCGAAGGAGCCATCCTCCGTCATGAGCGCGTGCAGCGCGAGGATCTGGAGGCCTTCCACCTGGGCACCCTGCGGGCCGAGGTGGCCAAGGGCGGCCAGTACCATTCCCGCACCCTCAGCTTCGGCGCCCGGCTGTCCCGGCAGCAGCCCTGGGTTCGGCTCGGGGCAGGGGCGGAAGCCACCCTGGACGGCCTGGCCCTGCTGGATGGTCACCAGGTCGCCGACACCCACAGTTTCCTGCGCCATGCCGAGCCCCATGGCATCAGCCACCAGCTGCACAAGTGCATCGTGGACGGGAAGGCCCGCGCCATCTTCAACGGCCAGATCCTCGTGGCCCCGCGTG
>JBBRZL010000097.1:0-13317 GCA_038236735.1 Holophagales bacterium | reverse complement strand
GTTCCTGGCCGAGAACGCCCGGATCCCAGTGGATGATACCAACACCCATCTGGAACTCACCATGATCCACGAGGTCATGGTGCTGGATCATTCGGGCCGGCCCCTGGCGCTGGTGCTCTACGGCGCGAGCCTCAAGCTGCTGGTGCTGGGCGCCATGCTCATGGATCCGCTGCTGCCCCGCACCACCCATGCCTGGCAGAACTGGCTGGTCTTCTACGCGGGCCTGGGCGTGCTGGCCCTGGGCGTGGGCCTGGTGGAGAGCATGACCGCCCGGTTCCGGATGACCAAGGTGCCGCAGTTCCTCATCGCGGGAATCCTGGCCTCGGCTTTCGCCTTCCTGCTGCTGCTGGTCTAGGGGGTATCCATGTCGCCCGATTTCCTCATCGCCCTGATCATCCTCAGCAACTTCACCCTCGTGGCCACCAGCCGCGTGAACAAGGCCATCCAGATCGCGGCGGTCCAGGGGGTCTTGTTGGGGCTGATTCCCCTGGCCATGGGGCTGGGCCGGCATGCCCACATCCTCGTCATGGTCGTGGCCGCCATCGCCGTGAAGGGCTGGTTCATTCCCTTCATGCTCCGCCGGGCCCTGCATCAGGTCCACATCAACCGGGAGGTGGACCCCTACATCGGCTACACCTTCTCCCTCATGCTCTGTGCCCTGGGCACGGGGTTGAGCCTGGTCCTCGGCCACATGCTCCCCCTCAAGGTCGGCACCAAGGTGCTGCTCCTGGTGCCTGCCTCGCTGGCGACGCTCTTCACCGGGTTCCTGGTGCTCGTCTCCCGGCGCAAGGCCCTCACTCAGGTGGTGGGCTACCTCATCCTCGAGAATGGCATCTACCTCTTCGGCCTGCTGCTCATCGAGGAGATGCCGATGCTGGTGGAGACGGGCATCCTGCTGGACCTCTTCGTGGGCGTTTTCGTGATGGGGATCGTGATCAACCACATCCGCACCGCCTTCGATTCCACCGACACCCGGCACCTGGCCGAGTTGAAGGACTGAGCCATGGCCCTGCTGCTGATCGTCTTCCCCCTCCTGGCGGCCGTGGCGGCCTACCTGGTGCCCTCGCCGCTCCACCGGGCGCGCCTGCTGCCCCTGGCTGGGTCCCTGCATCTGGTGATCCTGCTGGTGGCCCTGCGCCACTGGGGCACCCTGCCGGTCAACGCCTGGCTGGGACTGGACGCCCTGGGCGCCTGGGTGCTGCTGGTCATCAGCGTGCTGTTCTGCATCTGCGCCTTCTATGCCCCGGCCTACCTGGCCCTGCGGCCTGACCGGGACAGCCGCATCTTCTGCCTGAGCCTGCTGTCCTTCCTGGGGCTGGCTTCCCTGCTGGCCCAGGCCCGGCATCCGGGCGTGGCCTGGGTGGCCATGGAGACCACCACGCTGTCAACGGCACCCTTGATCTACTTCAACCGCAATCGGCGCTCGCTGGAGGCCACCTGGAAGTACCTCCTCATCGGTTCCGTGGGCATCGCCCTGGCTCTGCTCGGCACCCTCTTTCTCGCCTACGCCGCCCACTTCGGCGGGCTGGAGGAACCGCTGAACTTCAACCGGCTGATGCAGCACGGGGACCTGCTCTCCCGGCCCTGGCTGCGGGCCGCCTTCGTGCTCTGCCTGGTGGGCTATGGCACCAAGATGGGCCTGGCGCCGCTGCACACCTGGAAGCCCGATGCCTATGGCGAAACGCCGGGCCTCGTCGGGGCCCTGCTGGCGGGCGGGGTCACCAGCTGCGCCTTCCTGGCCCTGCTGCGGATCTACGGGGTCGTGGTCGCCGCCGGGGAAGGCAAGTTCGCCCAGGAACTGCTGGTGGGCTTCGGCATTCTCTCCATGGCCTGGGCCATGGTCTTCCTGGTCCGCCAGATGGACTTCAAGCGGATGCTCGCCTATTCCAGCGTGGAGCACATGGGCATTCTGGCCTTCGGCATCGGGATCGGGGGCCTGGCGGCCAAGTTCGCCCTGTTCCACCTGGCCGCCAACGCGCTGGTGAAGAGCGTGCTGTTCCTGTCCGCGGGCAATATCCATCGCAGCTATTCCAGCAAGATGCTCCCCCACGTCACGGGCGCCATCCGGCGCACGCCGGTTTCAGGCTGGCTCTTCCTGCTGGGCTTCCTGGCCATCACCGGCCTGCCGCCTTTCGCCCCCTTCATCAGCGAGTTCAACATCGCCGCCGGGGCGCTGACCACCGGCCACGTCCTGGCCGGAGTGGCCTTTCTGGTGCTGCTCGCGGGGATTTTCATCGCCATGAGCGAGACCGTGCTCCAGGTGGTGTTCGGCACGCCCAGTCCCCAGCGGGTGAGGACCCACTACTCCGACACACCGGCCACCACGGCCCCCCTGATCGTGGCCCTCGGCCTGGCGGCCATCCTGGGCCTGTGGCTGCCGAAATCCATGCACGTGCTGCTGGACCACGCGGCAGCCACCATCGATGGCAAGCTGCTGGTTCGTACGGCGCCCCCGTCCGCTCCCGTGTCCCTGGCGGAGGTCCCCCATGAGTGAGCAGGCCCTGCGGGTGATCCAGAATGGACAGGCGCTTGCCTTGCAGGAAGTGCCTGAGCTCTCTCCCTCTTCCTTCCGGGCCACGGTCCTGGCTGGCACCCGGGGTGGCGCCCGGCTCGCCTGCCTGTGCGCGGCCCCGGGGTTGCGCCTCTTCGCCGTGCTGGCGGACGATGCGGAGAAGCGCCTTCGAGTCGCCTGGACGCAGCTGGAGGGACCGCGCTATCCGGCCCTCACCCCCGACTGCCCCCAGGCCCATCTCTTCGAGCGGGAAATCGCCGAGCAGTTCGGCCTCATTCCCGAGGGCCACCCCTGGTTCAAGCCGGTGCGCTTCCATCAGCCCTGGTCCGAGCTGCCCAACCCCTGGGGACGAAAGGCCTCTTCCCCGCCAGGGGTCACGGACTTCTTCAAGGTGAGCGGCGAGGAAGTCCATGAGGTCGCCGTGGGCCCCGTGCACGCCGGCGTCATCGAGCCGGGCCACTTCCGGTTCCAGTGCCACGGCGAGACCGTCTTCCACCTTGAGACCGCCCTGGGCTTCCAGCACCGGGGCATCGAGCGGGCCCTGGTGGGCGGCCCCCATCCCCTGAGCCTCAAACAGGCGGAGACGGCCTGCGGCGATAGCAGCATCGCCCACGCCTGGGCCTACTGCCGCCTCCTGGAAGGTCTGGCAGGCGTGTCCGTGCCGGCCCGCACCGAGCGCGTGCGGGGCGTGGCCCTGGAACTGGAGCGGGCTGCGAATCACGTGGGGGATCTCGGCGCGCTGTCCGGCGATGCGGGCTTCCTGCCCACGGCCTCCTTCTGCGGCCGCATCCGCGGGGACTGGCTGAACCTCAGCGCCGAAGGCTGCGGTAGCCGCCTGGGCCGGGACTGGCTGAAGCCCGGCGGCCTGCGCCAGGACCTGGGCCCGGTGATGGCCACCCGCCTGCTGCCCCGGCTGAACCAGGCCTGGGCGGATACGCGGGACGCGGTGGAACTGCTGTGGGGGGCGGCCTCGGTCATGATCCGCTTCGAAGTGGCCGGTCGGCTTGACGCCACCCAGGTCCGGGAACTCGGGATGGTGGGCGTGCCCGCCCGGGCCTGCGGGGTGGCGCTCGATGTCCGCAAGGATCACCCCTTCGGGCCCTACCGGGAGCATCCCGTGCCCATCTCGGTGGCGGAAAGCGGCAACGTCCACTCCCGGGCCTGGGTGCGCTGGCTGGAACTGGCCACCAGTCATCGATACCTGGCGCAGGCCCTGGCGGCCCTGGCGGAATCGGATCCCGATCCCCGGCCTGAGCCTCTGCCGCCGCTCGCAGCAGACAGTCTGTGCGTCTCCATGACCGAGGGTTGGCGCGGCGAGGTGCTGCACCTGGCCCTCACCGACGGCGCGGGCCGCTTCGCCCGCTACAAGATCGTGGACCCCTCCTTCCACAACTGGTACGGTCTGGCCCTGGCCCTGCGGGGCGAGCAGGTCTCCGACTTCCCGCTCTGCAACAAGAGCTTCAACCTGTCCTACTGCGGGCACGACCTATGATGCACATCCTGCTTTCCCGCTGGCGCCAGGGCTTCCGGACCCTCCCTTATCCCAAGGCCATGCCCAGCCTGCCCGACCGCTTCCGGGGCCTGCCGAAGATCCAGGCGGAGAAATGCCCGACGGGCTGCCGTGTTTGCGCCGACGTCTGTCCCACCGAAGCCATCCACATCGATGGCATGGGCCCTCACGTCAACCTCGGCCGCTGCCTCTTCTGCCCGGATTGCGTGGAAGCCTGTCCTGAAGGTGCCATCGAGTACACCCGGGATCATCGCCTGGCCGCCAGCACCTTCGAGGAGCTCATCGTCACGCCCGGGGAAGAGTACCGGCGCGCCGAGGCCATGGGGGCGGAGCTCAAGCGCGTGCTGAGCCGTTCGCTGAAGCTGCGCGTCGTGAGCGCGGGGGGCTGCAACGGCTGCGAGGTGGACGTCAACGTGCTGGGCACGCTGTCCTGGGATCTGGGCCGTTTCGGCATCCAGTTCGTGGCCTCGCCGCGCCACGCGGACGGCCTGCTCGTCACCGGCCCCGTCACCCGCAACATGGAACTGGCCCTGCGCAAGACCTACGACGCGGTGCCCCATCCCAAGGTCGTCATCGCCGTGGGCGCCTGTGCCATCCAGGGCGGGCCCTACTTCCGCCAGGAGGAACAACTCGGTGGCGCGGCCAGCGTGGTGCCCGTGGACCTCTACATCCCCGGCTGTCCGCCCCATCCCCTCACGATCCTGGACGGCCTGTTGCGCTTCCTCGGCAAGCTGGGTGCCGAGGGCAAGCGGACCTGATCAGCGGGCGTTTACATCAGCGGGCGTCTACGCGTAGAAGCCGCGGTACCGCATGGCTTGGGCCACGCGATCGAGCGCCAGGATGTAGGCACCGATGCGGGGGTTGGTCTTGTACTTGTCCGTGGTGGCGAAAGTGGCCTGGAAGGCGTGGGTCATGTAGTCCACCAGGCGCTCATTGATCTCGCGCTCCCGCCAGTAGAAACCCTGGCGGTTCTGCACCCACTCGAAGTAGCTGACCGTCACACCGCCGGCATTGGCCAGGATGTCGGGTACCACGAGCACGCCATGCTCCAGGAGGATGGGATCAGCCTCGGGCGTGGTGGGCCCGTTGGCGCCCTCCACGATGATCTTGGCCCGCACCTGCGCGGCGTTGTGTTCGGTGATCTGGTTTTCGGTCGCCGCCGGCACCAGGATGTCCACCGCGTGGGTGAGCAGGGAGGAGGCCTCCATGGCCTCGGCACCCTTGAAGCCGGCGACAGTCTCGGTCTCGGCAGCATGCTTGAGCAGGGCGTGGATGTCCAGCCCGCGGTCGTTCTTGATGGCGCCCTTCTGATCGCTCACGGCCACCACGCGGGCGCCGGCTTCGTGCAGGAGGCGCGCCGCCTGGCTGCCGACGTTGCCGAAACCCTGGATCGCCACAGTGGCGCCAGCCAGGGGTTTGCCCAGGCGCTGCATGGCTTCCCGGGCGGTGATGAGGATGCCGCGGCCCGTGGCTTCGGCGCGGCCCAGGCTCCCGCCGAGGCCGAGAGGCTTGCCGGTGACCACCGCGTTCTCCGTGTGGCGAACATGCATGGAGTAGGTGTCCAGCACCCAGGCCATGGTCTGCGAATCCGTGCCCATGTCCGGGGCGGGCACGTCCCGGTCCGGGCCGATGATGTCCATGATCTCGGCGATGTAGCGGCGGGTGAGGCGCTCCTTCTCACCCAGGCTCATGCGGGAGGGATCGCAGACGATGCCGCCCTTGCCGCCGCCGAAGGGCACGTCCACCAGGGCGCACTTCCAGGTCATCCAGCCGGCGAGGGCCTTGATCTCGTCCAGGGTGACGTTCATGTCGTAGCGGATGCCGCCCTTGGCGGGCCCGCGGGCCACGTTGTGCTGCACGCGGTAACCGGTGAAGACCTCCCACTGACCGTTGTCCATGAGCACCGGCAGGCTCACGATCATGGAGCGGTTGGTGGCCATGAACACCTTGAAGAGGGCGTCATCCAGCCCGTAGAGCTGGGCCGCCACGCGCAACCGGGCCTGCATGGCTTCGTAGGGATTGATCGGGGTGGTCGGCATGGAGGTCGTCTCCTACTCGGCGGCGGGGTGGGTCTCGGCGGGCAGCTCCAGCTCGCGGCCGGCATTCCAGAGGGCTTCGAGGTTGTAGTGGCGGCGGGTCTCTTCGTCCATGACGTGGACCACGAGGTTCCCGTAGTCGAGCAGCACCCAGTTGCCGTTGGATTCCCCCTCCCGGGAGATGGGGCGCTCGCCGGTCAGCTTCAGCGCGTCTTCCACCGCTTCGGCGATGGCGCGGTTCTGGCGATCGCTGCCGCCGCTCATGAAGGCCATGACGTCCGTGAAGCTGGCGATCTCCTTCACGTCGACGAGGTGGATGCGAAAGGCTTTCTTGGACCGGGCGGCGTCGACGACGGTCGCGAGCCGGGAATCAAGGGTCATGCGGGCTCCAGAGCAGGCTAACGATACAGGTTTTCGGTTCGGATGGTACCTAGAACTTGCGGCGGCAAACCCGCCGGATCTTCTTGCGGGGCGCGGTGGAGGCGCCCCCGCAGGTCGCTGGAGGCCAGGTCCAGGTCCGTGGCGGGCAGAGTCACCAGTTCGCCCGGGGCCCCGCTCCAGGTGGCGACGGAGTGGAGGCCCTGCAGGCTGGGCACCAGGAAAGGAGCGCCGGGACGAAGGGCCACGGCCGCCGAAGCCAGCTGGAAGACGCGCTCGACCCGCCGCCACAGCGGCAGACCCGGCAGCTGGTCGCTGCCCATGAGGAGGATCCACTGGGTTTCCGGTTCAAGCCTGGTCAGGGACTCCAGGGTGTCCACCGTGTAGCTGGCACCCCCGCGTTCCAGCTCACAGGTGTCGATCCGACAGCGGGGGTCGCCACCCGCCAGGGCCTCGGTCAGCAGCCGGAGCCGGGTCACGGCATCGGGCCCGCCGGGATCAGCCTTGTGCGGGCTGAGAGCCGTGGGCACGAAACGCAGTTCGTCCAGGGCAAGGTGCTCCAGGGCAAGCTGGGCGAGCTTGAGATGTCCGTCGTGGGGCGGATTGAAGGCGCCACCCAGGAGTCCGACGCGCACTACCAAGCCTCTCGGGCGCCCTCGCCGCGCTCGATGGCGGAGCTGGAGCCGGTCTTCAGGAAATCGTTGACGGCGAAGGCCAGCTCCTTCAGGCCCTCGCCGGTGACGCCGGAGATGAAGATGGGCTTCTGACCGCGAGCTTTGCAGATGGCCTCGAAGGCTGCCTTTCGGGCTTCGTCCTGCAGGGCGTCCAACTTGGTGCCCACCAGCCAGCGGGGTTTGGCGGCCAGCACGGGGCTGAAGGCCAGCACCTCGCCCTCGATGACGCGGATGGCCTCGACGGGTTCGGTCATGGGATCCGACAGGTCCACCAGCTGCAGCAGCATCCGGGTGCGCTCCACGTGGCGGAGAAACTGGATGCCCAGGCCCGCGCCGGCGGCGGCCCCTTCGACGAGGCCGGGGATGTCGGCGATGACCCAGCTGTCCAGCAGGTCGCCGCCGAAGCGGTCGAGGCTGACCACGCCCAGCTGCGGCTCCAGGGTGGTGAAGGGATAGTTGGCAATCTTCGGCCGGGCGGCGCTGAGCCGGCTCACCAGGGTGCTCTTGCCGGCATTGGGATAGCCCACCAGGCCCACATCCGCGATGAGCTTCAGTTCGAGGTCGAGGACCCGCACTTCGCCTTCTTCGCCAGGCTGATGGTGGCGGGGCGTACGGTTGGTGGAGCTCTTGAAATTCGTATTGCCCAGGCCACCGCGACCGCCCCGGGCCACGCAGACAGCCTCGCCGTCGGCCAGCAGTTCTGCCAGCATTTCGCCGGTCTCGCCGTCCATCACCACGGTGCCCAACGGCACTTCCAGGAAGATGTCCGCGCCATCACTGCCGTGGCGCATGCAACCCTCGCCTTGGCGACCGCGTTCGGCCGTGAACTCACGCTTCTGACGGTAGGGGTTGAGGGTGTTCAGGGCCCGGTTGGCCCGCAGGGTGATCGACCCGCCCTTGCCCCCATCGCCGCCGTCGGGTCCGCCTTCGGGGGCGAACTTCTCGCGGCGGAAGCTCATGGCGCCAGCGCCACCGTGGCCGGCAGCGACGTGGAGCTGTACATGGTCAAGGAACATGGTGGGTCATCACATTTTCAAAAATACTAGGTTAGAAAATAAGGGCAGGCCGGGCTTTGCCCGGCCTGCCCGCGGGGGTCCGGGGGTATGCGCGCAGCGCGAAACCCCCGGATAATGGCTATCCCTCGATGGGGTCGATGTGGATGAAGCGCCCGCTCTGGCCCTTGTCCTGGAAGCGGACCTTGCCATCGATCTTGGCAAAGAGCGTGTGGTCCTTGCCCATGCCGACGTTGATGCCGGCCCGGAACTTGGTGCCGCGCTGGCGGACGAGGATGGAACCGCCAGGGACGAGCTCCCCGCCGAATTCCTTGACGCCGAGGCGCTGGGAATGGGAATCGCGACCGTTGCGGCTGGAACCAACGCCTTTTTTATGTGCCATGGGAAAACCTCTTGAGATTCTGGATTCGTGGGCTGGAAGCGAAAGGATGCGAAGGCAGGTTCAACCTGCCGGGGCCTCACCCCTTGATCGACGTGATGCGAACTTCCGTGAACCACTGGCGGTGGCCCTGGGTGCGCTGGTAGGTGGTGGTTTTCTTCTTCTTGAAGATGATCACCTTCTTGGCGCGGTCATGGGTGATGACCTCGGCCTCGACCGTGGCGCCAGCGAGGGTAGGCTGGCCCACCTGCAGAGCCCCGTCATTGTCGATGAGCAGCACCTGGTCGAAGGTGATGGCCGACTTGGGATCATTCTGCAGCGTTTCCACGCGAAGGACATCGCCCTCAGCGACGCGGTACTGCTTCCCGCCGGTCTTGATGATTGCGAACATGAAAACCTCTTCAGTTTGGGGCGTGTGGGCGGCAATCCATCGGATGCGCTTAGGGGCCCACGGCCAGGGCAAGGCCCATCAGTATGCGGGGAAAGGGCTGCTGGCTCAAGGGAAATTCCCGAATCGGACGGCTAGGCCGCCTGGGAGCCCTCCGGGGATGGGATGATCAGGTCCGGAGATTCCCATGGGCCGTGACTTCCAGACCTTCCTGAAGCAGCTCGAGGCTGCGGGCGAACTGAGCCGCGTGGCCGCCGAAGTGGACCCCTGCCTGGAGATGGGGGCCATCGCCGACCGGGTGTCCAAGCAGCCCGGTGGCGGCAAGGCCCTGTTCTTCGAGCACCCCGCAGGCAAGGCCATGCCCGTGGCCATGAACACTTTCGGCAGCCTCAAGCGCATGGAACTGGCTCTGGGCGTGGACAAGGAACCCCGGGGCCTCGACGCCATTGCCGACCGCATCGAGAAGCTGGTGCAGGAAGCCATGCCCAAGCCGGGCACCGGTTTCTTCGAGAAGCTGGCCAAGCTGCCGGTGCTGGCCGAGGTCAGCAACTGGATGCCCAAGACCGTTCGCAAGGGCATTTGCCAGGAGGTCATCCTGCAGGGCGACCAGGTGAAGCTCACGGACCTGCCCGTGCTCACCACCTGGCCCGAGGATGGCGGCCCCTTTATCACCCTGGGCCTGAGCCACACCCGAAACAAGGAGACCGGCCATCGCAACGTGGGTCTCTACCGGCTGCAGGTCTTCGACGACCGCACCCTGGGCTTCCACACGCAGCTGCACCACGATGGCGCGCGCAACCGCCACGGCTACGACCGCGCCGAACGCATGCCCGTGGCCGTGAGCTTCGGCGGCGATCCGGCGCTGACCTATGCCGCCACGGCGCCCCTGCCACCCTTCCTCAGCGAGGTCATGTTCGCGGGCTTTCTGCGGGGTGAAGGCATCGAGATGGTGTCTTGCGTGACCAACGACCTGGAGGTTCCAGCCAACAGCGAACTCGTCATCGAGGGCTACGTGAACCCCGGGGAGCTGCGCAGGGAGGGTCCTTTCGGCGACCACACGGGCTACTACTCCCTGGCCGACGACTATCCGGTGCTGCACGTGGAAGCCATCACCATGCGGAAGCACTCCGTGTTTCCGGCCACCATCGTGGGCCGACCGCCCCAGGAGGACGCCTACCTGGGCCTGGCCACGGAGCGCATCTTCCTGCCCCTGCTGCGCCTGGTGCTGCCGGAGATCCGCGACATGCACCTGCCCGCGGCCGGCGCCTTCCACAACCTGGTGATTCTCTCCCTGCGGAAGGAGTACCCGGGCCACGCCCAGAAGGTGATGAACGCCATCTGGGGCACGGGCCAGATCATGTTCACCAAGGGCATCGTGGTGGTGGACGAGGACATCGATCCCCACGACCTGAACGAGGTGCTCTTCCGCCTCACCAGCAACGTGGATCCCAAGCGGGACCTGCTCTTCACCGAAGGGCCCCTGGACGTGCTGGATCACGCCAGCGACCGCTTCGCCTTCGGCAGCAAGGTCGGCATCGACGCCACCCGCAAGAACCGCCCCGGCGACGGTTACGCCCGCGAATGGCCCCGGGACCTGGTGTTCCCCGCGGAAGTGCTGGAGCGGATCGCCCGGCGCTGGAAGGAGTACGGGCTGTAAAGCCGCAGTTCCTCAGAGCACGAAGATCGCATAGATGATGGAGATGACCGCCAGGGGCACCATGCCCATGGCTGCGAGGTTCGCGGTGCGGCGCGTGCCGAACAGGTAGGTGTAGGCCACCTTCAACAGGTTGTTGCTGGCGCTGGCAATGATGATGGCCTGCAACACCTGGGCGAAGCCGATGCCCAGGTTGCCCTGGAGGACGGACACCACGAAGGGGGTGATGTCCGAACAGCCCACGATGAAGGACAGCATGCGGAGACCCATGCCCTGGAAGTGGACAAGGGTGTATTTGGTCGCCAGGGAAACCGCCACGAACATGAAGGCGAAAAACAGGGCGGAGTTCATCTCCAGGGGGTTCTTGCGCAGGGCAGGCTCCTCCCCCTCTGTTTGCGGGCCCTCGGCGATCTCCTCAGGCGTCATGTCTGCGGAAGCGATGGGTAGGGTGACGGCCAGGACCCGATCCCGCCGGATCCAGAGCGCATACCCGGCGGCCAGACCGGCCAGGACCAGCAACGCTGGCCCCACCTGCAGGGCCGAGCCGAAGCGGAAGATGGCCACCAGGACCAGCAGGCGCAGGTACATCATGGAAACGGCCAGCAGGATCGCCGCGGCGGCCTCCTGGTCGTGGCCGGGATAGCGCTTGGACTTCTTGGCGAGCACCAGAACGGCGACGGTGCTGGAGTAGACCCCCCCGATGAGACCCGTCAGTAGCAGGCCCTTGCGGGGGAAGAGGTAGGTCTGGAGCACGTAACCCAGGTACGAAATGGTCATGGTGATCACCACGGCCATCCAGATTTGCCGAGGTGTCACCGGCAGCACCGCGAAGATCTGCCCCATGAATCCCGCCGTCGGTGGCAGGGCCGGGATCAGGGGCAGTACCACTCCGGCGATGGCCAGGAACTTGCACGCCGTGACCACCTCGCCCGTCTCCAGACGGTCCGTGAAGGTGCGGATCTTGCCCTTGGAGTGGAGGACGAAGAGGATCGACACCCCGAAGAGCACGAGGAACCAGTGGGGCTGGTTCAGGGCCACTGGGCCCGTAATGTAGGTGAGCAGGGCGATGAGGACGCCGATGAGCCCGGGACTCTTCTTCTGGCGGATCTTGTTGCTGTAGTAGACCAGCAGAAAGGGCACGATTGCTGCCATGCCCAGGAGGAAGGCGATCTGGCCCACCCCGGGGATCTGGTAGAGCATGAAGCCCAGCATGCCGAAGAACACGAAGGTGCGGACGGTGCCGAAGGTGTCGAACTTCTTCTCGGTCTCGTAGTAATCGCGCAGGCCGATGCCGATCAGGGTGCTGATGGCCAGGGTCAGGAGGAAAGGCGCGACTTGAGGTGGCAGCATGTCGAACTCCGGGTGGGGCTGATATCTTGGGTACCTGTGATCCTCTTGGATCGATCATGACTGCAATAAGCACTCTGGGGCGGTCCCCCCCGGGCCACCCCAGAGCTGGGGCTGGACTCCGATGGAACCTATTCCATCCCCATGACTTTCTTGGCGGCCTTCAGGTAGTTGGTGTTGGGCAGGGCGGCCAGGCCGAGGCCCTCCACCACCTGGCGCATGCCGGCGTAGTTCTCGCTCTCGGCGCAGGCGGTCTCCACCAGGGCGCCGTTGAACCACACCTGGGCGTACTCGCAGATGATGCCGTCGATGGTGAAGCCGTAGCGCATCTTCTCGACGGTCACGGGCACCAGGTCCGCGTGCTTGCGGGCCATGGCGATGAACTCGTCGATGGTGTACATGTCCTGGGTCAGGGCCATCTCGGCCTTGAGGTGGGACAGGATGGTGGCCAGGTCCTCCTTCTTCACGGGGAACTGGAACTTGCCGCGGGGCTGGAAGATCTCGTAGCCCTCGGGGGTCTCGCCCACCTTGGTTTTGATGTCCAGCAGGCCGTCCCGCACCTTCACGTTGGCCTCGTTGGTCTTCGCGCTCAGGAAGTAGGTCTCCATGGGCATGCGGCGGGCCTGGAAGAGGACGGTCTTCCCGTTCCACATCTTCTCCTTGACGGCCTCGATGAGGCCCTGGCCGAAGGCGCGGAACTCGGCGCGGGGGACGATCTTCAGCGCGTCATCGGCGGAGGTGGCGGCGTTCTTGGCAAACGGATCGGCCATGGTGGTGCTCCTGGGGAGGTGGGATGGACTGACCATCCGGGTTTGGTTGCCCTGGGAATCAGTGGCAGGGAAGGACCGCAGAGCCTAGAGGGCCAGGGCGGCGTAGAGGAAGGACAGGACGACAATGCTGGTCATGCCGATGGCCGTGAGGCGGGCCGTGAGGCGGTGGCCGAAGGTGAAGACGTAGGCGGTCTTCATGACGTTGTTCGAAGCGGTGGCGATGACGATGGCCTGCAGGATCTGGTTGGGGCCAATGCCCAGGTTCCCCTGCAGGACGGAGACGATGAAGGGCACGATGTCCGAGGCGCCCACCAGGAAGGACAGCATCCGCAGGCCGAGTTCTTTGTAGAAGATGAGCACGTACTTGGTGACCAGGGACACAGTCACGAACATCAGGGCGAAGAGGAGGGCGGCGTTCAGCTCCAGGGGGTTCTTCTCCTTCACCTCCATATCGGGGGTCGTCTCCGGGGTGACAACCCCGGCCTCGCCCCGGCGCAACCACCAGGCATAACCAGCGGACAGGGCGGAGAAGAGCAGGAAGGGGGGCAGCAGACGCACCGCGCCCAGGGGCATGAAGGCCGCCACCAGGAAGAGGATCCGCAGGTACATGGTGGGCGTGGACAGCATGATCGCCGCCGCCGCCTCCCGGGCCTGGT
>JBBRZL010000096.1:0-13329 GCA_038236735.1 Holophagales bacterium | reverse complement strand
TCACCGGTTTTTCCCACCGGAAGCCCCGCCAGACTTGCCAATCGGCCTAGAATCATACCCGTGGCCGCTGCCACTAGGAGAACAACCCATGGCGCTGATGGACTGGGGCAAAGCCCAATTCATTGAGATCATCGAATGGCTTGACGATTCCAACGATACCCTCGCCTGGCGGTTCCCCGTGCGGGGCCAAGAGATCAAGAACAGCGCAAAGCTGGTCGTCCGGGAAAGCCAGGAGGCGGTCTTTGTCAATGAAGGCCAGCTGGCGGACGTGTTCAAGCCCGGCACCCATACACTCAGCACCCAGAACCTGCCCGTCCTGGCCACCCTGAAGGGCTGGAAATACGGTTTCGAGAGCCCCTTCAAGGCCGAGACCTATTTCACCTCCACCCGGCTCTATAACGACCTGAAGTGGGGCACTTCGAACCCGATCATGATGCGCGACGCCGACTTCGGCATGTTGCGCATCCGGGCCTTCGGCATCTACTCCCTCAAGGTGGCCGACAGTGGCACCTTCCTCAAGCAGCTGGTGGGCACCAACGGGGTTTACACCCTGGGCGACATCACGGAACAGCTGCGCAAGACCATCATGAGCCGCTTCACGGACGTGCTGGGCGAGGCGAAGATCCCCGCCCTGGATCTGGCCGCCAAGTACGACGAACTCTCCGACCTGGTCAAGCAGAAGCTTCAGGAAGAGTTCCGGACCATGGGCCTGGAGCTGTCCAAGTTCTTTGTGGAGAACATCAGTCTTCCGGAAGAAGTCGAAGCCATGATGGACAAGCGCACCAGCGTGGGCATGATGGCTCCCGTCATGGGCGCCTACACGCAGATGCAGGTGGCGGACGCCATCCCTCTCGCCGCCCAGAACCCCGGCGGCGTTGCCGGCATGGGCATGGGCGTGGGCCTCGGCTTCGGCATGGGGAACATGATGGGCCAGCAGATGGCTGGTGCCGCCCAGGGACTGGGCCAGCAGGGCGCACCCACCGGGAATGCGCCCGCCCCCGCCGCCCCCGCGAAGTCGCTCAAGGAGGAACTGACGGAGCTGAAAGATCTCTTCGACAGTCAGCTCATCAACCAGGCCGAGTACGACGCCCAGCGCGGCGCCATCATGAAGAGCCACGGGATGGGCTGACCGACTTCAGGCTTCCTTCCTCAGTGGAAAAACATGCGGCCGGATGGCCGCATGTTTTTCATTGCGCGGGGGCGCAGCCCGCGTGCCTGAATGGATCAATCGTGGTGATGCTCATGCCCTTCGGCCTCATGCTCGTGGACGAAGCGGTGGGCGTGCCGCTCGGCCATGGCCTGCGTCTCGAAGTGCAGGGTGAGGTGCCGAACGTCATACTTCTCGGCGAGGAGGTGCTCGATCTGCTGCTGGTGGGCCTCGGTCTCGGCCAGTCGCTCCGCCGCCACGATGATGTGGGCGGTACAGACCGTGAGGTGGCTGCAGACATTCCAGGAACGGAGGTCTTCGACGCCGAGCACGCCGGGAAGGCGCAGCAATTCGGCCTTGGCCTCCTCCTGGTCGAAGGCCGCCCGGTGCATGAGGATGCCCACCGCATCCCGCAACAGGAGGAAGGCCCCCCGGAGGATCACGGCGGCGATGCCCACCGCCAGCAGGGGATCCACCCATTGCCAGCCGGTGAAGCGGATGATCACCATGCCCGCCATCACCGCCACGTTGGCCAGGCTGTCCCCGAGGGCATGCAGGTAGGCGCTGCGCAGGTTGAGGTCCCGTTCCTGGCGGGTGCCCTTGGCGGGCACGAGGACGAAGGTGGCGGCGAGGTTCAGCAGCAGCCCCAGGGTCGAGAAGCCGATGGCCCAGCCCAGCTTGATGGCGTGGGGGTGCCAGAAGCGGTTCCAGGCCTCGAACAGGACGGCCCCCGCCAGCACCACCAGCAGCAGGACGCCCAGCAGGGTGTTGAAGATCTCGATGCGGTGCCAGCCATAGTTCCAGCGATCGCAGGGCTCGCGCCGATTGGCCACCCGGATGCTGCCCAGGGCGAGCAGGTTCACCACGGCGTCGTTGAGGTTCTCGAGGCTATCCGAGACCAGGCCCAGCGAGCCCGTCCACAGACCCCCGAGCCCCTGGACGAGGAAGTTCAGGCCGAAGACCAGCGAACTGAGGGCCAGCCGCCCGGTGGTGGTGGGGCCATGGGAGTGCGCCATCATTGGCCCCGGAACCTGGGTGGGCGCTTCTCCCGGAAGGCCGCCAGGCCCTCCAGCCGGTCCTGCGTGGGGATCACCTGGGCATAGCAGGCCTGCTCCAGTGCCAGCCCTGAGCTGAGGTTCAGGTCGCTGCCACCGTTCACCGCCTGCTTGGCCAGGCGCAGCGCCAGGGGCCCATTGGGGAGGATTTCCCGGGCCAAGGCCAGGGCTGCTTGGAGGGCCTCGCCGGCAGTCACCACCCGGTCTACCAGGCCCAGGCGTCCTGCTTCAGCGGCGCTGATGCGCCGGGCCGTGAAGATCAATTCCTTGGCCTGCGAAAGCCCGATGAGCCGGGGCAGCCGTTGGGTGCCACCGGCGCCGGGGATGATGGCGAGGGCGGTCTCCACCATGCCCAGCTGGGCGTTCGCGCCCGCCACCCGCAGATCTGCGGCCAAGGCCAGCTCCAGCCCGCCCCCCATGGCGGCGCCTTCAAGCACGGCGATCACGGGCATGGGCAAGTCTTCCAGCTCGGTGAAAGCAGACCCGATTTCCCGGACGTAGGCGGCCGTCTCGGCATCCGATAGGGTGGCCCGTTCCTTCAGGTCAGCGCCGGCGCAGAACACGCCGGGCACAAGGCTGTGGACCAGCACCACCCGGATACCTGGATCCGCCCGCAAACCAGCCAGGGCCTGCCGGAACTCCGTGAGCAGCTGGCGGCCCAGGGCATTCCTGGCGGCGGGCCGGGCCAGGCCCAGCAGCACGATGCCAGTGTCAGCTCCCTGCAGGTGTTCGAGCTTGAGGTCCATCAGCCCAGCTCGACGATGGGATCACCCTCGTTCAGGAACTGCTCCGGGGTCACGAAGACTTTCTTCACCGTTCCCGCCTGGGGGCTGCCCACGGGGATCTGCATTTTCATCGATTCGATGATGACCAGGTCCTGGTCCTCGCCCACGGCATCGCCTTCGGCGACGCAGACTTCCAGCACCTTCCCAGCCATCTCGGCCCGCACCACTGCCATCAGTCACCTCATGAAGACGATGGCCCAGTGTATCCCGCCAACACTGACTTGGAGCGGCTCGAGGCGACTCGGAGGGGCATCGCGAGCAGAGACTCCACCTCCGCACGCCGCGAGGACAAGCGGGAGCACCCTGCGGGGCAGGGTGCGATAGGTGGCGCGAGCAGGCGGTCCCCCCCGGCCTGCTACTCGTCCCGGTCCGTGTCTCCGATCACGACCAGATCATCGTCCTCGTAGGCGAAGTCGCCTTCTTCCAGGAGGACCTCCCGGACTTTCCCGCCCTCCGGGGCGTTGATGTAGAAAGCGGTGCGGGAGGAATCCGTGCCCTCGAGGATCATGAGGGGTTCGTCCTCTTCCACTTCCTGGCCGGGGCGGACAAGAACATCCACCACGTACCCCGGCCACTCTGCCCGCACGATCATGCCGCCTCCCCGGTCATCCGGTGACCATGGCCGGGAGAGTATGGCGCCCTGAGGACTTGCGCAAGGCCTGGAAGCAGTTCTTTTCGTCACATATGGGGTACGCGATACTGGAGGGCTTGGAGGATGGAATGGCTGTGGCTTGTGGCATCGTGGGTCTACCCAACGTGGGAAAGTCCACCCTTTTCAATGCCCTCACGCGCGCGGGCGCGGCGTCGGCCAACTATCCCTTCTGCACCATCGATCCCAATACCGGAGTGGTGGACGTCCCGGATCCCCGCCTGCAGCCCCTGGCGGACATCGTGAATCCCCAGCGGATCCTCCCGGCGGCCCAGGAGTTTGTGGACATCGCGGGCCTGGTGCGGGGCGCCAGCAAGGGCGAGGGCCTGGGCAACGCCTTCCTCGGCCACATCCGGGAGACCGACGCCATCGTCCAGGTGGTGCGCTGCTTCGAGGACTCCAACGTCACCCACGTGGAAGGCGGCGTGGACCCCGAGCGGGATCTGGGCATCATCGAGACCGAACTGGTCATCAAGGACCTGGATGCCGTCGAGAAGGGCCTGGAGCGCCACCGCAAGATCGCCAAGCTCGGCAACAAGGAATCCCAGGCCCTGGTGACAGTCCTGGAGCAGGTCTTCGCCCGCCTGGATCAGGGCCAATGGGCCAGCACCGCCGGCCTCACGGCCGACGACAAGGCCATCATCAAGTCCTACGGGCTGCTCACCCTCAAGCCCACCCTCTTCGTGGGCAACATCGGAGAGGAGGACATCCGGAACCCCGAGGGCAACGCCCATTACCGGAAGCTCCAGGAACTGGCCGCCCAGCGCGGCGCCCCCTGCATCCCCATCTGCTCCAAGCTGGAGGCTGAGATCCAGGACCTGCCCGAGGAGGACCGCCCCCTATTCCTGGAGGAGGCGGGCCTGGCCGAGCCAGGCCTGAATGTTCTCATCCATGCCAGCTACGCCCTGCTGGGCCTCCAGACCTACTTCACGGCCGGCGTGAAGGAGGTCCGCGCCTGGACCATCCACAAGGGCGACACGGCCCCCCAGGCCGCTGGCGTCATCCACACCGACTTCGAGAAGGGCTTCATCCGGGCCCAGGTCATCTCATACGAAGATTTCATCGCCTGCCGGGGCGAGCAGGGCGCCAAGGACGCCGGCAAGATGAGGACCGAAGGGAAGGACTATGTGGTGAAGGATGGCGATCTTATGAACTTCCTGTTCAATGTCTGAATTCAATCCCGGCACCGCATGACCCGATGCCAATGGGAGCAGGCGGAATCATGAACCAGAGCAGATCGAGTGGAGGGGATGGGCGCGATGCCCTGATCGAAGATCCTGCTGAGATCCGCCAGGTCCTGGCCCAGCTCCACAGGGATGAGATCGAATTCCCCATCAAGGTGGAAGGCGCCCAGACTCTGCCCTATACCTCCCACATCCGGCACGTGGATCAGGAGAAGGGACTCGTCCACCTCAAGCTCATCCGCCCGCTGCCCCACGAGATGGCCCTGGGCGCCCCCTTCGAGATGCTCTTTTCGGTGGGCGAGCAGCGCTTCGAGGCCCCGATCACCTTTCTCGGCCGGGAAGCCTACCTGCTCTACCGGTTCTCGATCCCATTACACCTATTGCCGTCCGACCGACGTCGGCAGAAGCGCTATCCCTTCCGGCCCCGGGAGAAGGCCTATGTCCTCGCCCAGGACGGTGCCTTCCCGGGCCACGGGCTGGCGGGTCCCCTGGTAAACCTGTCCATCGGCGGCCTCGCCTTCCGCGTGGACCGCGTGATGCGCATGGATGACCACATGCGCATCACGCCAGGCCTCGGCTTCTTCGACAAGGGGAAGGTGCTCCCTATGCTGAAGATCCGGGATCTGCCCAAGTTTCCGCTGTTCGAAGCGAGGGGCATGGTGGCCAACGCCCGGGAACGGGGTGGCGAGATCGTGGTCGGCGTGAAATTCGCCGACCTGGGGGCCACCGAACTCCGCCTGATCCAGGACGTGCTCAGCGCCCGGGAGCAGGTGCTGCGGACGCCTGCCAACGCTGCCGTCTCGACTGCCGTGGTGGGCGATGCCAGGGTCAAGGCCTCCCCCCAGGCGGCCAATCCCGCCCAGCGCGGGAATCCCTCGGGCAGTCTCACGCCCGATGCCCTGACCCTCCTGGCGCGACGCTGTACGAGGGTGGTGCTGGCCATGACTCCGGGGCCGGATCGGATCTGGCTACAGGACGCCCTGGCCGCGGCCGGCTACCTGCGCCTGGAGCCCACCGACACCCTGGACCAGGCCCTGGATCGCCTCCGGGCGGACGATGGGACCACCAGCCGCATGCTGCTGGTGGAGTCCCCGCTGGGGGCCCAGCTGCGGTTGTCGGACCTCCGGACCTTCCAGCGGGAGCTCGGTGAACTCCGAGAGCTGCCCGTGGCCCTGCTTCAGGCCCATGGCCTGCCCCCGGAAACCGAGGATCCCCTCATCCGCCCCCTGCCCTGGCCCGATCCGGATGCCCCAGCCTGGCTGCCCCTGCTGGATGAGCTGGCCGGGTTCTAGAGCGGCGCCACCTTCACCAGCTGGCCACGCCCGTCCACGCGGTGGAACCCATCCTCGATGCGATTGGCGCCCCGCAGAATTGGATCCGCCGCCTCCTTCGCCAGGAGGATCCCGCCCCGGGCGTTCCGGTGGACGACGCATTCCTCCAGGGTGGCCTGGGAGTCCTCCAGCAGCAGCAGGCCCGTGTCCCGCCCATCCTTCAGGATGCAGTGCACCAGCAGGAGGCTCCCGCCTGGCTCCACCTGGACGCCTGGCCCGGCATTGCCGGAGATCTCGCAGGCATCCAGGATGGCCTGACCACCTTCATCACAGTCCACACCCATGGACCGCCCTTCCGAGACGGTGCAGCCCCGGGCCTGTACCGTGGCGCCGTGGTGGACCAGCAGACCGGCACCGCCGTTGCCCTGGAGCAGGCAGCCCTCGAGCGTGGCCAGCCCGCGGTCCATGACCGAGAGCCCAAACCCCGCATTGGCCACCAGGCGGCACTGGCGGAAGATCACGTTGGCTCCCGCCAGCACGTGGGCACCGGAACAGGTGTGATTGCCCAGCTCGCAGGCTTCCAGCACCGCGTGGCTCCGTTCCAGGGCCAGCAGGCCCGCGAAACGGCTATCCAGCAGCCTAGAGCGGGTCAACTGCACCCGGCCATCCGATTCCACTTCCACGGCCCCCGACAGCGCCGTGAACACGCCGTCCTCCACCGTGGCCTGAGCCCGGGCCCGGACCCGCAGACCGACGCCGGCCCCCGGACCCACCTGAACTCCAGTGAGGAAGACCTGGGCCCCGGGACCCGCCAGAATGCCCGCCTCCAGAAACCCTTCGACGACGCCTCCCTGGAGCCGGGCCTGGCTGCCCTCCGCCACGCTCAGCCCCGACCCCCCCGAACAGCGGAACGCGCAATCGACGAAACGAGGGGTCCCACCCTTGACCTCTGCCCCGAGACTGCCGCCTTCAAAGATGCAACCCTCCAGCAGGGACGTTCCAGCGGCCACGCGGAGCGCGACCTCGCCTTCGGCCGCCTTCAGGGTGAGTCCATGCAGGGACGCGCTGCGCGCACCGAGCACCACGGCTGGGCCGGAAACGCCCTCCAGCACCACTTCTTCCGGTGCCCCCAGGCCCTGGATCGTCACATCCTGATCCACCACCACGGATTCCCGGTACAGGCCTGGCAGCAGGTGGATCTCCATGCCTGGCTTGGCATGCCGGAGGGCCACCTTGAGGCTGAGATACTGGCCCAGCCCCCCCTTGCCCACCAGGATCCGTTGCCCGGTCACCTCCTTGGCCGGTCTGGCTCGAGCCGGTGGGGCTGGAGCCGCCACCACCGGTATCTCAGCCCCTCCGACCATGGCCTCCTGGATGGCCGCACCCAGTGCCTCCGCGTCTGGATACCGATCGACGGCTCGCTTGGCCAGGGCCCGATCCACCACCGCCAGCAGGCGCCCTGAGACATCATTCAGATCCACGGGGCGCAGCGGTTCGGGGGGATGCAGCAGGATGCGGTTCAGCACGGAGGTGGTGGTGTCCCCGTGGAAGGGCTTCCGCCCTCCCGTGAGGATTTCGTAGAGAATCACGCCCAACGCGAAGATGTCGCCACTGGCGGTGGAGGTACCCGTGTCCAGATACTCCGGAGCCATGTAGCTGACGGTGCCCAGCCGGGTCCCGGTCTGGGTCAGGCCCGAAGGCCCCATCTGGGCCACGCCGAAATCCATGAGCTTGGCGTGGAGCCGCTTGCCATGCCGGGTGACCAGGATGTTGGTGGGCTTGATGTCCCGGTGGATCACCCCGCGCCGATGGGCATAGGCCAGGCCTTCACAGACCTGGATCAGTACCTCCAGGAGCTCGGCCTTCGATGCCTGCCCTCCCTGGATGAGCGTCTCCAGTTCCTCCCCCTCGACGAACTCCATGGCCAGGTAGTGGAGGCCCTCCTCTTCGCCGAATTCGAAGACCGTGATCACGTGGGGATGGTTGAGCATGGCTGCAGCCCGGGCCTCCCGTTCGAACCTGGCCTGGGCCTCCTCGCCAAAGTCGGAACCGGCGGCGATGACCTTCAGGGCCACCTCGCGACCCAACCTGGGATCCCGGCCCAGGTACACCTCGCCCATGGCCCCTTTCCCCAGAAGCCGCACCACCTCGAATCGACCGAGCCGTTCCCGCATGGAGACCCTATCGGCCGGGGAGCGCTGGGCATTCAATTACGGCCAATCCGTTCCGGGGGTCCCGCGCTACGCGCACCCCCCCGGCCCCCGCGCGGCATCCCGGCAAAGCGGGGCTGCCGCCTACCTTGCCTCGATGGGCATGCCCCGCAGGCGCTCCACCCGCACCTTCATCGGGGGATGGGTGGAGAAGAGGCTCATGAGCCCGCCGGCGCTCAGGGGGTTCACGATCATCATGTGGGCCGTGGCCGGCTGGGCCGAGGGCATGGGCAGCTCCCGGTTGTAGTTCTCCAGGCGCTCCAGGGCCGAGGCCAGCAGATCGGGGCGCCCCGTCAGGTGGGCGCTGTAGTCGTCGGCCAGGTACTCCCGGGAGCGGCTCACGGCCATTTGCAGGAGGATGGCCGCGATGGGCCCGAGAATCATGACCGCCAGGCCCGCCAGAGGATTGGAACGGCCTTCCTCGTCCCTGGGCGTCACCCACAGGGCCATGCGGGACAGGAACATGATGGCCTGGGCCAACACGGCGGAAAGGCTGCTGATGAGGATGTCGCGATGCTTCACATGCCCCAGCTCGTGCGCAAGGACCGCCTCCAGCTCCGGGCGGCTGAGCACCCGCATGATGCCTTCGGTCACCGCCACCACCGCATGTTCGGGATTCCGTCCCGTGGCAAAGGCGTTGGGCGTGTCTTCGGGGATGATCGCGATGCGGGGCGTGGGCAATCCAGCCCGTCGGGCCAGGTTCGCTACGATGGCGTAGAGCTCTGGCGCCTCGGCCTCCGTGACCGTCCGCGCCCCGTAGCTGGCCAGCACGATCTTGTCAGAGAAGAAATAGCTCACCCCGTTCATGACCAGCCCGATGGCCAGCGCCAGCAGCATGCCGGACTGGCCGCCAATGAGATCGCCGATCCACACCAGCAGGCCAGTCATGGCCACGATGATGAGCAGGGTCTTGAACTGGTTCATGGATGAGCCTCCAGACTCCAGGATACGAATGGGAACAAGGGACGTTCAGCCCATTCGCTTAATAACCACCAGCGTCACGTCGTCGCGGAACTTGCCTTCCTCGAGATGCTGGAAGGCCGCCACCAGCAGGGCCTCGAGCAACTCGTCCGCGCTGGCCTCAGGGCGGCGCTGGACCACCTCCGCCAGGGGCCCGTCGCCCAGTTCCTCACCTGCGGCATTCTCAGCTTCCACGATGCCATCCGTAAAGATCACCAGGACATCCCCCAGGTCCAGGTGGGCCCGGCCCTCGCTGAAGGTGACGCCGGGCAGCAGGCCCACCATGGGGCCGGTGGGGGCCAGTCGGAGCACTTCACCAGTCGCCCGCACCAGCAATGGCGGATTGTGGCCACCGTTCACGTAGCGGAGGTCGCCATTGGTGGGATTGAGACTGCCGGCGAACAGCGTCGTGTAGCGGTTCCGGTCCCGTACGTCGTTCATGCGGCGGTTCACCCGTTCCGCCAGCCGACCCCAGTCCGGAACGGGGTGGTCCGCCATGGCCCGCAGGAAGGCCGAGAGCTGGGTCATCATCAGCGAGGCGGGGAGCCCCTTGCCAGAGATGTCGCCGACGGCGAGGTGCAAGCGCTGGCCAATGCCCTCATCCTGGGTCATCCAGAGGTCGTAGAGGTCCCCACCCACGGCCTGATAGGGCAGGTTGGCGGCCGCGCATTCCCAGCCTTCCGGTTCCGGCAGGGAGTTGGGCAGCAGATTGCGCTGGATGTTCCGTGCCAGGTCCAGATCCTTCTCCATGCGCTCAGCCTGGATGCGGGCCTCGCGGAACTCGAGGCTCGATAGCTGGGAGGAAGTGAGGTTCAACAGGGTCCGGAGGAAGACCAGGTCGTCCTCGGACAGGCGGCCCACCGCCGGCTCGGCCGCGTAGGCGAAGCCATGGCTGTGGTTCTGATCCAACAGTTCGATGGCATGGACGAGGCCCTTGGCCTGGACGAGCTCGTGCAGCTGTTCGCCTTCCAGCGACTCGGGTACCGTGCCCAGGCCCTTGGCATGGAGCACCTGGCCCTGGGCATCCACCACCAGCAGCCGCATGATGCGGAATTCGCCCATGAGCGTGTTCGCCATGAGCCGCACCAGATCCCGTTTCGTCTCCACCTCGCCCAGGTTCCGGGTGAGTTCGAAGACCGTGTTGAGCCGGGAGAGCTGGAGCGCCAGCGACTGGTTCTGGGTGCTGCGCACGGCCTCCGCGCGGCGCCACGCGAGCAGCGGCGCGCTGATGGAGAGCAGGAGCGGAACCGCATCCGGAAGCAGCTGGGCCCGAATGACGAGATGCCCGTAGAGTTCATCGCCGTACTTCCAGGGCCGGACCTGCCAGCCCTCCCCGGGATGGGTTGGGAAGGGCGGGGCCGCCCCCCGCAGGAACAGCCATTTCCCGCCATCCCAAAGCCCGCCCTGGCTGGCCTTGGCAATGCCCATGGCGGTGATGCCCACGAGATGCACGAGGTTCTCTTCGCTGCCCTGCTGCGGAAAGGTCTCCAGGAAATCGATGAGGGGGAGCAGTTCCTGGGGGCCCTCCGGAATCCTCATCGCCAGCTGGCGGAGACGGTCGAAGGGATTGGTCGGCATGGGGGGCTGCCGAGTCAGCTGATCTTCTTGATCAGGCAGCATTCATTGCGGCCAGAGACCTCGTCCGCCTTGAACTGGACTTCATCCATGAACCGGCTCATGAGCAGGAGGCCCAACCCCCCCTTGCGGGGATGCTTGATGTACTCCTTGGGGTCGGGCAGCACCAGCTGGTCGCTCCGGATGCCCTGGCCCGAGTGCAGGATATGGATCTCAAGGGCCACCTCGGTGAAGCGCAACTCCAATTCCACACTGTGGTCGCCCTCCCCGTGGTAGGCGTGCAGGATCACGTTGGTCACGGCCTCATCCACGGCGATGCTCACCTTGGCGGCCGTGGCATCGTCCAGCCCCGCGGCCAAGGAAGCCCGCTTGGCGAGGCCGGTGACCAGGTTCAGGTACCGGGTCTGACTCGGAATGATGAGCCGGAACTGGGCGTGATCCAACTTCGCCGACACGCTCAGCCTTTCCGGCCCGGCACAACCGCGGCCAGGGCCTGGTCCTCGTCGCCAAAAACCCGGTAGAGCTGAGTGAACCCAAGCGTGTCGAAGATGGCGAAGACGTTCTCCTGGAGGTTCGACAGCAGGATATCCCCTTCGTGTTCCCGCACGGTCTCGATCAAGCCCATGATGGCACCCAGGCCGGCCGAACTGATGTAGCTGAGATCCTTGCAATTGAGCAGAATCAAATAGCGGCCATCACGGACCAGCCCCTCCAGGGCCTCCTCGAATTCCCGGACGGTATGGGCATTGATGAACCCGGCGGGCAGCAGCACCGCCACCTCGCCGTTCTGCCTTACCGCAATGGAAAGATCCGCCATTCGAGGTCTCCAAGGAACTTGGGCCATCCTAACTGTTCCCCGAAGGGAATGCCAGCGCACAGGAAACCGCCGGGATTGGGCTACTCTTGAGGCCAACCCTTCTCCGAGCCCCAGATGAGCGACCCGCGCCACGAGGAAAAGCCCCAGGACGATGCCCTCCGGTCCCAATTGGAGGCCTGGCTCAATCTGCAGAATCACGCCCTCCTTGAAGAGGTGATGGCCACCTGGCAGGGGGCCCTCGCGAAATTCCATCCCGACGATGCACTCCTGGCCCGGCTCCGAGACACCGTCAGCCCGCCTGCGCTCACGGGCCAATCGGACCCGTCCGACACCCATCTGGCCACGGCTCTTGACCTGCTGGAAGGTGCCACCAGTCAGAGTGATCTCCTCAAGCGGTTGCTGGATGCCCTCTCCCCCCTGGTGGAGCGCAGCGCCCTGTTTGTCCTCAAGCAGGGGCTGGCCTCCCTCTACACCCATCGCGGGTTCGAGTCCGGGGCGCCGTTGCAATCGGGTGCCGTGGTGCCACCCCCGGACCTGGAAGCGGTCATCCACGGCCTGAGCCGATCGCTTTGCAGCGCGGGCCCCGGCTACTCCGCCCTGCTTGCGCCCATCAGCCGGTTTGAAGCCGCGGATGTGGCCATCTTCCCCATCCGCCACAAGAAGAAGGCAGTCGCCCTGCTGCTGGTGGATAGCGGCCTGCGCCAGAAGATCGATCACCCGGTCCAGATCCGGGCCCTGGCTCTCGCCACCTCGGCCATGCTGGCATCGCTGGCCGCGGGCAAGGAGGAGGAGCCCAGGCCCCAGCCCGTGGAATTGCGAGCCAGCGCGCCCACCCAGGTAGTGCCCGAAGCCATTGAGGCCACCCCCTCGGCCGAACTTGATCCCCGGACCCGCGCGGCGGCCGAACGCCTGGCCCGAGTGCTGGTGGGGGATGTGGAGCTCTATTTTCCCGAAAAAGTCGCCCAGGCCCACGCCGGGGGCAACCTCTATGGCCTGCTCCGGAACGAGCTTGAACGCAGCCGCGCCACTTTCGTGGATCGATTCGGTGAGGGGGTTGAAATTCAATACCGGATTTTCACCAACACGCTCATCCAGTTGCTGTGTGATGGAGATGCCACCAAGCTTGGCGCCGCCCCCTGGGCCTAGAATCCAACCGCCACCGGGTGACAAGCAGGCTGGAATCTGGTACAACCTTCCCCTTTGGGCATGGGCGAGGTAAGGCATGGCAGATCTTGGAAAAAAGTTCACCTGCTTCCAATGTGCGGCGAAGTTCTACGACTTCGGCAAGCCTGAGGCCATCTGCCCGAAATGCGGGGCCAATCAGAAGGCTGCGCCCGCCAAGCCCAAGGCCGTGAAGAAGGAGAAGACCGTCCACGTGATCGAGGATGACTTCCCGGCCGAACCGGAAGCGGAGAACCTGGAAGAGACCTTTACCGAGAGCGGCGTGGCCATCGAACGTGGCCGCGGCGAAGGCTTCGATCCTGGCGATCTGCGCATGGACGATTACGACGAGTAGCGAACCCCGCCGGATCACGAGACAGGCTGCCAGGCAGCCTGGCGAGTGAGGATCCGGCGAGGGTGAGCATAGTGTCCGGGTTGGCCTCAGCCAGGCGTGTCTGCAGAATGCAGCCTGGCGAGTGAGGATCCGGCGAGGGTGAGCATAGTGTCCGGGTTGG
>JBBRZL010000095.1:0-13602 GCA_038236735.1 Holophagales bacterium | reverse complement strand
TCTGTCGAAGCACCGGGCCTTCCTGGAACCGGCGGCCATGAACTTTCAGGGCACGGCGGATTCCCACAGCTATGTCATCGAGGTCATGGGCATGAAGATGCCCCAGGAACTGGTGGCCAAGACCCGCACCCCCGGCCAGCTCGTAAGCCTGGTACCCGGCGCGAAGAAGCTCTTCGATCACGAACTGCGCTTCGAGATGGCGGCCTCTGGCGAAGGCAGCACCCTGCGCCTGGTGGACGAAGCCGACATCCCCACCATGATGGCCATGATGGGCGCCGAGAAGCTCCTCCAAGGCCAACTGGACAGCGCCCTGGCACGCATCCAGACATTGGCCGTTGAGGGCAAGCTGGCCTGAACCGCAGCTTCGAGCAGACCGGTTAAAAAGCTGGAACCCGGTGATGAACAGTGATGGACGGTGATACTGAAGACAGGGCTACCTTTTACCTGCTTTTCATGGCGGTTCAGCGACTTGCCCTACTGGTCCATATTTTGTTGAAAGGAACTTCCCGCCCGCGACATGACCAGGTATCGGGTGTAATTCCGCCCCCCACATCCCGGAGGTTCCATGCGCCCCACCATCCTGCTCGCCGCCTTGCCTGCGCTGCTCGCCGCCCAGGAGACCACCACCCCGCTGAAGGACCAGAAGGCCCTGGCGGTGACCATCTACAACGACAACCTGGCCCTGGTGAAGGACACCCGGGAAGTGCGACTGCCCAAGGGGGAAACCCGGCTGGCCTTCCAGGAAGTGTCGGCGCAGATCCGGCCGGAGACGGCGCTGCTGCGGAATCTTACCCACCCGAAGGATTTCTGGGTGGCGGAACAGAACTTCGACTTCGACCTGCTCACGCCCCAGAAGCTGCTGGAAAAGTACGTGGGCGAGAAGGTGACCATCATCTCGAACAAGCCGAAGGCCAACGGCCCCGGCTATGACGAGGTGCGGGAGGAGGCCACGGTGTTGGCCACCAACAACGGCACCGTGCTGCAGTTCGCCGACCGCATCGAGACCAGCATCCCCGGCCGCATCGTCTATCCGAAAGTGCCCGGCAACCTGCGGGCCCGGCCCACCCTGGTGATCAGCCTCAACAGTGGCGCCGACCGGGCCCAGCAGCTGGAGCTGAGCTACCTCACGGGCGGCCTCTCCTGGCGCGCCGACTATGTGACAAACCTGTCGCCGGACGAGAAGAACCTCGACCTCAGCGGCTGGGTGACCCTCACCAACCAGAGCGGCGCCGCCTACCCCAATGCCACGCTGCAACTGGTGGCGGGGGATGTGAACCGGGCGCGGGATACCCGCAGGGACATGGTTCCCGGGGCGGCCAGGGGGGAAATGCTGATGAGGGCCGCGGTTCCGAAGATGGCCGAGGAAAGCCTCTTCGAGTACCACCTCTATACCTTGGACCGCCCCACCACCCTGGCGGTGAACCAGACCAAGCAGGTGGCCCTCCTCAGCGCCAGCGCAGTGCCCGTGCGCAAGGAATACCTGCTCCAAGGCCAGGGCCACTACTACTCCGGCAGCTACGGCGACCTGGGCGAGAAGCAGAAGGTGGGCGTCTTCGTCGAGTTCGACAACAAGGAAGCCAGCCACCTGGGCATGCCCCTGCCCAAGGGCATCATCCGTGTCTACAAGCGCGACAGCGAGGGCCGCGCCCAGTTCGTGGGCGAGGACCATGTGGACCACACGCCCAGGAACGAGGTGGTGCGCCTGAAGCTGGGCGATGCCTTCGACGTCACCGCCAAGCGCAAGCAGACGGACTTCAAGAGCCTGGGCCGCCAGGGGAAATACGGCTACGTGTATGAATCCGCCTTCGAGGTGGAGCTGAAGAACGCCAAGAAGGAAGCTGTGACGGTCAACCTGCTCGAGCCCGTGCCCGGCGACTGGGAGCTGCTCCAGAGCAGCTCCCCCCACACCAAGGAGGCCGCTGGTACCGCCCGCTTCAAGGTCACCGTGCCCGCCGAAGGCAGTGCCACGCTGACCTACCGGGTGCGGGTGAGGTGGTAGGAACAGTCTTCAGTCTGGAGCGGGAGTAGCTGCGCCATACTGGCCCCCATGCCCCTGCCCGCCCGGTTCCTCGCCCGCCTGCGACGCCTGCCGCTCCGGCTGCGTGGGCGGCTGGGCGGTGGCACGGGAGGCCTGCACCCGTCGAAGTTCAAGGGCGCCGGTCTCACTTTTGTGGAGAACAGACCGTACGTTCCAGGGGATGATCCGCGCTTCATCAACTGGCCCCTGACGGCGCGCACCGGCGAGCCCATCCTCAAGCGCTTCGAGAGCAGCCGGGACCTGGTGCTGTGGCTGGTGGTGGATCCCTCGCCCTCCATGTTCCTGGGCGATCCCGTCTCGCCCCTGCGCTGGGCTCTGGAACTCTGCGGTGCCGCCTTCGCCACCCTGCAGGCCTCGGGCGACCGCCTGGGGCTCATTGTTCCCGGCGATGACCGCACGCCCGCCCTGCGCATCGCGCCAAAACGGGGCCGCAGCCATGGCCTCCGTATTCTGGAAACCCTGGCGGCACGGGGGCCCTCTATTCCAACCCAGTCCGCCTGGCGCGAGGCCCTGGGCCACTGGGGCGAGCATGGCAAGGGCCACCGGCTTTGGCTCTTCAGCAACGGCTCGGGCCTGCAGGGCCTGGCGCCGCTGCTCAAACCCCTGGCCACGCGGCACCGCGTGGTGTGGTTCCAACCGGAGGACCCTCAGGATCGCCGCGGCCCCGCCTGGCCCGACCCCAGCTTCACCCCCGCCATCGAACGCCAGAGCTGGAGCCTGCTGGAGGATCCCGTGGCGAAGTTGAACACGTGGCTGCGGGCGGGGGGGGCGTAATGGGGGTCGTTTCCATCTGGCGTTCGGCCCTGCTCGAATTTCGCACGCGCAATCCGAGCTATGAAAAGATCCTCTGCGGGCTGGTGGCCGCTGGACTGCACCTTGTGGCCGCCCCCACCTGGAAGGCGCCGGCCCAGCTGAAGCTCGGCGAGCTGCAGGTGCTGGAGCTCCGCGAGGAGGACTCCGCCAAACCCGCGCCCCCGCGGCCCGCCGTGGAGGATCGTCTGGGATCCTTGCGCCTCCGCGCCATGGAGCCCCTGCCGGATGGCCGGGGCTGGCGCTTTCAGGTGCAGGCCCTGGAGCCTGGCACCCCCGTGATCCCGGCGCTGGACCTGGGCAATGGGCAGCGCAGTCCTGAATTGCGACTCTACGTGCCGCGCGCCATCCCCTATGGTGGGCCCTGGATGGGCGTGGGCGGGGGCAACGATGATCGCCTGCCCGCCCTCCCCTTTCCCTGGACCTGGGCCAGCCTACTGCTGCTGCCGCCCCTGGCCCTCGTGGCCTGGCTGGTCCGCAGCTGGCGACAGGGTTCGGCCTCACGCCGCCTGCGTCACGCGGCCAAGGCCTTCCAGCGCCAGTGGCCGCCCGCGAACCGGCAGCGGGAGACCCTGGATGCGGCCCACGGCCTGGGCCGGGACCTGCTGGTGGCGCGCTTCGGGGAGACGGCCCGGGCCTGGGGGCCCGCCGATTTCCGGGCCCACAACCTCAGCCCCTGGGATCAATGGGTGAAAAGCCTGGATGCCGCCCGCTTCGGCCATACGGAGCCGCCTTTCCCATCACCGGGGCCGCTGGTGGCCGCACTCGATGCCCGGGGTGACGGGATGGTGCGGCCATGATCGCCTTGCGCCATCCCCTGTTGCTGCTGGTGGCGGTGCCCCTGGTGATCTGGGCCTGGCGGGTGGTCTACCGCTGGGGCATCCCTTCGTCCCGGCCCTCCAGGGCCCTGGGCAGGGTGAGTTCGCACTGGGTTCCCGTGTTGCTGGCTCTGGCCTTGGGCCTGGCCGCGGCCGGTCCCGAGTGGCGCATACCCCTCCGGGGCACCGCGCCCGTGGTGGATTTCGCGGTCGTGCTGGACGGCAGCAGCAGCATGGGGATCCTCGACCGCCCCGACGAGGATCGCTGGCACGCTGCCCGCCGCACCCTGGCGCAGTTCATCCTGCGTCGCCCCGACGATCGCTTCGCCCTCATCCTCTTCAGCGCTCATCCAGTGACCCTGACCCCGCTCACATCGGATCACCTGCGCCTGCTCAGGATGTTGGCCCGCCTGGACATCGACAGCCGGGACGATGGCACCGCCATCGGCTCAGCGCTCATGACCGCCGTGCGCCGCCTGGAGGACAGCCCGGCCCGCAGCCGCGTCATCCTGCTCATCACCGACGGCGTCCAGAATCGGGGTCGCGTCACGCCCCTGGAGGCGGCCGAGGAAGCCAGGCGCAGCGGCATCCGCATCCACGCCGTGGCCATCGGTACCAACGGGGAGAGTCTCGTGCCCCTGGAGGGCGGTGGCTTCGCCCGGCTGAAGGTGGAGGTGGACCATCTCTCTCTTCAGCAGGTGGCGCATCTCACGGGCGGCGAATCCTTCGATGCCGAGGATCCGACCGGGCTGGAGCACAGCCTCGCCTCGGTGGATCAGCTGGAGAAGACCCTTCTGCCCGTGGATCCGCCCACCGAAGGCCGCCCCCTGGCCCTCTGGTGCCTGCTGGCCGCGGCCTTCTTGGCCCTGCCCCTGGCGGTGGACCTGGCCTTCAAGCGGGGCCGGCCCCGTCCCGCCTGGGTGGTGGGCCCATGAGCTTCCCCTTCTCCCATCCCTGGCTGCTCGCCCCCTTTGGCGCGTTGGCCTTGCTCACCCTCGGCTTGGCCCTGCGGGCGCAGCTGCGACCGGGCCTGGGGGTGCAGGTGGTGGGGCAGCATCCGATGTGGCAAGGGCTGGGGCTGGCTTTGATGCTGGCGGGGTTGGGGTTGGGACTGGCAGAACCCCGCTGGGGCCTGCCGGAGTTCCCGCGGCTCACCGTCCACGTGGTGCTCGACGCCAGCCGGTCCATGACGGTGGCGGATGCGGAGGGCCGCACCCGCTGGGAGGCCGCCGTCGCGTCGCTCGACCGCATCTGGTCCCGCCCCCAGCCGGGCCTGCGGTGGGGCTTGGATCTGCTGACGGGCGATGCCATTCCCGTGCAGCCTCCGGGCGAGGACCGCACCCTACTGCGCGAGGCCCTGCGAGCGGTGACCCCCGGCGACCTCGGCTCCCCCGGGACCAGCCTGGGCCGGGGTCTGCTCCAGGTGGCAGCCCAGGTGGACCGCGAAGCCCCTGCCGTCATCCTCCTTCTCAGCGATGGCGAGGAGACCTGGGAGGCGCCCGAGGAGGCCCTGACCCGGGCCACCATCCCGCTCAAGCAGGCTCGGCTGCCCATCTGTGTCATGGCTTTCGGCGACGGCCAGCCCCACGCGGTTCCCCCCCGGCCTGGCGCCAAAGTTCCGGACCCAGAACCCGCCATCAGCACCGCACATCCCGACTTCCTGGCACGCCTGGCCGAAGGGACCGGCGGGCAGGTGTTCAAGGATGGCGAGACCGCCGCTGCGGGACTCCAGGCCCTGGCGGCGGGAAGGCTGCCCCTGCCCGCCCGGCGCTCCCTCCAGCCCGCCCATCCCGAAGTGGGCGCCTGGTTGGCCCTGGCGGGTCTCATCCTGTGGCTTGCCAGTGCCGGGAAACCCCTCGCCAAGTGGCGGCCCATCCTGCTCCTGGTGGCGGGTCTCGCGGCCCAGTCCCTCTCGGCGCAGGCCGCCGGGTCGCCCTGGGCGCCGGCCAGTGTCCGAGCCTGGCTCGCCCAGCGGGCCATCGACGGGGGCGACCTGCCTGGCGCGAGACGCTGGCGGCCCAGCGATGCCAAGCCCACCCATGTGTTGCTGGCAGCCCAGATTGACCTGCAGACCGGCTTCCCGGAGGATGCCCTCAAGGTGCTATCGCCTCTGGTGGGCCAGGGGTCCCCTCGACCCATCCCCACCTGGCGGGCTCCGGCCCTGCTGCTGGCCGCCCGTGCCCATCTAGAGGCACGACGCCCCGAGGAGGCCCGCGCCCTGCTGGAGCGCCTGCTCCTGGAGCAGCCTGGACAAAGGGAGGCCATCCACGACCTGCAGACCCTCGTGAAGGACGCCTTGCCGCCTCCGCCTCCCGATCCCAGGAAGCCACCACCACCACCCCCGCCGCGGCCCAGCATGGGCGCCCAGCAGGACGAGTTGGAAGGCCTCAAACAGCGTCTGCCCAAGCCACCGAAGACGGCGGGCGGGGTAAAGGATCTATGAGCGGTTGCCACCTGGCCGTCCAGAAATAGCGCGGCGGCCCAAAAGGCCGCCGCGCAGGGACAGGAATCGAAACTGAGGGCTATCTCGCGCCCAGCCACCCGGCGAATTCAGCCCCGGTCCTGAAGGCACCGACCTGGCGGCGCAGTTCCTTGCCGTCGGCGTCGAGGATCACCATGGTCGGGAAGGCATTCAGCTTGAAGGTCTCCGACAGCTTCGTGCCCTCGGCGACTGGCGTGCCGTCCTTCTTTTGCACCAGGGCGGAGAAGGGTACTACCTTGGCAAGGGCCGCCTGGCCTTCGGCACTGGGGAACACGTTCTTCTGGAGGTACTGGCAGGGGCCGCACCATTCGGTCCAGAGGTCCATGAAGATAACCTTGTGCTCGGCCTTGGCGCGCTTGAGGGCGGACTGGTAGTCATGTTCCCACTTGACGTTGCCCTGTGCGAGCAGCGGCGCGGCAACAAGGAGGATGGCGGCGAGTGACTTCATGCAGGGACTCCTGGAGTGGCGGTTGACCGCACAGGGTTGGATGGACGCAAACCGAACTTCGTTTCAGATTCCAGAATACCCAGGCTAATCCCCCGGTTGGACACCCCGTATTCCCATGCAACACGGCAAGTGCCGAAGTCCAACCCTTCCAGGAGGTCGCCCATGCGCGCCATCATGATCCCGCTGGCCCTGGCGGCCAGCCTCAGTCTCCCCTTGGCCGCGCAGAGCGCGCGGTTCATCAAGGTGGACATCGTCTCGAAGTCCTTCAACCACCATGGCCACCCCAAGGGCGAGGCCAAGGGCGAAGACGGTCCCAGCGAAGTCCACATCCGCATGCCCATCAGCCTGGCCAAGGGCGTGCTGGACATGGTTGGCGAGGGCGAAATCAAGGTCAACGGCGAAACCAAGAAGGGCATGAAGCCTGAGACCCTCCAGAAGCTCCTCGTGGACGCCAAGGCTGGCGACCTGCTCCTGGAGATCACCACGGACAAGGGCGATCACGTCCGCGTCACCATCGAGTAACCGGGAGCCCTTTCCGAATCAGCCCAAGCCCCGCTCCGGCGGGGCTTCTTCGTGTACGCTGAATCCATGGAATCCCTGACCGAGCTCCGCGTGCGCTACGCCGAAACCGATGCCATGGGCATCGTCCACCATGGCAACTACCCGGTTTGGATGGAACTGGGCCGCAGCGACTTCCTGCGCGAGCTGGGGCAGAGCTACGGTGAATGGGAGGCCCGGGGCGTCCGCCTGGTGGTGAACGAGATCCGGGTGAAGTTCAGGTCACCGGCCTACTACGATCAATTGGTGCAGGTTCGCACCTTTCTGCGGGAGGCCGGGCGTCGGCGCATGGTCTTTGGCTATCGCATCGAACGGAACGGCGTGCTGCTGGCCGAAGGCGAAAGCGTCCACCTGGTGGCCGGTTCAGACAACCGGGCCCGGGTGCTCCCGGACGATCTACTGGCCCTGGTTCAGCGCCCCTGATCGGCCCCCATGCAAGTAGAAGTCAGGGCCGCCAGGGCATCCATGACCCGACGACGGCTCTCGCTGAAGGCATCAGTCTGGAAGCTCTGGAAGCTCACCAGGCCAGCGGGTCGTGATCCCCACCCCAGCGGTACCCCGTACCAGGAGTGTGGGATCAGGCCGGTGGCCTGCTCCGCCGCGGTCAAGAGGCTGCCCGCGGCATGGCCCTCTTCCAGAGTGCGGATGTAGACCGGCCGCCGGCTCGAAAGCACCCGCTCGGACAGACCCACCCGGTCTGAGAGGCGCCGGGGAGGATGATTCCGGGCCCGACCCCCTTCGTGGTAGAGGACGAATCGAAGCTGGTCCTGGTCCCAGTCCGCCACTGCCATGTAGAAGCAGGCGAGCCCCAGCGGCTTGAAGCAGGTGTCGAGAAGCACCTCGGCCAGAACCTCGGGTTCGGCCCTGGGTCTCATGCGTTCGAGAGCCCCCAGCAGGAGATCCCGGTCCTCATCCAGATGCCGCACCAGTTCCTGCGCGCTGTCCAGGCGGGCCTGGATGGCACGGCTTTCTGCCTGCAGTTTCCGCAGGGTCTGCTCCCGCTCCGCCAGCGCCTCGTCTTGCTTGCGACCACCAAAAAGGCCCATTTGCGCACCGGAGGCTTTGGATGGAAGGGGAAAAGATGGTTTCCTAGAGTCATGAAGAAGATTCGACGACCGATCTCCTTGTTCAATACCCTGACCCGGCGCGTGGAGCCGGTGGTTCCCCTGCTGGCGGAGCAGGTTTCGCTGTACACCTGCGGCCCCACAGTATACAACTTCGCGCACATCGGTAACCTGCGGACCTTCCTGTTCCAGGACCTGCTCAAGCGCACCTTCCAGGCTGCTGGCTATGGGGTTCAGCACTGCATGAACATCACGGACGTGGAGGACAAGATCATCCGTGACTCCCAGGGGAGCCTGCCTGCGGATGCCAGCAACGAGCAGCGTCATGCTGCCATGAAGGAGCTTACGGATCGGTTCACGGTCATCTTCCTGGAAGACCTGGAGGCCCTGCGCATCCAGGCCGCGGATTTCCTGCCCCGGGCCACGGCCTACCTTCCGCAGATGATCCGGCTCATCCAGGAGCTGGAAATCAAGGGCTTGGCCTACGTGCGCGACGGCAGCGTCTACTACCGCATCGCTGGCCTACCCCAGTATGGCTGCCTGGCCCATCTGGACCGCGAAGGCATGCAGGCTGGGGCCTCCGTCGATGCGGATGAATACGAGCGGGACTCCGTCACCGACTTCGTGCTGTGGAAGGCCACCAAACCCGGCGAACCCTGGTGGGACAGTCCTTGGGGGCCAGGACGACCCGGCTGGCACATCGAGTGCTCCGCCATGGGGATGGAGCTCCTGGGCGACCGCGTGGACATCCACAGCGGCGGCGTGGATCTGATCTTCCCCCACCACGAAAACGAGATTGCCCAGAGCGAGGGCTGCCTGGGCCATCGCTGGGTGAACACTTGGGTCCACGGGGAATTCCTCATGGTCGAGGGCCAGAAGATGGCCAAGAGCCTGGGGAACTTCTTCACCCTGCGCGACCTCGTCGCCAAGGGTGTGGATCCCATCGCCCTGCGCTACGCCATCCAGAGCAACCATTACCGCAAGGTGCTGAACTTCAGTTTCGAGGGCCTGAGGGCCGCGGAGAATTCGCTCAAGCGCATTCGGGCCTTCCGGAACCGGATGGCGGGCAACGGCGAAGCCGGTGGCGGCCCCTGGCAGCCTTCCACCAGCGCAGCAGTCCGCCTGGAACAGGCCCGCGAGGCCTTCTGGGCGGCCATGGCCGACGATCTCAATACCCCCGAGGCTCTTGCCGCGATCTTCACGCTGATCAGCGACTTGAACGCCCAGGACGACCACGTGGCGCTGGTCCGGGAGGAGCGCGAGGCCGTGCTGGTCTTCCTGGATGAAACCGACCGTATCTTCGCCGCCTGGCCCCTGGAGGCGGTAAGTCTCGATGCCGAGGTGGAAGCCCTCATTGAAGCCCGGCGCACCGCCAAGGCCACCAAGAACTGGCCCGAGGCAGACCGGGTCCGCGATCAGCTCAAGGCCCTGGGCATCGTGCTGGAGGACCGCAAGGACGGTTCCACAGGCTGGCGGAAGGGCTGACGCTCTTGGACGCGGAAAGGCCCTCGCGCCAAAGAGCGGGGGCCTTTCTGCGTTGCTTTTCCTAGCGGCTCAGCCTTCGCAGGGCGATGGTGATGAACTCGGGTGGCCCAGGCAGCAATCCCGAATCTGCGACTGCATTCTGGCCTTCCTTCGTCAGGAGGAAATGGATGATTTCATTTACGGGCCCGGGCAGTGGGCTGCCTGGCGTGCGGTTCAGGTAGGCATAGTAGAGGCGGGGCATGGGGTACTTGCTGGTGGTGACATTGTCCTGGTTCGGAAACCGCGGGTCTTCGCCACGGAATGGCACCACGGGCAGAACCTTGTTGGCGAAGTACCAGGAGGCCATGGTGCTGATGGCGATGGCGGTCTGATCGGTCATGACCACCTCGGCCAGGGCAGCGGCATCATCCCGGCTGAGAAGCCCCTGGTGGAAGGTGCCATTGAGCAGGACCTTCTCCTTCACCGAGGCGTTCGTGGCCGTGCCCGCACCCCGCGTGTAGGCGTGGATGGGCAGCTTGGCCCACTCCCCCCGGAGCCCCAGATCGCCCCAGACCACGGCCGGCGTCTTGGCACCGCCCAGCCGCGTGGCGGAGTAGATGGCATCCAGCTGTTCCATGCTGATGGCGGTGATGGGGTTGTTCTTGTTGACGAAGACGATGTTGGCATCCATGCAGACCGGGATGCGCATGGGCTGGTACCCATACTTGGTCTGGAAGGCCGCCGTCTCCTCTGAAGTGAATTCCCGCGCCGTGAGGATCAGCAGGCTGGTGCCATCGAAGAAGGCCTTCACGGCATCCTTGGTCAAGCTGGGACGGAAGACCAGATTCGCCTCTGGATGGAACTTCCGGAACACGCTGGCCCATTCCTCGCCAAGCTCGGAAAGGGCGTCTGTCCCGATGAGATCCACAGGGCCCTTCACCTGGGCCAGCGGCTGGTAACTCGGAATCGAGGCCGGTACCTTGGCCCGGGGCTGGGCCGTCTGGGCCTGCAGCCACCCGGCACAGGACATTCCCGCCACCAGGACCAGCCCTGCTACCAATGGCGCCTGGTGCTTTTTCATGACATGACCTCTCGAACGGATGCTCAACCGAAAAAGCTGGACCGGGCGAACCTTGGCTCAATGGCAGGCGAGCCTTGAAGGTTGTGAAATAATCGCCGCGCGGGCCATCATCTCACACCAGCTCCAGGACGATCTCTTTCCAGCATTGTTACTGTGATTCAGATCACGCTCTCATCGTCAAAGCGAAAAGGGATCGGATCTGCAGCATGCTATTGGCATTTGCGCTGAACGAATGGCCGCCTGGCCCTTTGTAGAATGCTGGCGCACCCAGTCCTCTCGCCCGCTTGGACTTTCAGGAATCCGTCATGAACCTATTCCGTCCCCTCATCATCGTCCTCTGCGGTCTGCTGGGGGCGGTTGCTGCCCCGGCCCAGGAATCAAAGGGCCCCAAACCTCCTGCATATCACGTGAAGGCCGGTGTCCATTGCTTCGACTGCCACCGGGAAGAGAAGCCCACGAAGAAGGCTGTCGCCTCGGAATCCTGCATGGCCTGCCACGGCGACTATCCCGCCATGAAGGCCCTGACGAAAGAGGCCAAGCCCAATCCCCACGACTCGCACCAGGGGGAGATCGCCTGCACGGAATGCCACCGCCAGCACATCCCGCCCGTGGTGAAGTGCCTGGAATGCCACGAGGGCAAGTACAAGTTCCGGATCAAATAAGCGAGGCCGCGAAAACTCGCTCCGGGAGAAGTTCCTCCAGGCATTGTCGCCGCTGGCAGTCCCGTTCCCGGCAGGGGGAGCAGCCGATACCCGTGCGCAGAATCCTGCCGGCACCCTCGGGCAGTCCCGCCACCACAGGATCACTGGAACCATAGAGCCCCAGGGCCGGAACCCCCAACACCACGGCCAGGTGCAGCAGTCCCGTATCCGGCGCGATCACCTGATCCGCCTGGGAAAGCGCCGCAGCCAGCTGCCAGAACTCGAGCAGGGGCAGGGCCGCGACACCGGTGGCTTCGGGCAGCCAGCCCCGCAGGTCCGCTTCCTCGGGACCCAGCGACCACCTCAGGTCGAAGCGGTCTCTCAACATCCGGGCCAGGGTCATCCAGTGATGGAGGGGCCAGCGCTTGATGGCCCCACGGCGGGAAGCACCTGGAACCAGGACCACTCTGGGTTTCGCAGTCGACTGCCAGATGGCGCCGGGTTCTGGCAGCTCCATGGCTTTGAGGATGGGCCTGAAACAGCCCAGGCCGCTGACGCCACGGCTTCTCCCGAAGGCCTCAGCCAAGCCCAGGGCCTGCTGGTAGCGCGTCTGGGGGCTGAAGGGCAGTGGGTGAGTCTGCAGGTGCCCCGCGAACTCCTTGGTGACGCCGTCGCCCCAGCGCTCGGAGATCCCTGCCAGCCTGGGGATCAAAGCCGCCTTGAGGATGCCGTGGAAATCCAGGCTGGCCTCCGCGTCTTGAATCTGGTCTGCCACCCGGTTGAGTTCGCCGATGGCTGTCAGGGGATTGGAAAGCCGCCGCCGCCGCAGGAGCACCGGCTCCAGCCAGGGCAGCGGTTGCAGCAGGAAGGCGTGGCGATCCTCCACCACCGCCCGGAACCGGGCCTCCGGAAAGGCCTCCCGCAGGTTCGCCCAGGCGGGCATTACCCGCAGGATGTCCCCGAGGGCGGAGAGACGGAGCAGAACGAGATCCATCCTTCCATCCTATTCGCTACGCTGGAGGCATGAGCATGAAGCAGGAGCGAAGGGCCACTTTGGCGACCATTCGCCGGAGGCGAATAGGACCGGCTGCGAAACAGACGGCCCCGAAGGGGCGAGTGCCAGGGGCGCGAGTCAAGCCGAAGCCCGCAGGGCGCGGCACAGGGAGGCTCCGCCTCGGCAAGCAAAGCGCGCCGGAGCGCGTGCAGCGCGCGATAGGTGGAGGTGCCGCGTGACGCCCTTCGCCAGTGACCAATCCAAGAACCCACCGGAAACGAACTGGCTCGACCGCCTGATCCGCCGGTTCTCGCGCATGGCCTACGGCCTGGCGGTCCTCCTCATGTACACCCTGGCTTCCACGGCCCTGGGCCTGGCCCTGGCGCCTGCCCTGTGGATCTGGCCCCTCCTGCATCGTTGGTCGACGTCGTTCCCGGGTCCGCTGCCCTGGATTGTGTCCGGATTCGGGCTGGCCCTGTGTTTCTTCGTCTTTGGGCTGGCCCTGCTGGTGGTCATTCCCCTCTACAACTGGATCCTGCCCACCCGGATCAAGCCCTTCAAGGGTGGCTACTACACCCTGCACGCCCTGCCCTGGTTCCTGCACAACGGACTCTTCTACCTGGTGCGGTTCACCTTCCTCCCCTTTGTGACGCTCACTCCTTTCGGGGTCTGGTTCCTGAAGGCCATGGGCATGAAAATCGGCCGCCACGCCTTCATCAACACGGAATACATCAGCGACCCCCAACTCATTTCCATCGGTGACGACGCGGCCCTGGGCGGTAGCGTGCGCCTTTGCGCCCATTACGGGGGCGGCGGCAATCTCGTCATCGCCCCGGTCAGCATCGGTCACCGCGCCACACTGGGCCTGGCCTGCTGCATCATGGGCGATGTCATCATTGGCGACGATGCCACCATTCTGCCCGAGAGCGTGATCCTGCCGGGAAGCCGGGTGGGGGCGGGGGAGACCTGGGGCGGCGTCCCCGCGCGCCGGATCGAGCGCGCGGAAATGGACCGCATCAAGGCCGAGATCCGAGGGATGGCCGAAACCCTGGGGTGACACCGCCTACGGTCTCGATGCTCACCCTCGCCGGGTCCCGATTCCGCAGGCTCCCCCGGAGCCTGCTCCATCACCCAGCGGGGTTCGCGGGGCGGCGTCCCCGCGCGCCGGATCGAGCGTGCGGAAATGGACCGCATCAAGGCCGAG